>NZ_JBFALC010000095.1:0-28670 GCF_040656035.1 Streptomyces sp. NPDC050211
GCCCAGCCGTGCCTCCAGCTCGGCCACGATCTCGTTCACGCCGATCGGGGTTTGTTCGCCGGACTCCATGTCCTTGAGCTGGACGACGCCCTCGGCGAGGTCGCGTTCGCCGGCGACGACGGTGTAGCGGGCGCCGCTGCGGTTGGCGTTCTTCATGGCGCCCTTGAGTCCCTTGGCGCCGTAGGAGAAGTCGGCGGCGATGCCCGCCTTGCGCAGGTCGGTGACCTTGGCGAACAGGACGCGGCGGGCCTCGTCGCCCAGCGGAACCGCGAACACGCTGGTGGCCGACGGGAGTTCGAGCTCGACGCCCTCCGCCTCCAGGGCCAGGACCGTGCGGTCGACGCCCAGAGCCCAGCCCACCGACGGCAGCGCGGGACCGCCGATCATCTCGGAGAGTCCGTCGTAGCGGCCGCCGCCGCCCACCGCGGACTGGGAGCCCAGACCGTCGTGGACGAACTCGAAGGTGGTCCGCGTGTAGTAGTCCAGGCCGCGCACCAGCTTCGGGTCGTCCTCGAAGGCGACGCCCGCCGCGGTGATCAGTTCACGGACCTCCTCGTGGTACGCCTTGCAGGCGTCACACAGGTAGTCGCGCAGCAGCGGCGCACCCGTCAGCTGCTTCTGGACCGACTCGCGTTTGTCGTCGAGGACGCGCAGCGGGTTGATCTCCGACCGGCGCAGCGTGTCCTCGTCGAGGTCCAGGCCGCGCAGGAAGTCCTGGAGGGCCGCGCGGTAGACCGGACGGCACTCCTTGTCGCCCAGGCTGTTGAGCAGGATGCGGAAGTTGCTCAGGCCCAGCGAGCGGTACGCCTGGTCCGCCAGGATGATCAACTCGGCGTCCAGCGCCGGATCCTCCGCGCCGATCGCCTCGGCCCCGACCTGGGAGAAGTGGCGGTAACGGCCCTTCTGGGGGCGCTCGTAGCGGTAGTACGAGCCCGAGTACCAGAGCTTGACCGGGAGGTTGCCCGCCTTGTGCAGGTTGGCCTCGAGGGCCGCGCGCAGGACGGAGGCCGTGCCCTCGGGGCGCAGGGCGAGCCGGTCGCCGCCCTTGGTCTCGAAGGCGTACATCTCCTTGGTCACGATGTCGGTGGACTCACCGACACCGCGCGCGAACAGCTCGACGTTCTCGAAGCCGGGCGTCTCGATGTAGCCGTAGCCGGAGTTGCGCAGCGGAGCCGCGATCGCCTCACGGACGGCCAGGTACGTGGCGCTGTCCGGCGGGATCAGGTCGTACGTGCCCTTGGGGGCCTTGAAGGTGCTCACGGAACTCTCTCGTCACATTCCTCGTCGGGGAGCGGTGTTCGGATCCGCTCCCTGGCCGGCGGCCACCTGCCGCAGATACGGGTTGGTGGCGCGCTCCTGGCCGATGGTCGTCTGGGGGCCGTGGCCGGACAGCACCACGGTCGAGTCGTCGAGCGGCAGGCACACACGGGCCAGCGAGTCGAGCATCTCGGCCATGTCACCGCCGGGCAGGTCGGTGCGTCCGATGGAGCCGGCGAACAGCAGATCCCCGGCGAAGAACACCGACGGGATGTCGGCGGTCTCGGGCATCCGGAAGGTCACCGACCCCTTGGTATGGCCCGGCGCGTGGGCGACGGAGAGCTCCAGACCCGCCAGCTCCAGTCGCGCGCCATCGGTCAACTCCTTGACGTCGTCCGGCTCCCCGATGGTCAGCTCGCCCAGCAGCGGCATCCCGATGGAGCGTCCGAGCGCCTTCTCGGGGTCGCTCATCATGTACCGGTCCTCGGGGTGGATCCAGGCCGGCACGTCGTGCGCGCCGCACACCGGGACGACCGAGGCCACATGGTCGAGGTGGCCGTGGGTGAGGACGACCGCCACGGGCTTGAGCCGATGCTTCTTCAGTGCTTCCTCGACTCCTGGGGCCGCCTCGTGGCCCGGGTCGATGATCACGCACTCCTCACCGGCGGCGGGGGCGACGAGATAACAGTTCGTCCCCCAGGCCCCGGCGGGGAACCCGGCAATGAGCACGATCGTCCTTCGTTGTGTCGATTCGGGTGGGCTTGCGCATGCGCAGCGCCTGAGGCCAGAGCCTACCGGCGCTGCCGATTCCTCAGCGAACCCATATACGGTACGGGGCACACGCGGGTGGTCGATTCGAACGACGCACGCGTACCGGTCGACGTACGAGACGTATGAGGAGAAACCCGGTGGTCAGCCAAGAACAGCGGAAGCGTCAGCTCGCGCGGGAGAAGTTCTTGCGGCAGCAGCAGCGGCGCACCGAGGCACGGCGCAAAGCGCGTACGCGCAACGCCGCGATCGCGTCCGCGCTCGCCGTCGTCCTGATCGCCGGCCTGGCGCTGTACATGACCGGGGCCCTCAAGGAAGACGACAAGGCCAACGCGAGCGCGGACGTCACGCCGAGCGCGTCGGCGCCCAGCAAGGCCGAGGACCCGTGCGAGAAGCCGGCCGCGGGCAAGGCCAAGACGGCGACCTGGAAGAAGGAGCCGGCGATGACCATCGACGAGTCGGCGACGTACACGATGAAGCTCGCCACGACCTGCGGTGACATAGACATCGACCTGAAGGCGTCGGTCGCGCCGCACACCGTGAATTCCTTCAACTTCCTCGCGGGCAAGGGGTTCTTCGACCACACCAAGTGCCATCGGCTGGTCCCCAGCGGCATCTTCGTGCTGCAGTGCGGCGACCCGAAGGGCACCGGCATGGGCGGGCCCGGCTACACGATCCCGGACGAGAACCTCAAGGACAAGAGCCTCAAGGGCGGGGTGTACCCGGCGGGCACGGTCGCGATGGCCAACCAGTACAACGCCCAGACGAAGCAAGGGCGCAACTCCGGAGGAAGCCAGTTCTTCCTCGTCTACCAGGACAGTCAGCTGCCGGCCGACTACACACCGTTCGGAACGGTGTCCGAAGCGGGCATGAAGGTCCTGAAGAAGATCGCGGACGCTGGAGCGCAGGCCGCGGACCCCGCGACGGGGAACACCGCACCCAACGCGACGGTCGTCATCAACAAGGCAACCGTCACGAAATCCTGACTGTCAACTGCGAAATTTCGGTCGCGCGGGATGCGGACAGGCAACCCGCCGGTCGCCTATGTTGGCCGTGACGAAACTGTGGACGATGCCCGGGGGTGCGGAAGCCCTACGCAGGCATCATGTGGAGGAGGCGCTGTGAGCAGCGACCCGTGGGGCCGCGTCGACGAGACGGGGACCGTGTACGTGCGTACGGCCGACGGCGAGCAGGTCGTCGGTTCCTGGCAGGCCGGCTCCCCTGAGGAAGCGTTGGCCTACTTCGAGCGCAAGTACGAGGGCCTGGTTGTCGAGATCGGCCTCCTCGAGAAGCGAGTGAAGACCACCGACCTCTCCGCGAAGGACGCCCAGGTCGCCATCGACCACATCCGCGAGCAGGTCGACGCACACCACGCCGTCGGTGATCTGGACGCGCTGCGGAAGCGGCTGGACAAGCTCGTGGAGACCGTCGAGGCGCGGCGTGAGGAGCGCAAGCAGCAGCGCGCGAAGCAGTCCGACGAGGCCCGCAAGGCCAAGGAGGCGCTGGTCGCCGAGGCGGAGCAGCTGGCCCAGTCCGACCAGTGGCGGGCGGCCGGTGAGCGGCTCCGGGCGCTGGTGGACACCTGGAAGGGCCTGCCACGGCTGGACCGCAAGTCGGACGACGAGCTGTGGCACCGCTTCTCGCACGCCCGGTCGGCGTTCTCCAAGCGCCGCAAGGCACACTTCGCGTCGCTGGACGCCCAGCGCGAGGAGGCCCGCAAGACCAAGGAGCGGCTGGTCGCCGAGGCCGAGGCGCTGTCGGGCTCGACGGACTGGGGTCCGACGGCCGCGCGCTACCGCGAGCTGATGTCGGAGTGGAAGGCCGCGGGCCGCGCCCAGCGCGAGCACGAGGACGACCTGTGGAACCGCTTCCGCGGCGCGCAGGACGTGTTCTTCGCCGCCCGCAGCTCGGTCTTCGCCGAGCGGGACGCGGAGCAGTCGGAGAACCTGAAGCTCAAGGAGGAGCTGGCCGAGGAGGCCGAGAAGATCCTCCCGGTCACGGACCTCAAGGCCGCGCGTGCCGCGTTCCGTTCGATCAACGAGCGCTGGGAGGCCATCGGCCATGTGCCGCGCGACGCGCGTCCGAAGGTCGAGGGGCGGATGCACGCGGTGGAGCGGGCCATCCAGGAGGCCGAGGAGGCCGAGTGGCGCCGGTCCAACCCGGAGGCACGCGCGCGTGCCGAGGGTCTGACCGGCCAGCTCCAGGCCGCCGTGGAGAAGCTCCAGAAGCAGATCGAGCAGGCGCGCGCCCAGGGCAACAACGCCAAGGCCGACAAGCTGGAGCGGGAGCTGGAGGGCCGCCAGGCCCTGCTGGACCAGGCGCTGAAGGGCCTGCAGGAGTTCGGCGGCTGACACGCCGCAGGTACACGACGAAGGGGCTCCCCGAGGGGAGCCCCTTTTCGTGCTCGTACGGCGGTTACGCCCGGCTGCGCGCCGACGTCACCCGGTACACGTCGTACACGCCTTCCACTCCCCTGACCGCCTTCAGGACGTGGCCGAGATGCTTCGGGTCGCCCATCTCGAAGGTGAAGCGGGAGGTGGCAACGCGGTCTCGGGAGGTCTGGACGGCCGCGGAGAGGATGTTGACGTGCTGGTCGGACAGGACGCGGGTGACGTCCGACAGCAGCCGGGAGCGGTCGAGGGCCTCGACCTGGATGGCGACCAGGAAGACCGAGGACTGCGTGGGCGCCCACTCGACGTCGAGGATGCGCTCGGGCTCGCGGGACAGTGACTCCACGTTCACACAGTCGCTGCGGTGAACCGATACTCCGCTACCGCGGGTGACGAAGCCGATGATCGGGTCACCGGGGACCGGCGTACAACAGCGGGCGAGCTTGACCCAGACGTCGTCGACGCCCTTGACCACCACACCGGGGTCCTGGCTGCTGCGCCGCTTGCGGCCGCGCCCGCGTGGAGACGGTACCGCCTCGTCCATCTCCTCGGTGGCGGCCTCCTCCCCGCCGAGGGCCTGAACGAGCTTCTGTACGACGTTCTGCGCGGCGACATGTCCCTCGCCGATGGCCGCGTACAGCGAGGAGATGTCGGGGTAGCGCATCTCGTGCGCCAGGGTGACGAGGGAGTCGCCCGTGAGGATGCGCTGGATCGGCAGGTTCTGTTTGCGCATCGCGCGTGCGATGGCGTCCTTGCCCTGCTCGATGGCCTCGTCCCGGCGTTCCTTGGAGAACCAGGCCCGGATCTTGTTGCGGGCGCGCGGCGACTTGACGAAGCCGAGCCAGTCGCGGGACGGTCCGGCGCCGGCCGCCTTGGAGGTGAAGACCTCCACCAAGTCGCCGTTGTCCAGGGTGGATTCGAGCGGTACGAGACGGCCGTTGACCCGTGCTCCTATGGTGCGGTGGCCGACTTCGGTGTGGACCGCGTACGCGAAGTCGACCGGCGTCGCACCGGCCGGGAGCGCTATGACGTCGCCCTTCGGCGTGAAGACGAAGACCTCGTTGCGCGACAGGTCGAAGCGCAGCGACTCCAGGAACTCGCCCGGATCCTCGGTCTCCTTCTGCCAGTCGAGCAGTTGGCGCAGCCACGCCATGTCGTTGAGGTGGTCGTCCTTGCCCTTGCCGGACGACTTGGGCACATCGGTACGGATCTTGGAGGCGCCCGCGACGGCCTCCTGCTTGTACTTCCAGTGCGCGGCGATGCCGTACTCGGCGCGGCGGTGCATGTCGAACGTACGGATCTGGAGTTCGACCGGCTTGCCGTTGGGGCCGATCACCGTCGTGTGCAGCGACTGGTACATGTTGAACTTGGGCATCGCGATGTAGTCCTTGAACCGGCCGGGGACCGGGTTCCATCGCGCGTGCACGGTGCCGAGGGCGGCGTAGCAGTCGCGGACGGTGTCCACGAGGACGCGGATGCCCACCAGGTCGTAGATCTCCGCGAAGTCACGGCCGCGGACGATCATCTTCTGGTAGACGCTGTAGTAGTGCTTCGGGCGTCCGGTGACGGTCGCCTTGATGCGGGCCGCGCGCAGGTCCTGCTGGACCTCGTCGGTCACTATGGCCAGATACTCGTCACGCTTCGGTGCCCGCTCGGCCACCAGCCGTACGATCTCGTCGTACATCTTGGGGTAGAGGATCGCGAAGGCGAGGTCCTCCAGTTCCCACTTGATGGTGTTCATGCCGAGGCGGTGAGCGAGCGGCGCATAGATCTCGAGGGTCTCGCGCGCCTTCTTCTCCTGCTTCTCGCGCTTGAGGTAGCGCATGGTGCGCATGTTGTGCAGGCGGTCGGCGAGCTTGATGACCAGGACGCGGGGGTCCTTGGCCATGGCTACGACCATCTTGCGCACGGTCTCGGCCTGCGCGGCCTCGCCGAACTTGACCTTGTCCAGCTTGGTGACGCCGTCGACGAGCAGGGCGACGGAGTCGCCGAAGTCGCGGCGGAGCTGGTCGAGGCCGTACTCGGTGTCCTCGACGGTGTCGTGCAGCAGGCCCGCCATCAGCGTGGCCGGATCCATGCCCAGCTCGGCGAGGATCGTGGTGACGGCGAGGGGGTGGGTGATGTACGGGTCGCCGCTCTTGCGCTTCTGGCCGCGGTGCCAGCGCTCGGCGACCTGGTAGGCCTTCTCGATCTGGCGGAGCGTGGCCGTCTCGATCTTCGGGTCGTTGCTGCGGACTATGCGCAGCAGCGGTTCCAGGACCGGGTTGTACGGGTTGGAGCGCTGGACGCCGAGGCGGGCGAGGCGGGCGCGGACGCGGTTGGAGGAGCCGGAGCGGGCGGGCTGGCCGGTGTTCGGGCGGACCGCGGGGGTGGCCGGGCTCTCGGGCGGGGGCGGCTTGGGGCGCGACTGCTCGGCCGACTTGTCGACGGGCGCGGACTGGGCATGCTCGACCGGCCCGCGGGTGTCGTTCTTCGCGTTCGACTCGGTCGGCGCGGGCGGCTTCGCCGCGGGCGCCGAGGCGGGCTCGGGCTTGGCGGCGGTGAGTGGCTGGGCCTCGTCTGGCAAGAGGGCTCCTCGTGCGCGATCCGGGTCCCCCGGTCAGGCTCCGGAGATCCCATGGTAGCGATCCTCAGCGGCGGGATCGCCTTTCGGCCGATGTGAGGACCGTCGCCGCCGGCATTCCGGGAGGTGACGTGAGGGCGTTTTTGGGGTGTCCGGTGGGTGTGGTCGGGATCTGTGGGGAGGCGCTCAGGTGCGTGGCCGGGTGCGGCGCCGTGGGGGCTGGTCGCGCAGTTCCCCGCGCCCCTACGGGGCGCGCAACGGCCGCCCCGGTGTGTACCGGGACGGCCGTTTGTGTGGTGCTCGCTGTGGCTCAGACCTTGAGCAGCGCCTCCAGCGGCGCGCCGTCGAGCGTCGGTTCCAGGCGGGTGCGGCCGCCCAGGAAGCCGAGTTCCATGAGGACCGCGACGCCCGCGACCTCGGCGCCCGCGCGGCGGATCAGCTTCAGGGAGGCCTCGGCGGTGCCGCCGGTGGCGAGGACGTCGTCGACGACCAGGACGCGGTCGGCGCCGGTGAGGTCCTCGGCGTGCACCTCGATCTCGGCGGAGCCGTACTCCAGGTCGTACGCCTGGCTGAGGGTGGCTCCGGGGAGCTTGCCCGCCTTGCGCACGGGGATGAAGCCGAGGCCGGCGCGGACGGCTACCGGGGCACCGAGGATGAAGCCGCGGGCCTCCAGGCCGACGACCTTCGTCGCGTTCGTCCGCTCGGCGACCTGCGCGAGGGCGTCGGTGAGGGCGGTGAACGCCGCCGGGTCCGCCAGGAGCGGGGTGATGTCCTTGAACATCACGCCCGGCTCCGGGTAGTCCGCCACATCGCGGATGCGGCTGAGCAGCAGCGCGCTGATGTCGGTGAGCTCGGTCATCGGCGCTTCCCCGACGGTCGGCCCCTGCCGCGGCCGCGGGAGGCAGGCTGGCTGCGGACCGCCTGACCCTGCGGGCCGACGATCGCAGGAGCGGCCTCCCCGGGCTCGGCTCCGAACGGCTCCTCGACGGCCTGGTCCTCCTCGGCCTCGCCCTGTGCGCCTGCCTGCGCCCGCTTGGCGAGGACCCGCTTGCGCAGGGCCTTCATCTGCGGCTCGCGCTCCTTGAGGTCGGCGACGAGCGGGGTGGCGATGAAGATCGAGGAGTACGCACCGGCCGCGAGGCCGACGAACAGCGACAGCGAGATGTCGTTGAGCATGCCCGCGCCGAGGAAACCGCCACCGATGAACAGCAGTCCGGCGACCGGGAGCAGCGCGACCACCGTGGTGTTGATGGAACGCATCAGGGTGCTGTTGATCGAGTTGTTGGCGACGTCGCTGTACGTCAGGCGGGTCTGCTTGGTGATGTCCTTCGCCTGCTCCTTGAGACTGTCGAAGACGACGACCGTGTCATAGAGCGAGTAACCGAGGATGGTCAGCAGACCGATCACCGTGCCCGGTGTCACCTCGAAGCCGACGAGGGCGTAGATGCCGACCGTGATGGTGATGTCATGGATCAGGGCGACCAGCGCGGCCGCGGCCATGCGCCATTCGAACGCGATCGCCAGGTAGATCACGACGAGCACCATGAAGATCGCCAGACCCTGCCAGGCCTTGTTGGCGATCTGCTCACCCCAACTGGGGCCGACGAGCTCGGCGTTGATCTTCTCCGAGTCGACGCTCAGGTCCTTGGAGAGATCGGTCTTGATCTGGTCGGCCTTGGCGGTGTCGATACCGGCGATCTGGATGCGCAGGCCGCCCTTGCCGAGCTCCTGGACGATCGCGTCGTGGCCGGACGCGGTTTCCGCGTACTCCTCGGCCTGGGAGACCGAGACGCTGGTCTTCGGGGTGGTGAAGACCGCGCCGCCCTGGAACTCGATGCCCATGTTCAGGCCGCGCACCGTCAGGCCGACAATGGCCGTGATGGTGATCAGGATCGAGACGCCGTACCAGATCTTGCGGTTGCGGACGAAGTCGTAGCCGACCTCGCCACGGTGCAGTCGGGCGCCGAGGTTGCCGAGCTTCGACATCTCACGCCTCCTTCGGGTCGACAGGGCCGGCGGTGGGGCGGGCGGGACGGCGGGTACGGCGCAGCGGCGGTTTGGCGCCCAGGCCCTTCGGGTCGAGGCCGGACCACTTGTGGCCGTTCGCGAAGAACTTCTTGCGGGCGAGGATCGTCATCAGCGGCTTGGTGAAGAAGAAGACGACGACCACGTCGAGCACGGTCGTCAGACCGAGGGTGAACGCGAAGCCCTGGACCTTGCCGACGGTGACGATGAACAGCACCGCGGCGGCGAGGAACGACACGAAGTCGGAGACCAGGATGGTGCGCCGGGCGCGCGGCCAGCCCCGTTCCACGGCGGGGCGCAGCGTGCGGCCCTCGCGGATCTCGTCCCGGACCCGTTCGAAGAAGACGATGAACGAGTCCGCTGTGATGCCGATCGCGACGATGGCACCGCACACGGCCGGCAGGTTCAGCGCGAAGCCGATGGTCGGGCCGAGCAGCGACATGATCACGTAGGTGAGCATCGCGGAGACCAGCAGCGACGGGATGGCGATGACCGACAGGCCGCGGTAGAAGGCCAGCAGGTAGATGATGACCAGGGCGAGGCCGATCGCGCCCGCGATCAGGCCGGCCTGCAGCTGCTCACCACCGAGGGCCGCGGTCACCGTGGTGACGCTGTCCTCCTTGAAGGTCAGCGGCAGGGCGCCGTACGACAGCATGTTGGAGAGGCTCTGGGCCGACTCCTGGTTGAAGTTGCCGGAGATCTCGGCGTTGCCGCCGGTCAGCGCCTGGCGGACGTACGGGTCGGAGACGACCTCGCCGTCCAGGACGATCGCGAACTGGTTCTGCGGGGACTGGTTCTGGGCCAGCTTGCCGGTGATCGCGGCGAACTTCTTGGTGCCGGCGGACGTGAAGTCCATCGTGACGGTCCAGCCGGCGCCGGTCTGGGTGTTGAAGACGGCCTGGGCCTTGTCGACGTCGGTGCCGTCGACCTCGGCGGGGCCGAGGATGTACTTCTGCCACTGGCCCTGCGCGTTCTGGCCGCAGGCGACCGTCGGCGCGGTGGGCTTGGCGCCCTCGCCAGCCGTGGCGCGGACTGCCTTCTTGGTGCAGTCGAGCGCGGCGTACTGCGCCTGGAGCTTGCTGGTGTCGTCGGCCGGGGCGCTGCCGCTCGGGGAGGGGGAGGCGCTGGCGGACGGCGACGCGGAGTCGCTCGGGGTGGGGTCGGCCTTGAGCGCGTCGGTGACCGCGCGTCCCTGCGTGGTGGAGGTCGCCGAGGGGGTGGCGGACGGGGACGAGGACGAGGTCGCCTTGTCCTTGTCGGCGTCGCCCGAGGCGCTGCTGGAGGCGCTGGGCGACGGGGTGGCCCCGGCTCCGGCGCCGGCGACCTCGGTGGTGAGGACGGGGCGGAAGTAGAGCTTGGCGGTGGTGCCGACCTGCTTCCGGGCCTCCTCGGAGTTCGTGCCCTTGGGGATGTTGACGATGATGTTGCGATCGCCCTGGGTCTGGACCTCCGCCTCGGAGACACCGAGACCGTTGACACGGCGGTTCATGATGTCGACCGCGGTGTCCATGTTCTTCTTGTTGATCGCGGACTGGTCGCCGTCCTCGGGCTCCGCGCGGAGCGTGATGCTCGTACCGCCGGCCAGGTCGATGCCGAGACGCGGAGTGGTGTGTCCGGAGGCGAACATTCCCCCGGTGAGCGCCACGATGGCGATCAGGATCAGGACCAGCGAGCGCCCTGGCTTGCTCTGGGCGCTCGCGCTCCGGCCCTTCTTAGGTGCTGCCACCTTCTCGTACTCCCTCTCGGGCCGCCTCGCGCCCGTGCGGCGGGCGGGCGGCCATGACATGGTGTCGGGATCCCCGTCGAGCTTCGCATGTTCCGGGGCGCGCGGGAGCGGCCCGCGCACCCGGGTGCATGACTACTTCGCGTCGGAGTCGCCGTCGGTCTTCTTCGGCTCGTCGTCAGCCTTCGCCTCGGCGGCCGCGGTCTCGTCGGCCGGCTCCTCGTCCGCGTCCTTCTTGCCCAGGTCGACCGGCGTGTCGTCGGAGTCGGCGGCGGTCGCACCGGACTCCGGCTCGGTGAGGGAGGAGGCGTCGTCCGGGACGACGTCGCTCTTCAGGTCGTGCTCGACGCCGTGGACGATGCGGTTGTACTCGTCGTCGGTCAGGACGGCACCGATCGCGTTCTTGGCGAAGAGGAGGTCGACACCCGGGCCTGCGTCGAGGAGGACCGTGTCCTCGTTGACCTCTTTGACCGTGGCGTACATGCCCCCGATCGTGCGGACGCCGCTGCCGGGCTGCATTTCGTTCCGCATGTTCGCGGCCTGCTGCTGCTTCTTCTTGGCCGAGCGGGTCATCAGGAACATGGCCCCGATGAGCACGATGAACGGGAGGAGGGTCACGAGACTCACGGGTCGGTACTTCCTTCACGCGACCGCGATGGTGAGCGGCCTGATGGTTGGGGGTATGTGTGCCGCCGACAAAGGCGGCATCGGCGGAGTCTAAGCGAGTCCGCGCGCAAGGAACAACGCTCAGCATGGCACCGGGGTTCCTGGTCCGGCCAATGCCCTCGCCGTCGGGCCTCCCTCACGTCCCGAACAGGTCCTGTTGTCCGTTTCCCGCACCGGACGAGCGGGGCGGGGTGAGGCCGAGATGTGCCCATGCGGCGGGTGTGGCCACCCGGCCGCGTGGGGTGCGGGCCAGCAGCCCCTCCCGTACGAGGAACGGCTCGGCGACCTCTTCCACGGTCTCGCGCTCCTCTCCCACCGCGACGGCGAGCGTCGACAGTCCGACCGGGCCGCCGCCGAAGAGCTTGAGCAGGGCTTCGAGGACGCCCCGGTCGAGCCGGTCGAGCCCGCGGGCGTCGACTTCGTAGACCTTCAGTGCCGCGGAGGCGATGTCGCGCGTGATGATCCCGTCGGCCTTGACCTGCGCGTAGTCGCGGACACGGCGCAGCAGGCGGTTGGCGATACGGGGTGTGCCGCGGGAGCGGCCGGCGATCTCCGCGGCACCGTCGGCCCCGATCTCGACGTCGAGGAGGTGCGCGGAGCGGTGGATGACGCGCTCCAGCTCGGTGGGCTCGTAGAACTCCATGTGCGCGGTGAAGCCGAAGCGGTCGCGCAGCGGGGGCGGCAGCAGGCCCGCGCGCGTGGTGGCGCCGACCAGGGTGAAGGGGGGAAGTTCGAGCGGGATGGCGGTGGCGCCCGGGCCCTTGCCGACGATGACGTCGACGCGGTAGTCCTCCATCGCCATGTAGAGCATCTCCTCGGCGGGCCGGGACATGCGGTGGATCTCGTCGAGGAAGAGGACCTCGCCCTCCTGGAGCGAGGACAGGATCGCGGCGAGGTCGCCGGCGTGCTGGATGGCGGGGCCGCTGGTGATGCGGATCGGGGCGCCCATCTCGGCGGCGATGATCATCGAGAGGGTGGTCTTGCCGAGGCCGGGGGCGCCGGAGAGCAGCACATGGTCGGCGGTGGCGCCCCGTGCGCGTGCGGCCCGAAGGACGAGGTCGAGTTGCTCGCGGACCTTCTCCTGGCCGATGAACTCGTCCAGGTCCTTGGGGCGCAGGGCGGCCTCGACGGCCTGGTCCTCACGGTCGGCGACCGACCCCACCAGCCGCTCGGCGGCGGGGGTGTCGGTCGGGTCGTCCCAGTTCATTGCGTATGCCTCGGGGTCGGGGGGTCAGCGGGCGCGGTTGAGGGTCTGGAGAGCGGCCTTCAGCAGCTGGCCCACGGGCGGGGTGCCGTCTGCCGCCTCGGCCTGCGGGGCCACGGCGGCCACGGCCTCCTCGGCCTCGCGGGTCGCATAGCCCAGTCCGATCAGCGCGGCGTGCAGTTGGTCTCGCCAGCCGCTGCTGATCGCCGTTCCCATCGCGGGGGCACCGATCGGCTCGCCGAGCCGGTCCTTCAGCTCCAGCAGCAGCTTCTGTGCGCCCTTCTTGCCGATGCCGGGGACGGCGGTGAGCGCCTTCTCGTCGGCTGTCGTGACGGCTCGGCGCAGGGCGTCCGGGCTGTGGACGGCGAGCATGGCCTGGGCCAGGCGGGGGCCGACCCCGCTGGCGGTCTGGAGCAGTTCGAAGGTCTGCCGTTCGTCGTCGTCCGCGAACCCGTACAGGGTCAGCGAGTCCTCTCGGACCACGAGCGAAGTGTGCAGCTTGGCGGGCTGACCGAGCCGGAGCGTGGACAGGGTGTTCGGCGTGCACTGGACGGCCATGCCGACACCGCCGACCTCGACCACCGCGGCGTCGGGGGCGAGGGCGGCGACCGTGCCGCTGACGAAGGCGATCATGCCGGGCGACCTTTCGATGCGGTTGTCTTTGCCGCGTGCAGGGCGACAGCCTGCTGGAGGCGGTTCTGGGCGGGGGCCCGCCAGATGTGGCAGATGGCGAGCGCGAGGGCGTCGGCGGCGTCGGCGGGCTTGGGTGGCGCGTCGAGCCGCAGCAGGCGGGTCACCATCGCGCCGACCTGCGCCTTGTCCGCGCGGCCGCTGCCGGTGACGGCGGCCTTGACCTCGCTGGGGGTGTGCAGGGCGACGGGGATGCCGCGGCGGGCCGCACAGAGCATGGCGACGGCGCTGGCCTGGGCCGTGCCCATCACCGTCCGCACGTTGTGCTGGCTGAACACCCGCTCCACGGCGAGGAATTCGGGCCGGTGCTCGTCCAGCCACTGCTCGATGCCCTGCTCGATGGCGACGAGACGGTGCCCCAGGTCCGCGTCCGCGGGCGTACGGACGACTCCGACGCCGAGCATGGTGAGGGGCCGGCCCGCGACACCTTCGACCACACCGACACCGCATCGCGTCAGCCCCGGGTCCACCCCCAGCACGCGCACGCGCCCTCCCTTAGATCGCCTGTTTGTGCAGGCTATCGGGTACCACCGACAACAGCGGCGGGGGGGGGGGGGGGGGCCCCCCCCCCCCCCCAAAAACCACCGAACAGGGCCGGTGGGACGTGTCCCACCGGCCCGCCGAATCCGCTCAGTTCGCGGCAGCGTTACGCGTCGACCTTCTCCATGATCTCGTCGCTGACATCGAAGTTGGCGAAGACGTTCTGGACGTCGTCGCTGTCCTCGAGCGCGTCGATCAGCTTGAAGATCTTCTTGGCGCCCTCCTCGTCCAGTTCGACCTGCATGGTCGGGACGAAGTTCGCGTCGGCGGACTCGTAGTCGATGCCGGCGTCCTGGAGGGCCGTGCGGACCGCGACCAGGTCGGTGGCCTCGCTGATGACCTCGAAGTTCTCGCCGAGGTCGTTGACCTCCTCGGCGCCGGCGTCCAGGACGGCACCCAGGACATCGTCCTCGGCCAGCTCGCCCTTGGGGACGATCACGACGCCCTTGCGGTTGAAGAGGTACGACACGGAGCCGGGGTCGGCCATGGAGCCGCCGTTGCGGGTCATGGCGACGCGGACGTCCGAGGCGGCGCGGTTGCGGTTGTCGGTGAGGCACTCGATGAGCACCGCGACACCGTTCGGGCCGTAGCCCTCGTACATGATCGTCTCGTAGTCGGCGCCACCGGCCTCCAGGCCGGCGCCGCGCTTCACCGCGGAGTCGATGTTCTTGTTCGGGACCGACGACTTCTTCGCCTTCTGGATGGCGTCGTACAGCGTCGGGTTGCCATCGGGGTCGGCGCCACCGGTGCGGGCCGCGACCTCGATGTTCTTGATCAGCTTCGCGAAGAGCTTGCCGCGCTTGGCATCGATCACGGCCTTCTTGTGCTTCGTCGTGGCCCATTTAGAGTGGCCGGACATCTGCCTGTCTCCTTCGCGTAACCCATCTCCGAACGAACTCCCCCAGATCTTAAGGGCCTGGGAGACCTCCAGATCCTACAAGGACTCCGTCGTCCGGTACGCGCGCACCATGTCGACGAACAGGCCGTGCACGCGGTGGTCGCCGGTCAGTTCCGGGTGGAACGACGTGGCCAGCGCGTTGCCCTGGCGGACCGCGACGATGTGGCCGTCGTGCTCGGCGAGCACCTCGGCCGCGGCGCCGACGGACTCCACCCAGGGGGCGCGGATGAAGACGCCCTCTACAGGATCGCCCGCGATGCCCTCCACCTCGACCGCCGCTTCGAAGGACTCGTTCTGCCGTCCGAAGGCGTTGCGGCGCACGATCATGTCGATGCCGCCGATCGTCTCCTGGCCCGAGCGCGGGTCGAGGATCTTGTCGGCGAGCAGGATCATGCCCGCGCAGGTGCCGTAGACGGGCATGCCGTCCCGCACGCGCGCGCGGAGGGGGTCCATCACGCCGAAGAGGACCGCCAGCTTGGAGATGGTGGTGGACTCGCCGCCGGGCAGAACGAGGCCGTCGATCCCGGCGAGTTCCTCGGGGCGCCGCACCGGCCTGGCCACGGCACCGGCCGCGGCCAGGGCGACGAGGTGCTCCCGTACGTCGCCCTGGAGCGCGAGCACTCCGACCACGGGAGCGGTCATCACCAGCCCCGGTTCGCGTAGCGCTCGGCCTCGGGGAGGGTGTCGCAGTTGATGCCGACCATGGCCTCGCCGAGGTTGCGGGACGCGTCCGCGATGATCTTGGGGTCGTCGTAGAAGGTGGTCGCCTTCACGATGGCGGCGGCACGCTTGGCCGGGTCGCCGGACTTGAAGATGCCGGAGCCGACGAAGACGCCCTCGGCGCCGAGCTGGCGCATCAGCGCGGCGTCGGCCGGGGTGGCGACACCACCGGCGGAGAAGAGGACCACCGGCAGCTTGCCCAGCTCCGAGACCTCCTTGACGAGCTCGTACGGGGCACGCAGCTCCTTGGCGGCGGCGTACAGCTCGTTGTTGTCGTAGCCGCGCAGACGGGCGATCTCGTTCTTGATCTGGCGCAGGTGGCGGACGGCCTCGACGACGTTGCCGGTGCCGGCCTCGCCCTTGGAGCGGATCATGGCCGCGCCCTCGGCGATCCGGCGCAGGGCCTCGCCGAGGTTGGTGGCGCCGCAGACGAACGGCGTGGTGAAGGCCCACTTGTCGGAGTGGTTGACCTCGTCGGCCGGGGTGAGCACCTCGGACTCGTCGATGTAGTCGACGCCGAGGGACTGCAGCACCTGCGCCTCGACGAAGTGGCCGATGCGGGACTTGGCCATGACCGGGATGGAGACGGCCTCGATGATGCCCTCGATCATGTCCGGGTCGGACATACGGGCCACGCCGCCGTCCTTGCGGATGTCGGCCGGGACCCGCTCCAGTGCCATGACGGCCACGGCGCCGGCGTCCTCGGCGATCTTCGCCTGTTCCGGCGTGACGACGTCCATGATCACGCCGCCCTTGAGCTGCTCGGCCATGCCGCGCTTCACGCGCGCGGTGCCGGTCTCGGGCGTCTGGGCGGACTGGGGAAGCGTGCTGGACACGGGTGACCTCGCTCGGTGAAAGAGGGTTTCTGCGAACACCGAGGAAACGCGAGGGGACCAGGCCACAGCAAGGGCCAATGAGGAGCCGGTGGATCGTTTTGCGTGCGGGCGCGGCTACGCGGCCCGCACCATCAGGGCCGCCGGGGGCTCGTCGTCCATCTCGAAGGCCAGCGGGAAGGGCGCGTGACCGGCCAGCCGGAACCAGCGCACCTTGCGGTGCTCCCGGAGCCTTCGGGCCGCTCCCACGGCGTCGTTGTGGAAGCGACGGGCCATCGGCACCCGGCGTACCGCCTCGGTGAGTTCACGCGTGGCCGCCTCTCCCCCGGGCGCCTCCCGAACCGCCTCCACCTGCTGCGCCTCGGCGAACACGGCCCGGAGCGCCTGGCTCAACTCGCTCTCGGCGACCTCCCGTTGCTCCTCCTCCGCCTGCCGCGCGGCGTGCGCGGCCTCGTACAGGACGATCGAGGCGGCCGGATCGAGCACGCCGGAGGTCGCCAGTTCCTGGGCCACCGAGGCGCGGCGCAGCAGCTGGGCGTCGAGCGCGGCGCGGGTGGCGTCGATGCGGGCGTGCAGCCGGTCGAGCCTGCCTGCGGTCCAGCTCAGGTACAGGCCGATCACCACGAGGGCGACGAGGATCCAGATGAGGGTTGCGGTCACGGGCGGCAAGGTTAGCCGGGCTGTGTGGAGCAACTGTGGTCAGCGTCCGACCGGCAGGACCACGCGCGCGTGCCGGGTCAGTCGCGCGCCAGCCCCAGCCGCGCCCGCAACCCCGGCGACCGCTCGTCGGCGGCCGCCACTGCCGTCGTCCCGTCGGTCACCGTCTCGTAGACCGACAGGATGTCCGCGCCGACCGTGGACCAGTCGAACCTCCGGACGTGGGCGCTGCCGCGTGCCCGCAGCTCGGCCCGGCGCTCCGGGTCCTCAAGGAGGCGTACGGCGCCCTCGGCGAGGGCGTTCGCGTCCTCGTTGGCGAACAGCTCGCCCGCGGCGCCCTGGTCGAGCACCTGCGCGAACGCGTCCAGGTCCGAGGCGAGCACCGGGGCTCCCGCCGACATGGCCTCGACCAGGATGATGCCGAAGCTCTCGCCGCCGGTGTTGGGGGCGACGTACAGGTCGACGCTGCGCAGCAGACGGGCCTTGTCCTCGTCGCTGACCATGCCGAGGAACTCGACGCGGGAGCGCATGTCCTCGGGCAGCGTCTCCACGGCCTCCTCCTCGTCCCCGCGCCCCGCGACCAGCAGCCGGGTCTGCGGACGGGCGGCGAGGATCTTCGGCAGCGCCTTGATCAGCACCGGCAGGCCCTTGCGGGGCTCGTCGATGCGCCCGATGAAGCCGATCGTGTCGCCCTGCCACTCGGGCCGGGGCTCGGCCTTGGCGAAGAAGTCGACGTCCACGCCGTTCGGGATCACCACCGCGTCGCCGCCGAGGTGTTCCACGAGGGTGCGGCGGGCGTACTCGCTCACCGCGATCCGCGCGCTGATCTTCTCCAGCGCGGCCTGGAGGATCGCGTACGCGGCGACCATCGCGCGGGAGCGCGGGTTGGACGTGTGGAAGGTCGCGACGATCGGGCCCTGCGCCGCCCAGCAGGTGAGCAGGCCGAGCGAGGGCGAGGACGGCTCGTGGATGTGGACCACGTCGAAGGCGCCGTCGTGCAGCCAGCGCCGTACCCGCGCGGCCGAGAGGAAGCCGAAGTTCAGCCGGGCCACCGAGCCGTTGTACGGCACCGGGACCGCGCGGCCAGCCGAGACGACGTACGGCGGGAGCGGGGTGTCGTCGTCGGCGGGTGCGAGGACGGACACTTCGTGGCCGAGGCGGATGAAGTACTCGGCGAGGTCGCGGATATGGAACTGGACGCCGCCCGGCACGTCCCAGGAGTACGGGCAGACGATGCCGATTCTCACGGCCGCTCCCCGTCGGACGGTCGGGGTTCCAGGTCGGCGAGCCACAGCCGCTGCAGCATGTGCCAGTCCTCCGGATGGTCGGCGATCCCGCCGGCGAAGGCATCCGCCAACGCCTGTGTCATGACAGACGTCTTCTCGGCCTTCGTACCTGCCTCGGGTACCTCGATCGGCGGGTGAACACGACCCCGCATGACGGGCGAGTCGTCGTACCAGAGGGTCACCGGCAGCAGCAGCGCGCCCGTCTGCTGGGCGAGCAGTGCCGGTCCGGCGGGCATCCGGGCCGTGTCGCCGAAGAACTCGACCTCGACGCCGGAGGCGGACAGGTCACGGTCGGCGACCAGGCAGACCAGGCCGCCGTCACGCAGCCGCCGGGCCAGGGTGCCGAAGGCGGTGCCGCCGCTGTGCGGCAGGACCTCCATGCCGAGGCCTTCGCGGTAGGCGACGAAACGGTCGTACAGCGTCTCGGGCTTCAGGCGCTCGGCCACCGTGGTGAAGGGCGTCTCCAGCTGGGTGGTGACCCAGGCGCCGGCCAGGTCCCAGTTGCCCAGGTGGGGCAGGGCCAGGACGACGCCGCGGCCGGAGGCGAGGCCGTCCGTGAGGTGGTGGATGTCCTTGGGGTCGAAGCCGTTCCTGATGCGCTCGGCGCTCCAGGCCGGCAGCCGGAAGGACTCCATCCAGTAGCGCAGATACGAGCGCATGCCCGCGCGCGAGAGCTCGGCGAGGCGCTCCGGGCCCGCGCCCGGCACCACGCGCGCGTAGTTGCTCTCCAGCCGCCGTACGCCCTTGCCGCGCCGCTTCCAGGCGGCGTCGGCGATCGTGTTCCCCAGCCGTACGGCGACCGGCTCGGGGAGCTTCTTGACCGTGCCCCAGCCGATCCCGTACAGCGCGTCCGTCAGCCGGTCCTGGGCGCTCACTTCGCCGCCTCACTCCCCTGGGAGGCATTTTCCCGCGCGGCGGCCTCGTCCGCCTCGGCCGACTCCCGGCGGACCGTGACGACCCGCTGGATCAGCGTCACCAGGCTGCCGACGGCGACGACCCACAGGGCGATCGGCAGCAGGTACTGGATACCGGGCACCCCGAAGTCGTGCAGGCCCGCGAGACCGGCGGCGACCAGGGAGATCACCAGCCGCTCGGCGCGCTCGACCAGCCCGTTGACCGCGACCGGCAGGCCGATCGACTCGCCGCGGGCCTTGGTGTACGACACCACCTGGCCGCTGGCCAGGCAGAAGATCGAGACGGCGCACAGGACGAGGTCGTCGCCGCCCCCCGCGTACCAGAGGATGAAGCCGCCGAAGATCGCGCCGTCGGCGACCCGGTCGAGCGTGGAGTCCAGGAAGGCACCCCAGCGGCTGGAGCGGCCGAGCTGGCGGGCCATGTTGCCGTCGACGAGGTCGGAGAACACGAACAGCGTGATCACGACCGTGCCCCAGAAGAACTCGCCCATCGGGTAGAAGACCAGCGCTCCCGCGACCACTCCGGCGGTGCCGAGGAGCGTCACCGTGTCGGGGCTGACCCCACGACGGATGAGAAACGCGGCGAACGGTGTGAGGACACGCGTGAAGAATGCACGCGCGTACTTGTTCAGCATGGCCTTCCCGAGGGCTCGGTGTCGCCGGACGGCCCCTGCTGGCTACCGGCTGGCCCATCGTAGCCACGCGCGCGTGTCGGCGACGTCCGGGCACCCGCCACCGGCCGTCGGAGCGGCCGGACGGTTCGCAACAGACGGCAGGCGGCCAGATCGCGTCCCTCGTATGGACGCACCGTGACGGGAGTGGAAAGCTCGAAGGACCGCGGGCGTCGCCGGAGCCGCCACCGCACGCGGAGCCGCGTGTCCGCGCCCACAGAGACCTCACCGTGCACGGGAGGCAAGGCCATGGGCGACAAGGCGAACGCACACCCCGGAGCCGCCGGCAGGGCAACAGCGGCCGACCACCCCGCGTCCGTACGGAATGTGGTGCTGGTCGGCCACAGCGGATCGGGCAAGACCACGTTGGTGGAAGCCCTCGCGCTCACAGCGGGGGCAGTGAACCGGGCGGGCCGTGTGGAGGACGGCGGCACCGTTTCGGACTACGACGAGATCGAGCACCGGCAGCAGCGTTCGGTGCAGCTCTCCCTGGTGCCTGTCGAATGGGACGGCATCAAGGTCAACATCCTCGACACCCCCGGATACGCCGACTTCGTCGGAGAGCTCAGGGCCGGTCTGCGAGCGGCGGACGCGGCCCTTTTCGTCGTCTCCGCGTCGGACGGGGTGGACGGCTCGACCCGCATGGTGTGGGAGGAGTGCGCTGCCGTCGGCATGCCCCGCGCGATCGTCGTCACGCACCTGGAGGCCGCGCGCGCCGACTACGAGGAGATGACGCGGATCTGCGCTGAGGCCCTCGGCGGGGACGACCCCGACGCCGTACTGCCGCTGTATCTGCCACTGCACGGTCCGCAGGGGCCCGACGGGCACGCGCCCGTGACCGGGCTGATCGGGCTGCTGTCGCAGAAGCTGTTCGACTACTCGACCGGCGAGCGCAAGGAGTCGGATCCGGATCCGGAACGACTGCCGCTGATCGAGGAGGCTCGCAACCGGCTGATCGAGGGGATCATCTCGGAGAGCGAGGACGAGACCCTCATGGACCGGTACCTCGGCGGCGAGAGCATCGACGTCAAGACGCTGATCGACGACCTGGAGCGGGCCGTCGCGCGCGGGGTCTTCTTCCCCGTCCTGGCCGCCGCCCCCGCGGCCGACGGCGCCCGGCAGGGCCTCGGCACGGTCGAGCTGCTGGAACTGGTCACCGGCGGCTTCCCGACCCCCCTGGAGCGCGAGGCACCCCGGGTCACCACGGTCGACGGCAAGCCGCGCGAGCTGAAGCTCTGCGACCCGGACGGGCCGCTCGTCGCGGAGGTCGTGAAGACGGCGTCCGACCCGTACGTCGGCCGGGTCTCCCTGGTGCGCGTCTTCTCCGGCACCCTGCACCCCGACGAGACCGTGCATGTCTCCGGGCACGGCCTCGCCGACCGCGGGCACGAGGACCACGACGTCGACGAACGGATCGGCGCCCTGTCCGCACCGTTCGGCAAACAGCAGCGCACGCTCACCCACTGCATCGCCGGGGACTTGGCGTCCGTGGCGAAGCTGAGCCGCGCGGAGACCGGCGACACGCTCTCGGCCAAGGACGACCCGCTCCTGATGGAGCCCTGGCAGATGCCCGACCCGCTGCTGCCGCTGGCCATCCGGGCGCACAGCAAGGCCGACGAGGACAAGCTCTCGCAGGGCCTGTCCCGGCTGGTCGCCGAAGATCCGACCATGCGGCTCGAGCAGAACCAGGACACCCACCAGGTGGTGCTGTGGTGTCTGGGCGAGGCGCACGCGGATGTCGCACTGGAGCGGCTGCGCAACCGGTACGGCGTCCAGGTCGACGTGATCCCGCACAAGGTCTCCCTACGGGAGACGTTCGCGAACAAGTCCGCCGGGCGCGGCCGGCATGTGAAGCAGTCCGGCGGGCACGGGCAGTACGCGATCTGTGAGATCGAGGTGGAGCCGCTGCCGGGCGGCTCGGGCATCGAGTTCGTGGACAAGGTGGTCGGCGGTGCGGTGCCGCGGCAGTTCATCCCGTCGGTCGAGAAGGGCGTAAGGGCCCAGGCCGCCAAGGGAGTTGCGGCCGGACACCCGCTCGTCGACATCCGGGTGACGCTCCTCGACGGCAAGGCGCACTCCGTGGACTCCTCCGACGCCGCGTTCCAGACGGCGGGCGCCTTGGCGCTGCGGGAGGCGGCGGCCGACGCGAAGATCCATCTGCTGGAGCCGGTGGCCGAGGTGACCGTCCTGGTCGGCGACGACTATGTGGGCGCCGTGATGAGCGACCTGTCGGGGCGGCGCGGCCGGGTGCTGGGCACCGAGCAGACGACCGGCGCGCGGACCCTCGTACGGGCCGAGGTGCCGGAGATCGAGATCGGCCGGTACGCCGTCGACCTGCGGTCCCTGTCGCACGGCACAGCGCGCTTCAACCGTTCGTACGCGCGGCACGAGCCGATGCCGCCGCAGATCGCCGAAAGGATCCGTGAAGAGACGCGCAGCGCCTCATAGTTGGAGACAACAGCAGGCTGTGCGGAACGCTCCCCTCCGCGTCGGCGACGCGAGTGAGCCGTAGGGGCGTGCCGGTGTCGAGAGTTCGAGCGCGCGGAGGCGCGAAGCGCTGAGCACGGTCGGACTCTCGACACCGGCTGGAGCGCCCCGGAGGCGAACGAGCCGAAAAGAGGTGCTTTCGACCGTCCGCCGACGGGTGTCAGTGCCTGCGGATACGCTGAAGACCTGATCAACAGGTGTGCAGGGCAAGGAAGTCGGGAAGGCCGCAGAAGCGAGAGTTGCGGCGATCGGGGGCGGGAATGACCTTTGACAGCGGCTACGCGGACATCTTCGGTCCGCAGGTGCCGCGCACGGGCGACGGGGACCAGACGGCGACGTTCGCGCTGGCCTCGGCGGCCTATCGGGACAATCTGGTCGGCGACATCAAGAAGGCCGACAACGAATGGCACCAGACCACGGTCAAGGAAGGCCTCAAGTGGGCAAAGATCTTCCGGCCCAACCTGGGTGAGGCCTTCTCGCGGGCCGTGGTGGACCGCATGCTGGGCCCCGGCCGCAAGCCGCTCATCCAGTCCTTCGGCAGCGAACCTCAGGTCGTCGTGGAGCACTGCCTGGCCGCGAACAACATCCGCAAGGACCGCGACAGACTGCTGAGCCTCGTCATGGTGCTGTGCGGTGTGCTGTTCCTGCCCGGGCTCCTGGTCTGGCTGCTGATCTTCACGCTCCGATCCATCATCGCCAAGCGGGACGACAAGCAGGCCGGCGCGTTCGCCACCGGGCTGCTCGTCGCGGCGGGCGCCCTCGCCGTGATCTTCCTGATCCGTACGCCGTTCTCCGGCTTCTGGCTCTGGTATGCGCGGGCTTGTGTGGTCATGCCGGTGGTCGGCTGGTTCTGGGCCAAGCAGATCTGCGAGCGCACGGCGAAGGACCTGCGGGGGCGGTGGGACAGTCTGCTGGCCGGCAGCAGCGTCGGCGCGAAGGTGCCGGAAGCGGTGCCGAGCAGCCCCGGCGAGACCGCGGCCGAGCAGCTGCGCCAGTCCCTGGCCAAGCTCAGCGCCGAGCAGCAGTCCAACTCCGTGTTCTACGCCGGGCCCAAGGGCATACTCGGCATGGGCACGCGCTGGGGCTCCTGGCAGCTCGCCGAGGATCTGATCCCCGCCGACGCGGACCGGGAGATCCACCCGTTCCGCAGCTGGGACGTCGTCCGGTCCATCCACGACCAGTTGCGCATGCTGGAGCGGAACACGCTGAACACCGGCGGCTTCCCCAAGGCGTCCATACGCCACTGGATCGTCACGCCCATCGCGGAGAACGCCAAGGCGGTGTCCCGGCCCGAGGGCACCGACGTGGACGCCTACCAGATCAAGTCCCACGCGATACAGGACATCTGCAACAAGCAGCAGTTCGGCAGCGGTGACCGGCACTACCTGGGTGTCCAGTGGGTGCTCTGGGACGGGCAGTTGGTCATCACCATGCTGATCACGGTGACGGTGCTGCACCAGACGCTGCGCATCGAGGTCACCGGCCACGCCCTCGGCCCGGTGAACGGGCTGTTCACCAGCAAGCCCGAGGCGCCGACGAAGGAAGTCGCCAAGTCGTTCAAGCCGTGGGAGACCCGCAAGGTGAAGCTTCCCCTGGTCGACAGCGACGAGGTGGTCCGGCTGGCCGTGCGGGCCCCGATCTCCTGGTATCCGCCCCTGCTGAACTGGCTCGGCGGCACCATCACCCTCCCCGAGCCCTTCGGCCTGCGGCACGCGTGGGCGGATCAGCCATGGCGCCACCGCTTCATGGCCGACGACGCCCTGCGCGCCGCCACACCGGTGCTGCGGGTCGTCCACTCGGCGGCGATCAAGGTGCTCGAGGAGAACGGCGTGGACACCGAGAAGTTCGGCAACAGGTCGGCGTTCCTCAGCACGGCCGTACAGGACCCGATGCCGAGGAAGGCGGATCTTTACGACGCGTAGCGGCGGCCGGAGGCCGGGCCGGGCTCAGACCGCCGGCCAGGCCTCCGCCAGCATCTTGCGGGTGTCGGCGAGGAGCTGGGGCAGCACGCGCGTGTGGCCGACGACCGGCATGAAGTTCGTGTCGCCGCCCCAGCGCGGGACGATGTGCTGGTGCAGATGAGCGGCGATGCCCGCGCCCGCCACGGAGCCCTGGTTCATGCCGATGTTGAAGCCGTGCGCGCCGGAGGCGGTCCGCAGTGCCGTCATCGCCTGCTTGGTCAGCGCGGCCAGCTCGACGGTCTCCGGACCGGTGAGATCCGTGTAGTCGGCGACATGGCGGTAGGGCACGACCATCAGGTGCCCGCCGTTGTACGGGTACAGGTTGAGCACGACGTAGACCTGCTCGCCGCGCCTGACGACCAGGCCGTCCTCGTCGGACTTGGCCGGGATGGAGCAGAAGGGGCAGCCGTCCTCGGCACCGGGGCCGGTCGGCTTGCCCTCGCCCTGGATGTAGGCCATCCGATGAGGCGTCCACAGGCGCTGGAACGCGTCCTGCGTCCCCACTCCCCACTGCTGCTCCGGCTCACTCGTCATGCAAGGAAGCATATGGCTTCGCCCGTTCGCGGCGTGTCGGCGGGGTTGCGCGGCCGGCGTCCCGGGCGAAGCTGAGCCGGTGGATGCCGACAGCCCCCAGGGCCGCTGGGAGCGGCGCGCTGAAGTGCCCCTCGCGATCACGTCGCTGGTCTATCTCGCCGCGTATGCGGTCCGTGTCCTTGCCCATGGTCTGGCGGGCGTCTGGCAGGACCTGTGCCTCGCCGTGCTGGCCTGCGCCTGGGCGCTCTTCGTCGTCGACTACGCGGTGCGGTGGCGGCTGAGCGGGCGGCGGCTGGGCTTCGTACGGTCGCACCTGCTGGACACCGTGGTGCTGGTGCTGCCTCTGTTGCGTCCGTTGCGGGTGGTGCGGGTGTATGAGGCCGTGCAGCGTCGGCACGGCCGGCCACGGCTGGCGCTGCACGCGCGGGTGATCACCTACGCCGGACTGTCGACCGTGTTGCTCGGCTTCGCCGGAGCCCTCGCCGTCTACCAGCAGGAGCACGCGGCGCCGGACGCGACCATGCGGACCTTCGGCGACGCGGTCTGGTGGACCTGCGCGACGCTCTCCACGGTCGGGTACGGCGACATCACGCCCGTCACAACGGTCGGGCGGCTGATCGCGGCCGGGATGATGGCCTGCGGGCTGGCGCTGCTCGGCGCGGTCACCGGGTCGTTCTCGTCGTGGCTGTTGCAGGTCTTCTCCCGCGAGGACGACGAAGGGCCCCCAGGGAGCTGATGTCACACGTCACATGTGACATAGCACCGCCCCGAGGGCCCTGGAACGCCGGATCAGACCTGCGCCCGCTCCTCGACCACCTTCACGATCTTCGCGATCGCCTCGTCGAAGGGGATGCCGTTCTCCTGCGAACCGTCGCGGTAGCGGAAGGAGACCGAGCCGTTCGCCATGTCCTCGTCGCCCGCGATGACCATGAAGGGCACCTTCTGCTTCTGGGCGTTGCGGATCTTCTTCTGCATCCGGTCGGAGGAGGAGTCGACCTCGACCCGCAGCCCCCGCTTCTTGGCCGCCGCGGCGAACTTCTCCAGGTACTCCACGTGCGCGTCACCGATCGGGATGCCGGTCGCCTGCACCGGCGCCAGCCACGCCGGGAACGCACCCGCGTAGTGCTCAAGCAACACCGCGAAGAACCGCTCGATGGAGCCGAACAGGGCGCGGTGGATCATGACCGGGCGCTGCTTGGAGCCGTCGGGCGAGGTGTACTCGAGGTTGAACCGCTCCGGCAGGTTGAAGTCGAGCTGGATCGTCGACATCTGCCAGGTGCGGCCGATGGCGTCCTTGGTCTGCACCGAGATCTTCGGGCCGTAGAAGGCGGCACCGCCCGGATCGGGGACCAGGGGCAGGCCCTGCTTCTCGGCGACCTCGCGCAGCGTCTCGGTCGCCTCCTCCCAGACCTCGTCGGAGCCGACGAACTTCTCCGGGTCCTTGGTGGACAGCTCCAGGTAGAAGTCGGTCAGACCGTAGTCGCGCAGCAGGCCGAGGACGAAGGTGAGCGTCTTGTCGAGCTCCTCCGACATCTGCTCCCGCGTGCAGTAGATGTGCGCGTCGTCCTGCGTGAAGCCACGCGCGCGCGTCAGGCCGTGCACGACGCCCGACTTCTCGTACCGGTACACGGTCCCGAACTCGAAGAGGCGCAGCGGCAGTTCACGGTACGAGCGGCCGCGCGCGTCGAAGATCAGGTTGTGCATCGGGCAGTTCATGGGCTTGAGGTAGTAGTCCACGCCCTCGTCGAGCTGCATGGGCGGGTACATACCCTCGGCGTACCAGTCGAGGTGGCCCGACGTCTCGAAGAGCTTCCCCTTGGTCGCGTGCGGGGTGTAGACGAACTCGTAGCCCTCTTCCTCGTGACGGCGGCGCGAGTAGTCCTCCATCACCCGGCGGATGATGCCGCCCTTGGGGTGGAAGACCGCGAGGCCGGAGCCGATCTGCTCGGGGATGGAGAAGAGGTCCAGCTCGTTGCCGAGCTTGCGGTGGTCGCGCTTCTCGGCCTCGGCGAGGAAGTCGAGGTGGGCCTTCAGCTCGTCCTTGGTGGGCCAGGCGGTGCCGTAGATGCGCTGGAGCATCGGGTTCTTCTCGCTGCCGCGCCAGTAGGCGGCCGCGTTGCGCATCAGCTTGAACGCCGGGATGTTCCGGGTGGTGGGCAGGTGGGGACCGCGGCAGAGGTCCTTCCAGCACAGATCGCCGGTCTTGGCATCCAGGTTGTCGTAGATCGTCAGCTCGCCCGCGCCGACCTCGACGTCCGCGCCGTCGTCGGAGGAGGCCGCGCCCTTGAGGCCGATCAGCTCCAGCTTGTACGGCTCACCGGCCAGCTCTTCACGGGCGGCCTCGTCGGTGACCACACGGCGGGAGAACTTCTGCCCGCGCTTCTGGATCTCCTGCATCTTCTTCTCGATGGCCTTGAGATCCTCGGGCGTGAACGGCTTCTCGACGTCGAAGTCGTAGTAGAAGCCGTCCTTGACCGGCGGGCCGATGCCCAGCTTGGCCTCGGGGAACAGCTCCTGCACGGCCTGCGCCATGACATGCGCGGTGGAGTGGCGCAGGATGTTCAGGCCGTCCTCGGAGGAGATCTCGACGCCCTCGACCGCTTCCCCGTCGGAGAGCACGTACGACAGGTCCTTGAGCTCGCCGCCCACGCGCGCGGCGATGATCGAGCGCTCGCCGGCGAAGAGCTCCGCGGCCGTAGTGCCCGTCGTCACCGTGCGCTCTTCCCGCTCGGAATCGCGTTGGATGATCACACGGACGTCTGACACCGGTCTCTCCTGACTGAAGGTGGGTGCGGGCGCCGTACCTGGAGCGCGCGCAATACCGGATCGTACCGACCCGGGACGTCCCACCGCGAAATCAGTCCCCGAAGTCGGCGTCCAGGCCTGCTTCATGATCGTCGCCTCCGCAGGCCTCCTCGAAGAAGTCTAGGTTCTCCTGGAGCGACTTCATCAGCCGGTCCCGCTCGGCGTCGTCCACCTGCACCGGAACGACCCCGGAGGCGCCGGTGAGCCTGCGGAAGCCGCCCCGGCTCTCCAGCCGGCCGTGCACCCGCACCGGCAGTCCGACGAGGTGGGCGTGCCCGGCGATGCGGTACCCCTCCTCGTCCAGGGTCAGCCGGATGTGCGGCACCTCGGCGCCCGCGATCACCCGCAGCCGTACGGCGCCCTCGCCGCGCGGCCCCGACCGGCGCATCCGGGTCACCGTCCCGGTGATCCGCACCGGCATGGACGGTTCCTCGCGCAGATAGCGAGCCCCTGCCTCGCGCAGCACGGGCAGGTCGCCGGGCGAGAACTCGACGGCCTCGGCGCCCGCGGCACAGCCCTCGGGGGCACCGGCGCCGGGCGCCCACTCGACGGCGACGCGGGCGCCCTCGGTGCCACGGACCAGGGTGACGAGCGCCTCGGTCAGTTCACGGCTGACGCCCGCCTCGATGGCGCCGTCGAAGGCGTCCATGCCGCCGGTGGCCCGCTGGTAGTCGATGGCCTCGCGGGCGGCGTACAGGGCCTGGTGCAGGCGTACGGCGAGCAGGCGGCCGGTGTCGACGGGCACGAACGCGGTCAGCTGGCGGCCGCCGGTCGCGGCGCCGACGAGGACATTCTCCAGGGACGCGGCGGCGGGGCGGCGGTGCCGGGCGCCGTAATAGCCGGCACGCGCGCGTGTGGCGAGAGCGCCCGCCAGAAGCATCTGGCGGGCGGCGGTGCGCAGTTGTTCCTCGATCATCCATGGCGCGGCGCCGGCCGGCCCGGTCGGTACATCGCGCCACCAGCGGATCTCGTCGCTGGGCACGGTGAGGCCGACCAGGACCTCGCGGGCGGAGGGCGAGCCGCTGCGGGACAGCGCGACGAGGGCCTCGCCGAGCAGGTCGTCGCTGTCGGGGAAGGC
>NZ_JBFALC010000096.1:0-28515 GCF_040656035.1 Streptomyces sp. NPDC050211
ACGACGGTGCCCCCCACCCCCTCGACCGGGGCTGGACTCCGCCGTACAGACCTTGGGCGGTGGAGCGCTCCGATGTGACGGCCGCCGAGCGCCTGCACGGCGAGACGCTGGACCAGCGGCTCGCCGAGGAGCTGCCGGATCTCACGGAGCCGGACGGGGACGGTATCGGAGACAGCCAGGGCACCGATGGGGAACTCTGGGACAACGAGGTCGGCGCCGTCCGCTCCGGCCGTCTGGTGGCTCCCGACGAAGGAGCGCACGAGGACGAGGAGAGCGCGATGGTCGCCACGGACGTCGGTATCGACGGCGCCGCGGCCTCGGCCGAGGAGGCCGCGATGCACATCGTCGACGAGGACACCCTGTCCGGCTGACCCGTCGTCCCCCGCGCCGACGATCCCGGTGCCGTACAAGGAGCCGCCATGCAGCAGGACAAGCACCCCGACTACCACCCGGTCGTCTTCCGCGACCGCGCCGCCGGCTACGCCTTCCTGACCCGGTCCACCGCCACGAGCGAGCAGACCATCGAGTGGGACGACGGCGAGACCTACCCGGTCGTGGACGTGGAGATCTCCTCCGAGAGCCACCCCTTCTACACCGGCAAGGCACGGACCGTGGACACCGAGGGCCGCGTCGCCAAGTTCGAGAAGCGGTACGGCAGCACCGGGCAGAGCGGCTGACAGCACAGGGCAGGTGGGGTCGGGCCCAAGGCGACCCGTGCCCCAGCCCGGTGGCGGCGGCCTCAGATGAAGTTGAGCGCCGCCGCGCAGCCCACGCCCCCGAGCAGCATGAAGGCCGGCATCAGCACCTTCAGCTCGACCCAGCTGCCCGCCCGGAACCGCATGGCCTTCGGCGGGCCGATGGGGTACCAGCGCTTGCGGCCCACCGGGATCGGCCAGAGTATCGGGCAGCCGGAGACCGTCAGTGCGTCCCCGATGTCGTGCACCAGCGCGCCCAGCAGGACGGGCAGGCCCAGCCACAGGTACTCCTGGCCGGGCTCGGTGAACAGCCAGCTCGCGCCGTTGCCCGGCTCGTCCAGGACACCCGCGAGAATCCACGCGCTGGTGGCCGCCAGCAGCCACACCAGGACATCGGCGCTGGATCCCCGCGTCGCCCGCCACAGCAGGCCTTCGATGGCCAGCACTATGTGCGCGAACAGAATCGCCAGCACCGCCCAGCGCCCCCCGGTGATCGCCAGGACCGAGGCGCCCGCGCCGATCAGGACGGCCCACAGCCAGGTGTGGGTGAGCGTGCGGTGCCCGCCGGAGCGGCGCGGGTCGCCCTGCTTCTTCGTGGCCTTGTAGACGGCGTACGACAGCTTGTCGACGATCTCGCACAGCCCGCGCGAGAGCGGTCCGAAGGCCCGCGAGATGGTGGCCGCCTTGTGGTCCAGGTCCGGGGCGAGTGCGGCGCCGGCGCAGATCAGGGCGCCGACCAGGAGCACCGGCCACGGCATCGTGTGCCCTGTCGCGGCCGCCGCCGCTCCGACGCCGAGCCAGGCCGCGGCCCCCGACAGTGAGTGCGCTGGTCCCATCATCGCCGTTGCCCGCCCCATTCCTCGTGTGCCGCTGTCCAGTTGACCGGTGCGCTGACGCTCCGCCGGCGAGACAGCGTAGCGTTCGCGATCTTCGGGCCCGCATCCGATTCCCCCATCGGGCAGGAGGGCAGGCAAGATGGGGGCGTGACCCTCATCGATCAGCTGCCGCCGACCGCCGACCCCGACGCTCTCTATGAGGCCTTCGAGTCGTGGGCCCACGAGCGCGGCCTCACCCTCTACCCCCACCAGGAAGAGGCGTTGATCGAGGTGGTCTCCGGTGCGAACGTGATCGTGTCGACGCCCACCGGCTCCGGCAAGAGCATGATCGCGGCGGGTGCGCACTTCGCCGCCCTCGCCCGTGACGAGGTCACCTTCTACACCGCCCCGATCAAGGCGCTCGTCTCGGAGAAGTTCTTCGAGCTGTGCAAACTCTTCGGCACCGAGAACGTCGGCATGCTCACCGGCGACGCGTCCGTCAACGCCGACGCTCCCGTCATCTGCTGCACGGCCGAGGTGCTCGCGTCGATCGCCCTGCGCGACGGCAAGAACGCCGACGTCGGCCAGGTCGTGATGGACGAGTTCCACTTCTACGCGGAGGGCGACCGGGGCTGGGCCTGGCAGATCCCGATCCTCGAACTGCCGCGGGCGCAGTTCGTCCTGATGTCGGCCACGCTCGGCGATGTCTCGATGTTCGAGGAGGACCTCACCCGGCGCACCGGCCGCCCGACCGCGGTGGTCCGCTCGGCGACCCGTCCCGTGCCGCTGTCCTACGAGTACAAACTCACGCCGCTCACCGAGACGCTGACCGAGCTGCTGGAGACCAAGCAGGCGCCGGTCTACATCGTGCACTTCACCCAGGCCCAGGCCGTGGAGCGGGCGCAGGCGCTGATGAGCATCAACATGTGCTCGCGCGAGGAGAAGGACCAGATCGCCGAGCTGATCGGCAACTTCCGCTTCACCACCAAGTTCGGCCGCAACCTCTCCCGTTACGTCCGGCACGGCATCGGTGTCCATCACGCCGGCATGCTGCCCAAGTACCGGCGCCTGGTGGAGAAGCTCGCGCAGGCCGGTCTGCTGAAGGTCATCTGCGGCACGGACACGCTCGGCGTGGGCGTCAACGTCCCCATCCGCACGGTGCTGTTCACGGCGCTGGCCAAGTACGACGGCACGCGCGTGCGCACGCTGCGCGCCCGTGAGTTCCACCAAATCGCGGGGCGGGCCGGGCGCGCGGGCTTCGACACGGCGGGCTTCGTCGTGGCGCAGGCGCCCGAGCACGTCATCGACAACGAGAAGGCGCTCGCCAAGGCGGGCGACGACCCGAAGAAGCGCCGCAAGGTGGTCCGCAAGAAAGCGCCCGAGGGTTTCGTCGGGTGGACGGAGAACACCTTCGAGAAGCTCATCGCCTCCGATCCGGAGCCGCTGACCTCGCGTTTCCGGGTCACGCACACGATGCTGCTGTCGGTGATCGCCCGGCCCGGCAACGCCTTCGAGGCGATGCGGCACCTCCTGGAGGACAACCACGAGCCGCGCAAACAGCAGCTCAGGCACATCCGGCGGGCGATCGCCATCTACCGCTCGCTGCTGGACGGCGGCATCGTCGAGAAGCTCGACGAGCCGGACTCCTCGGGCCGCATCGTGCGCCTCACCGTCGATCTCCAGCAGGACTTCGCGCTCAACCAGCCGCTGTCCACGTTCGCCCTGGCCGCGTTCGAGCTGCTGGACCCCGAGTCGCCGTCGTACGCGCTGGACATGGTGTCCGTCGTCGAGTCGACGCTGGACGACCCCCGGCAGATCCTCGTCGCCCAGCTGAACAAGGCGAAGGGCGAGGCCGTGGCCGCGATGAAGGCGGACGGTGTCGAGTACGAGGAGCGCATGGAGCGACTCCAGGACATCTCGTACCCGAAGCCGCTGGAAGAGCTGCTCTTCCACGCCTACGACACCTACCGCAAGAGCCATCCCTGGGTGGGCGACCACCCGCTGTCGCCGAAGTCCGTCATCCGCGACATGTACGAACGGGCCATGTCCTTCACGGAGTTGGTGTCCTTCTACGAGCTGGCCCGCACCGAGGGCATCGTCCTGCGCTACCTCGCCTCCGCCTACAAGGCCCTCGACCACAACATCCCGGACGACCTCAAGTCCGAGGATCTGCAGGACCTGATCGAGTGGCTCGGCGAGATGGTGCGCCAGGTCGACTCCAGCCTGCTGGACGAGTGGGAGCAGCTCGCCAACCCGGAGGAGATGACCGCCGAGGAGGCCCAGGAGAAGGCCGACGAGGTCAAGCCGGTGACCGCGAACGCGCGCGCCTTCCGGGTCCTGGTCCGCAACACCCTGTTCCGCCGCGTCGAGCTGGCCGCCCTCGACCAGGTCGAGGAGCTGGGCGAGATGGACGCGGAGTCCGGCTGGGACGCAGACGCCTGGGGCGAGGCGATGGACAAGTACTGGGACGAGTACGACGACCTCGGCACCGGCCCCGACGCCCGCGGCCCCAAGCTGCTCGTCATCCAGGAAGAACCGCAGCACGGCCTGTGGCGCGTGCGCCAGATCTTCGACGACCCGAACGACGATCACGACTGGGGCATCAGCGCGGAGGTCGACCTCGCCGCCTCCGACGCGGAAGGCCGTGCGATCGTCCGTGTCACCGACGTCGGCCAACTGTGAGCACAGGAGAGTCCCACCCATGACGAATCCGGCCGAGAGGCTCGTCGACCTGCTCGACCTGGAGCAGATCGAGGTCAACATCTTCCGGGGCCGCAGCCCGCAGGAGTCCCTGCAACGGGTCTTCGGCGGCCAGGTGGCCGGCCAGGCGCTGGTCGCCGCCGGACGCACCACGGACGGCGAACGCCCGGTGCACTCGCTGCACGCGTACTTCCTGCGCCCGGGCCGGCCGGGCGTGCCGATCGTGTACCAGGTCGAGCGGGTCCGGGACGGCCGGTCGTTCACCACCCGTCGGGTCACCGCCGTGCAGCAGGGCCGCACGATCTTCAATCTCACCGCCTCCTTTCACAAGCCTGAGGAAGGTCCCTTCGAGCACCAGCTGCCGCCGGCCCGCAAGGTCCCGGACCCGGAATCCCTGCCGACGGTGGCGCAGGAGGTCCGGGAGCATCTGGGCGCGCTGCCCGAGCAGTTCGAGCGCATGGCCCGGCGTCAGCCCTTCGACATCCGCTATGTGGACCGGCTCCGCTGGACCGCCGAGGAGGTCAAGGACGCCGAGCCGCGCAGCGCCGTGTGGATGCGTGCGGTCGGGCCGCTCGGTGACGACCCGCTCGTGCACACCTGCGCGCTGACCTATGCCAGCGACATGACCCTCCTGGACGCCGTCCGGATCCCGGTCGAACCCCTGTGGGGGCCGCGGAACTTCGACATGGCGTCGCTGGACCACGCCATGTGGTTCCATCGGCCGTTCCGCGCGGACGAGTGGTTCCTCTACGACCAGGAGTCGCCGATCGCGACGGGCGGACGGGGCCTTGCCCGCGGGCGCATCTACGACGTGGAGGGACGGCTGCTCGTCTCCGTCGTCCAGGAGGGGCTGTTCCGGGCGCTGTAGGTCGTCACTCTCCTCTGCGGCGCAGCCAGCCCAGCAGTCCTCCTCGTGATCGCCTGGGCTCCTCGGTCGGGGCGGGAGTGCGCTGCGGGGCGGCAGGAGGTTCTGGCTGCTTCGCCTTCGGTCGTGGTGCGGGGCGGTACCTGCGCGCCTCGTCCAGCGCCTGGGTCAGGTCCGCCCGGAGCCAGCTGATCTCGTCCGCGTCGTCCGCCGTCATGATCCGCTCGGCGAGGTGCGCGGCGGGCGATCCGGGTGCGCCGTGTGCGGGCGGTGCGGGCCGGAACCTGTTCAGATGCGCCCGCTCATAAGGGTCTGTGACGATCTCCGCGATCTGGACGGGGTCGAGCAGGGCGGCCACGGCACCGGCATGCTGCCAGGGGTCGTCGGCCTGCCGCAGCAGGAATCCCAGGTGACGTCCGCGCCAGTTGCGGGGCCGTAGGTCCACGCCTGCGTCCAGTTGGTCGCGAAGGCCCTCGGGTGTCCGGCCGTTCAACAGCTGTGCGTTCTTCTCGTCGGCCGCGAACTGGCGTAGTTCTTCGGCCAGATAGAGCCAGACAATCGCTCGGTAGCGGTTGAGATAGAAGGAGACCGGGACCACCAGGCCGAGCCGGGCGAGGCGGGTGAACCTCCCCGCGGTCACCTCCATGATGCGGGCGCCTTCGGTGGCCCCGACCGCCTTGACAGTGCTGAGCAGCCTCTCCGGGAAACCCTCTTCGGCGCGAAGCCGCTCAATCTCCTGCTGGGCCACGCGACGTCCCCCGCCGCCCTCGTCGGGCACGGTCCGGATGCGTCCGAGGTGCACGGCGAGGTCGAACTCGCGCCGCTTCATCCCGAGTTCGCGAGCGGCGCGGCTAGGTGCCCAGGAAAGCCGGTGCGGTTTCGTGATGGTGTCGCCAGACATGTCTCCCCCGTGGAGTCAGCGGCTCACGCCCTGTGCGCTCGCCGTGAAAAAACCGTAGCCGGTCCGGCGGATCTCGTGGCGAGCCTGTGGATAACTCCACGGGGATGGAATACGCGCAGGTCAGGCGTCTGAGGTCGGGAAGCGCTCGGGCTGGCGGGCGTCCACGCCGAGGTGCTCGCCCACACGATTGACGAGCAGGGTCATCTCGTAGGCGATCTGGCCGATGTCGGCGTCCGCGCCGCTGAGGACGCACAGACAGCTGCCGCTGCCGGCCGCGGTGACGAACAGGACCGCATCGTCGAACTCCACCATGGTCTGGCGCACCCTGCCCGCGCCGAAGTGGCGTCCGGAGCCCTTCGCCAGACTGTGCAGCCCGGAGGAGACGGCGGCGAGGTGTTCCGCGTCCTCACGTCGTAAGCCCGTACTCGCTCCCGTGACCAGCCCGTCGTTGGACAGGACCAATGCGTGCCGCACCTGCTCGACGCGCTCGGTCAGATCGTCCAGCAGCCAGTCAAGTCCCTGGTTCTGCGCCATGATCCGCTCTCCCCGTGTGATGTCTCCCCCTGGCTGGAGGATCTGCCGGCCACCCTTCCGGACGACCCGGCGTCGGGGCAAGGAGGATGGGGGCATGGCACAGAAGATGACCGATGAGGAATGGCGGGCGTTCGTCTCGTACGGCACCCGCACCGGCAAGCTGTCGACCGTCCGGGCAGACGGGAGCCCACATGTGGCGCCGATCTGGTTCGTGCTCGATGGCGACGACGTGGTGTTCAACACCGGCAGCAAGAGTGTGAAAGGGCGCAATCTGGCCCGTGACGGGCGTGTCGCGCTGTGCGTGGACGACGACCGGCCGCCGTTCGGCTACGTGATACTGACCGGTCGCGCCCACATTTCGGAGGATCCCGCGGAGCTGCGTCACTGGGCCGCGCGCATCGGCGCGCGGTACATGGGCGAGGAACGCGCCAAGGAGTTCGGGGAGCGCAACGGCGTCCCCGGCGAACTCCTCGTCCGCGTCACGATCGACAAGGTCCTGGCGGAGAAGGGCCTCGCGGACTGAGCCGAACTCCTGTCTCAGCCCACGGAGTCGAGGAGCCGGGCGGTGTGCATCCGCCCGGCGTACTCGACGAGTCGGATCAGCACTTCCTTTCCCGAGTCGCGGTCGCGGGCGTCGCAAAGCACCACGGGTGTTCCCTGGTCGAGGTCGAGGGCGCGGGAAACGTCATGGGCGCCGTATGCGCGCGCGCCGGCGAAGCAGTTCACGGCCACCACGAACGGGATGTGCCGGTGCTCGAAGTAGTCGACGGCGGGGAAGCAGTCCTCCAGGCGCCGGGTGTCCGCGAGGACCACGGCGCCGAGGGCTCCTTGCGACAACTCGTCCCACAGGAACCAGAAGCGGTCCTGGCCCGGCGTACCGAAGAGGTAGAGGGACAGACCGGAGCGGATGGTGATGCGTCCGAAGTCCATGGCGACGGTCGTGGTGACCTTCTGATCCACGCCGTCGGTGTCGTCCACCGACTGGCCGGCTTCGCTGAGCAGTTCCTCGGTGCGCAGCGGCTTGATCTCGCTGACCGCGCCCACCAGGGTGGTCTTGCCCACGCCGAATCCGCCGGCGACCAGTATCTTCAGCGCCAGAGGGGCGGACTCGCCGTCCTGGGCGTCGGAGTGCTCGGAGACCATCGATCACTTCTCTCGGGAGTGCCGGCAACGGTCGGCGTGTGACGTCAGCATCATGACAACTGCGGCTTCCTCTTGAGGGGTTGGACCGCTATTGGCCGGTTTCCGAACGTTCATCTACAGCGCCCGCAATCCCTCGATCACCTCGCGCAGAATCCGTTCGTCGGGCAGCTGCGCCGGCGGCACCGGGCGGCTGACGGTGACGCAGCCGAGTTCCAGCAGGTCCCCCAGGAGTACGCGCACCACGCCCACGGGCAGATCGGCGCCCGCGGCGAGTTCCGCGACCGACTGGGTCTCGGTGCGGCACAGCTCGACGAGCGCACGGTGTTCGGGCCCGAGCGCGGTGTCGTCGAATCCGGATGCGCCCGCGTCCAGGGTGACGAGGGCGATGAGGTCGAACCGCACTCCGGTGGGGCCGGGTTTGGTACGTCCGCCCGTCATCGCGTAGGGGCGGACGAGGGGCCCGGCCTCGTTGTCGTACCACTGGCTGCCCTGCTCCCGCGGGGCGCCCGTCAGGTGATCGGTCATGTGCGCGGACCGCCCTCTCGGTTCATCCGACGGGCGGTCGCGCGGCGACGCGCGGCGCCGTGTAGAGGTGCTCGCCGACGCGCTTGACCAGCCGCGCCATCTCGTAGGCCACCAGCCCGATGTCGGCGGTGACGGCGGTGAGGACGGCGAGGCAGGAGCCGTCGCCCGCCGCGGCCACGAACAGGAAGCCGTCGTCCATCTCCACCATGGTCTGGCGTACGCCGCCCGCGCCGAAGTGCCGGCCGGCGCCCTTGGCCAGGCTGTGGAAGCCGGAGGCGACCGCGGCGAGGTGTTCGGCGTCCTCACGGCGCAGGTCGGTGGACGCGCCCACGGCCAGTCCGTCGTTGGACAGCACCACGGCGTGCCTGACTTCGCTCACGCGCAGGACCAAGTCGTCCAGCAGCCAGTCGAGTTCGCCCGACCTCTGGGCGGCCCTCATACTCGGGTCCTGGATCATGCGGGGTCTCCTTCGCTGCTGTCGCTGCCCGCCGGGGTTTCTGGAGCCGCACCACGTCCCGGCTGCCTGCCGCCGCCGCGCGTCCAGCCGTCGCGGTACGCCGCCATGCGGTCCCGCACGAGTTCGGGTGTGCGCTCGTCCTCTCCCGGCGGAGCGGCCGGCGGTTCCGGCTCCTCGGGGCGCCCGTCGCGCAGTTGGGGGGCGAGGTTCGCCTGCCGTACGCGGCGAGGAAGGTCGTCGGAGGCTTCGGAGTCGTCCGGCGGGCGGTGCAGTCGCAAGGTGGTGACTCCGGGGGGTGGTGTGTCCGCGGCGGTGTCCGCAGCGGTGGCGACGGGTGCCACCAGAGCGGGGCGGTCCGCGGGCGCGGTCACGGACTCCTGGTGCCGGGCCGGGCCGGGCACGCGCGCGTACTCGCGTTCCGCGGGTCGTTCCGCCTCTGCGGTCTTACGAGGGGAACGTTCCTCCGCGCCGCTGTGCAGCAGGGCCGTGGGCAGCAGCACGACCGCGGTCGTGCCGCCGTACGGGGAGGTGCGCAGGTGCACCTTGACGCCGTGCCGGGCCGCGAGCCTGCTGACCACGAAGAGGCCGAGCCGGTCGCTGTCGAACAGGTCGAGGGCCTCGGACTGCTCGATACGGCGGTTGGCCTCGGCGAGGGTCTCCTTGCCCATGCCCAGGCCCCGGTCCTCGACCTCCAGGGCGTAGCCGTTGCCGACGGGCTCGCCGGTGATCCGCACGCGCGTGTGCGGCGGCGAGAACTGGGCGGCGTTCTCGACGATCTCCGCGAGAAGGTGGGTGAGGTCGGCCACGGCCGTGCCGATGATTGCCGTCTCGGGGAGTTGTCGTACCTCCACGCGCGCGTAGTCCTCGACTTCGGAGACCGCCGCGCGGACGACGTTCGTCAGGGAGACCGGCATGCGCCACGCCCGGCCGGGTGCCGCCCCGGAGAGGATGATCAGGCTCTCGGCGTGGCGTCGCATACGGGTGGTGAGGTGGTCGAGCCGGAACAGGTCGCTCAGCTCATTGGGGTCCTCGGACCGGCGTTCCATGCTGTCGAGCAGGCTGAGCTGGCGGTGGACGAGGACCTGGCTGCGGCGGGCGAGGTTGACGAAGACACCGGAGATGCCGCTGGCCAGCTCGGCGCGTTCCACGGCGGCCCGCAGTGCCGCGCGATGCACGGTGGCGAGGGCCTCGGCGACCTGGCCGGCCTCGTCCTCCGCGGCTGGACCTGGCGGAGCCTCGGCACTGACGTCGATCTCCTCACCCGCGCGTAGTTTCCGCATGGCTTCGGGAAGCTTGCGCCGGGCGATCTCCAGGGCGCTGTTGCGCAGGCTCACCAGCTCGACCACGAGGGCGCGGCCGATGCGTACGGAGATGACGAGCGACGCGGCGACGGCGACGAGGCCGAGCAGAACCGCGGCACCGGCCGGGGTGAGCAGACCGCGGGTGAACGGGTCGGCCCGGTCGGCGACGCCGCGCCCGGCGTCCTCCTCGATCGTGCGCATCGCGTCCTGCACGCGCGCGTGCGCCTGGTCCCAGGTGGCTTCCGGTGCCGCGTCGATCGCCCGCGTACCCGAACCGGTGGCGAGGACCTTGTTCTCGACGGCTCCCAGTGCGGCGTAGGCGCTGCCGTCGGCGAGTTCCCGCCAGGCGGTGCGTTCGGGGCCGCGCAGGTCCGCGACGGCTGACTCGGTGAGGGTGCGGCGGGTTTCGACGGCTCCGGTGAACAGCCGCATCCGCTCCCCGTCGAGGCGACCGGCGAGGCGTGCGGCGGCCAGCACGACGTCTTCCTGGGCCAACGCCTCGCCCGCGCGGGAGAATTCGAGCAGCACGCGCGCGTCCGAGCCGAGTTCGGCGTCCTGAATGCCGGTGAGCGCGCCGCCCACGGTGAAGGCCGTCGCGATGGTCTTGGTGTACTGCCGGTACGTCTCGTCCCAGCCCGCGCGCCGGTCCCGTACCGCGGTGCGCAGGGGGCGCAGTTCCTCGGCGGCGGTGACGAACGCTTCCAGACGTGCGGCCACTCCGGCGGGCAGTTCCTCGCTGTCGGCGACGGTGTTGTCCTTGCCGAGCCGGAGTTCCTTCACGGCCCGGTCCGTGCGCGCTGCCAGCCGCTCGATGTCACCGCTCTGCCCGGAGGACGGATCGGTGGCGTGCCGCACGGCGGCCTCGCGCTCGGCCTGGAGCGCGGCGACGGCGTCCGCGACGGGGGCGCGGATCGCGGAGTCCACCCGCTGCAACTGCCGCAGCCGGGAGACGTCCTGGGCGGTGCTCACGGTGGCGTACGCCCAGAGGGCGAGCAGCGAGACCACTGGCACCATCAACAGGCAGACGATCTTGGCGCGTACGGTGCGCGGTCGTATGCTCCATCGCCCCGCGCGCGCGGGTGCGTCGTCCACCGCCGTGTCCATGGGTTCGTCCCGCCCTTCGTCCGCGGGCGGTCCGGCATGGGCGCGGCGCCCGCGCACGGGCGGCGGCGCGGCGCCGGCTTCAGGGGTCCTTCGGGATGTACGCATGGCCTCCTCGCTCGAAAGTCGTTCGGGGCGTGCCTGCCGGACCTCTCCGGGGTGGGATGGCGTTGTTCTCCGCACGCCTGCGGGCGCGGTCCCGCACCCGGCTTCCCCAAGACCGCTCAGCGGGCGACGCTCTCGACCGGACGCTGGGCCGAGGCGGATGCCTCGCGCTCGCCCGTCGTGGGAGACAGGGCGACGAAGGCCGAGGTCAGGAACAGATAGGACCCGAGGCCGACGGCGAGGGGAAAGATGAACTGCATCGCCGTGGCCCCGGGCAGGACCGCGCCGGACGGCGTGACCTGCACGCTCACCGCGAGCATCCCGGTGTAATGCATGCTGCTCACCGCCGCCCCCATGATGAGCGAGGCGATCGTGACGGCGACCGCGGACTGGATGTTGAGGGCCGCCCACAGGGCCGCCGTGGCGGCGACGACGGCGATCAGTACGGAGAGTCCGACGAGCACCGGGTCGTAGTGGACGTCTCCGTGGAGGCGCACCGCCGCCATTCCGAGGTAGTGCATGCTCGCGACGCCGAGGCCGGTGGTGAGTCCGCCGAGCAGCAGCGCCCGGCCGCGGTCACGGCTGTAGCCGACGGCGAAGACGCCGGCGCAGACGACCGCCATGGCGACGAGCAGGCTCAGGATGGTGAGCGGCACGTCGTAGTGGATGTCGGTGCCGCTGACGCTGAAGCCGAGCATGGCCACGAAGTGCATGGTCCAGATGCCGGTTCCGATGGCCGAGGCGGCGGTGATGAGCCAGTTGCGGCGCGACCGGCCGGTGGCGCCGAGCGCTCGGACGGTGCAGCGCAGTCCGAGCGCGGCGCCTATACAGGCCATGACGTACGACAGTGCGGGTGTCAGCCAGCCCAGGGCGGCGTGGTCCAGGTGTCCCATGGCCAAGGGACGCTAGGGGGGCGGGGGCGCACAAAGAGAGCGCGTTTCGAAAGGTGCTGGAATATGACGCAGAGACGTACCTGAACGATCGCGTCCCGCTCGAACGTGTGCGCCGCGACGTCCTCCCTGCCGGTGAGGGATCATGCGAACCATGAGCGACGACCACACACATGTCCAGGAGTTCTTCACCGCCCGCGCCGCGGACTGGGACAGCCGCTTCCCGGACGACGACCCGGCCTACGCGGCCGCGGTCGCCGCACTCGCTCTGCCCGAGGGCGCCCGGGTGCTCGACGCGGGCTGCGGCACAGGCCGGGCCCTGACGCCGCTGCGCGCGGCCGTGGGGCCCTCCGGAGTGGTCCTGGGAGCCGATCTGACCCCGGCCATGCTGGAGGCCGCCGTACGGGCCGGACGGGGCCGGGACGGGCAGTTGCTGCTCGCCGACGTCGCCGCGCTGCCGCTGCGCTCGGAATCACTCGACGCGGTGTTCGCGGCGGGACTCATCGCCCACCTCCCCCAACCGGCCGAGAACCTGAGGGAGTTGGCCCGCGTGGTGCGCAAGGGCGGCATCCTGGCGCTGTTCCACCCGATCGGCCGGGCGGCGCTCGCGGCACGCCAGGGGCGGCAGATCACCCCGGACGACCTGCGCGCGGAACCCAACCTGCGGCCCCTGCTGGCGCGTTCGGGGTGGCGTATGACGTCGTACGTCGACGAGGACGCCCGGTTCCTGGCGCTGGCCGTGTGCGCAGGCTGAGCCTCGGGCCCACCCGGCAGTCAACGGACGGTCGGATGCGCGGACCGGCGTGAAAGATGCCGTCCGCGGCCGATCTTGCTCAGCCCTCCGGTTCCTCCGGTGTCGCCGGCGGCTCGGCAGGCGTCGGCCCTGGCGGGCGGAAGAGAACGGCCCAGGCCACGGGCGGAGCGAACAGGGCGGTGACGGGCGCGGAGAGGGTCACCACGGAGCGGAAGGCGCGCCCCACGACCGGGTCACCGGGGGACCGCTCCGTGACCCGGCGCAGGTACCAGTCCGCGACGCGGTCCGCGGGCCCGCCGGCGACCGCGGTGCCGATCGCGCCCGGCATCTTGCGGTCCGCCCCGGCGGAGATGTCCCACGCGAGCCGGGACGCCGCGAGGACCGCCTGCTGCACGCGCCGCGTAGTGGGCGTCCGGCGCCGGTCGGCGAGCGCGTCGCGCAGGGCGACCGCGCTCATCGCGGCGATGGCCATGCCCTGCCCGTAGATCGGGTTGAAGGTGCACAGAGCGTCGCCGGTGGCGAGGAATCCGGCCGGGCGGCGGAGAAGGTCGTAGCGGCGTCGTATGTTCGCGGTCCGCCGGTAGCCGAACGCCGGCGAGAGGGGTTCGGCGTCGTCCAGCCACCGGTCCAGGAGCGGATGTGCCAGCCGCTTGGTGTACGTCTCGAACTCGTCGTCGTCCGTGGGCGGTTCGTCGCCACGGAGCCCCGAGACGATGACCAGATGGCTGCCGTCCTCCAGCGGAAGCGCACCGCCGCCGTGGATCTGGTCGGGGCCGGGGTAGACGAAGCAGCCGAGGGTCTCGCCGTCGAGGACGCCGTTCCTGCCGCGGTAGACACGGGAGGCATAGGCGAGCCCGGTGTCGATGGTCTCCTCGTGCGGAGTCTCGGCGCCGATCGCGGCGAGCCACTTCGGCGCCTTGGTGGCACTGCCGGAGGCGTCGACGACCAGATCGGCCTCCAGCGCCCGCTGCTCCGCGCCGGCGCCGCCGGAGCGGTCCCGCAGCAGCACGCCCCGTACCCGCGCGGCATCACCGAGAAGCCCGACGGCATCGGTCCCCTCCGACACGCTGACCGCCGGATTGGCGAGAACCCGCCGCCGTACCAGTTCTTCCAGCTGCGCGCGGGAACCGGTGTATATGTGCGTCGTTGCGGGCAGCCGGCGGAACCAGCGGCCGTTCTGCCACAGCACCATGTCCGACGGCATGCCCACCCGCGGCGCTCCCGCCGCCTGCAGCTCCGCCAGAAAGCCCGGTAACAGCGACTCCAGGGCCACCTGGCCGCCCTGCAGCAGGACATGCGGATGCCGGCCCTGCGGTACGCCGGGCCGTGGCCCGGTGCCGTCCGAGAACCGGTCGCGCTCGACGATGGTCACCCGGTCGGCGTGTCCGGCCAGGACGTGCGCCGCGAGAAGCCCCGCGAGGCTCCCTCCCACGACGACCGCATGCCGCCCGCCCCGGCCGCCGTCCTCGCCCCAACGGCCCGTTCCCGCAGCAGAGTTCACCGATCCGCTCCCCTGGTCGACACGTCTTGAGAAGACACGAGTATCCCGCCCCCGCCGAGCCGGTTGACCGTATTCCGGCCCTTCTGCGCGCCCCGCATAGGCCAACCCCGGCTCCGCAGCCGGGATCTGACGAGTTACGCATCAGGGGTCAAACTCGTCGGCGTGCCGGGCGTACGTTGCGCGCGGTGAAGACGTACGTCCCCGACGCGACGCGGTAGACGGCACGGTCGCCTTCGATGCGCTGGAACCGCGCGCCCTCGGGGGTCGCGGGCACGGTGCGGTCACCTGTCGGCACCCGTACCTCGGCCGTGGTGTTCGGGGGGATTTCGACCGTCAGCCGGAAGGTGCCCTTGTTGAGGGTCCATTCCGTTGCCGCCGTGCCGTAGGGCGTCTGGTAGTTCCCTTCGGCGTGGGTGAGGTCGCCGACGACGCGTGGATCGATCACCAGCTCGCGGTAGCCAGTGGAGCCGGGCGCCTGCCGGATGCCGGCCAGGCCGCTGTGGAACCACTCCTCGACCTGCAGCAGGATCATGTGGTTCTTCGAGGCGCCGAGGTCCCAGTTCTCGGGGATGGTAGTGAGGCCGCCGGGGTTCGCCGCGGTCGGTGCCATGAAGAAGCCGTAGCTCGGCTGGGTGTCTTCCTGGAGTACGTCCCACAGCACATCGTCTCGGCCGGCGGCCGTCAGTGCGCGCACGGTCGGGGCAAGTCCGATGGTGCCGCCACTGAAGTGGGGTCCGCCGCCGAACGGCTGGAAGCCGTGGATCAGCTCGACCAGTGCGTCGAGGACTAGCTTGCGCTCGCCCTCGGGGACCAGTCCTTCGTCGAGTGCCAGGGCCTGGGCGGCCTGGGTCGCGCCGGTCGTGCCCGCGTTGCCCTGGCTGGTGTAGCGGCCGAGCGCGGAGTTGTAGAACGCGGTGTTGAACGCCTCCTTGATGGCGGCCGCGAGGTCTCGGTACTCGCGCGCGTCCGCGCCCCGTCCCAACAGGGCGGCCATCTTCGCCATCCGGTCGGCGACCTGGTGGTATCCCCAAGTGCCGGTGATACGGCCCGAGGTGGGTTCGGCCGCGATCCAGTCCGCCAGCGCGGCGTCGACGATGTGCGCGTCGGCGCCCGTGCCCGTCTTCCTCGTCCTGATGTACTGCAGGAACGCCTGCATCTGGGGGTAGTACCGGGCCATCGTCGAGGTGTCGCCGTAGGTCTCGTAGAGGAACCAGGGCACCAGGATGATTCCGTTGCCCCAGTTGATCTCGTCGCCGAACCGGCCGAGGTAGCCCCAGTCGTACACCGGCGCCTTGAGCGCGACGTTGCCGATGTTGTCGCCGGCCTTGGACTGGCCCTCCGCCAGGTGGCGCTGCATCGTGCGCAGGTAGGCGGCGTAGCCGAAGTTCCGGTGCAGCGAGGCGAAGGGCTGCAGGTAGTCCGCGGGGTAGGCGAGCTTCTCGCGGCCGGGGCAGTCGGTGAACGTCGACATCGTGTTGCTCATGATCGAGTAACGGGCCATGCGGTGGATGCGGTTGATCCGGTCGTTGGAGGTCCGGACGTGGCCGGCCACCGGGGTGTCCGCGTACAGCTGCAGACCTGTGATCGTCTCGGTCGTCGGCCGGTAGCCCTCCGGCAGGCCGGTCACCTGGACCCACTGCATGCCGAAGTAGTGGAAGCGGGGGTGCCACCGCTCACCGTCGGCGTCGCCGTGGGTGGTGTACGCGGCGAAGACGTCGTTGCCCCGGCGTCCGCCGCCGCCCATGATGGACGCCTGGTCGACAGTGCCGTCGGCGGCCAGCGATTCGGCCGGGAGCATCTTGATCGTCGTACCGGCCGGCACGCTGCCGTCGATGCTGAGCTGCGGCCAACCGGCGAAGGCCTGGCCGAAGTCGAACACCCACACGCCAGGCTGGGGCTGCGTCACGCCGACCGGGCGGATCCGGTCCATCACCCTCACCGGCTCACCCGCCCGCCAGACGAGATCCGTCGTCAGGTTGGGGGGCGGGGCTGTACCGGCGTGGATCCACTCGACGGGCGAGCCGTCGCGGCGCTTCGCCGTCGCGCCCAGGTCGGCGCCGGGGGCGGTCCATCCGGGCTGCTCGCGGCGAGCGTCGTAGTCGGAGCCCGAGTACCAGTTGGCGGTCGTCGTCGGACCGAGCGCCGTCCGCCACGTTCGGTCGCTGACGATCGACTCGGTGGAGCCGTCCGCTCTCGTGATCTCCAGCCGCGCGATCATCCGAGGCGTCACGGCGGCGCCGGCGCTCGGATCCGTACTGGCGAGGGAGTTCCCGGATCCTGTGACCTCGGCGCCCGCCGTGTGGGCGGCGCTCAGGGGTGGCTCGAAGCTGATGCCCGTACCGTCCGGGCCCTCGGTGCCGATCGCGGTGATCGTACGGGACTCCAGCCGCTCACCGCCGTCCCCCGTGTCGACGTTGATCGTGCCGCCGACGTGGTAGCCGGTCACGCTGCTCACCTTGACGGCGGCGTCCTCTGCAGCGGCCGGTACGGCCAGCGTCCCGCTGCCCTTGAACTGGCTCTGCCACCAGCTGTACGGGGCCGTGCGACCGGTCGCCGGGTTGGTGACCGAGCGCGTGACCAGGGCGGTTCCGTGCCCCAGTTCGACACCCAGGGTGTTGGCACCGGGGCGGACCAGGTGCGTCACGTCATGGGCGCGGTACTCCGTGGAGAGCTGGTAGTTGGAGTTGCCGGGCGCGAGCACTTCGTCGGTCACGGCCTTGCCGTTGAGTGTGGCGTGGTGGAGGCCTACCCCCGACAGGTACAGCCGGGCCTTGGTGATCTTCGCCCCGTGTCGCGGGCCGATGGTGAACGCACGCGCGAAGATCGGCAGCGGATCACCGACGTCCCGGCCGGGATGCTCGATCCACTCGGCCACGCCCCAGTCACTTCGCTTCAGTAGTCCCGTCTCCCACGAGGCCGGACGGCTCCAGTCCGTCATGTCACCGCGTGTGCTCCAGACCCTGACCTGCCATACGACCGTCCGGCGGGAACGCAGTGCGTCTCCGCCCCACGGGATGTCGGTCTGCGCGTCCGAGTGGACCTTGCCGGAATCCCAGAGATACCGGCCGCCGGCCAGTTCGTGGGTGCTGCGTGCCGCCCGGATGCGGTACGCGGCCTGTCGCCATCCGGCCGGAGCGTCGGTGACGTTCCAGCTCAGCCGGGGCGTCGGGTCGTCGACGCCGAGCGGCTCGTCGCTGCGGCCGTTGACGGCGAGGTGGTCGACCGTCGCTCGGCGGGGTCCGGCAGCGGCGGCCGGGGCGGCGGTCGTGAGGGGCAGCGCCAGTCCGGCCGTCCCTGCTACGACGGTCCCGATGACTTGTCTGCGGCTCAGGTCACCGTGCGGCTCTGCGGGCATACTTCACTCCTCGGTGGCTGTAGAGGGGGTCGCGGTCACTCTGGGCCGCGGTCAAGAACCGGCCTTGTAGTCGCTGTCCATGTCGCCGAGGAGTTCGCGGGGCGTCGACTGCCCGCTGAAAATCTCCTGGAGGCCGCTGAGCATGGTCTGCTGCACCTTGGCGTTGGGCCACAGCTGGTCCATGAACGGCACGGTGCGACCGTCCTGGATGAAGGTGGAGAGTTCGGTCAGGGACGGGTCGACCGCGTAGCCCGTGTCGGGGAGTGAGGGCAGACCGCCCTGCTTCTTGACGAAGAGGTTCATGCCCTCGGGCGACATCACGAACGTGACGAACTTCAGCGCGAGGTCCTCATTCTTCGCCTTGGCGTTCACTCCGTAGCCGGCACCCGCGGCGGCCGGTATGAGGGTCGCGGACGGGTCGTCAGTGGCCGGAAGCGCCTTGAAGGTGAACGTGCCGTTCGGGTTCTTGCCCTTGAGGAGGGCGATCACCCAGTTTCCCTGGACGATGCCGAGCGTCTTGCCGGTGGCGGCGAGTTGCTGGCTGGCCTCGTAGTTGGTGCCCAGTGGGTTCTTCTGGAAGCAGCCGGTCTTCTCCATCGTCAGGTACTTGTCGACGGCGGTGGTCCACGGCGACTTGGCGAAGGTGGCCTGTCCGGCCTGCATCTTCTGGTCGAAGTCACGGTCGGGGCCGTAGACGGTCGTGGCGACCAGTGCGTACAGCACGAGCTGGGTGACCCAGTTGTCCTGGATCCCCAGCGCGAACGCGGGAGTCCCCTTGGCCTTCGCGTCCCGGCAGAACGCGAGCAGTTCCGTCCAGGTGTCCGGCGGAGTGAGTCCGGCCTTCTCCATGGCCTGCTGGTTGTAGACCGCGCCGATGCCGTTCTGCCCGAAGACCGCGTTGTAGGTCTTCCCCTCGTACTGGGCCACGCTCTTGACCGCCTCCGGCAGCTCGGCGGCCCACGGCTGGTCCGAAAGGTCACGCAGGTAGCCCGGCTCGGCCAGGACATACGTGGCACCGGGGTTTCCGTTGCCCGGCCAGACCGACATCACGTCGGGCGCGGTGCCGGAGGACAGCTGGGTCCGGATCTGCTGCTGGTACTGGTCCGCGCCGCTGGTGGTGTAACGGACCTTGACGCCCGGGTTGGCCTTCTCGAACGCCTTGACGACGTCCTCGACCGAGCCCTGGTCGACCGAGGCGAGCGTCAGGGTCTGCGACCCGCCGCCGGAGCCGGCCTTCGTGCCACCGCTGCAAGCGGCCAGGAGCGCGGCGGTCGTGACCGCCGCGGCCAGCGCGATGGGGATGCGTGTCTTCATGATGACTCCCTCAAGGAGACGGCGGGGCTGGGTGACGGGTGGGCGTCGCGGGTCATCCCTTCAGCCCTCCCGCGAAACCGCTGATGATGCTGCGCTGCAGCAGGAAGTAGACGAGCAGGACAGGCAGGATGCTGATCACCAGTGCGGCGAAGATGAGGTTCCAGTCGGTGACGTACTGACCGACGAAGCCGGCGATCGCGACCGGCATGGTCTGCTGGGCGCTGCCGCTGAGATACAGCAGTGGCGTGAAGAAGTCGTTCCACACGGCCACGGCGTTGAGCACCAACGCCGTCACGGTGACGGGCTTCAGCATCGGCAGCACCACGTATCGGAAACCCTGCAGAGGTGTGCAGCCGTCGATCATGGCCGCGTCCTCGAAGTCCCGAGGCAGGGCCCGTAGAAAGCCGACATACAGGAAGACGGTGAACGGCACCTGCAGCCCGGAGTAGAAGAGCACCAGCGCCCAAGGGGTGCCGAGCAGACCCAGGTCACGCATCGCCTGGTACAGCGGCAGCGAGGCGAGCTGGAAGGGCAGCACCAGGCCCAGCAGGACGAGCAGATACGTTCCTCGCGACCAGCGAGCCGTGACACGGGCCAGCGGATAGGCCGCCAGGGAGGAGACGGCCAGCACGACGACCACGCTGCACACCGTCACCAGCACGCTGTTGGCCAACGCGCCGCCCAGCGAACCCTGTTGCCAGGCCTGGGTGAAGTTGTCCAGGGTCGGCGAGCTGGTCGGCCGGATCGGTGAGGAGGTGTCCGAGGAGGGACGTACCGCGAGGTTGACCAGGACGTACACAGGGAAGCCCACGAACAGGGCGGCGGCGATCATCGCCAGTTCCAGTGCGAACGTGCGGCGACGGTAGCGGTTCATGACGCGGCCCTCTCGTTGCGGGAGAGCAGCAGGTACTGCCCGGTGGAGGCGACCGCCACGATGATGGTCAGGACCACCGCGAGGGCGATGCTGTAGCCGAACTCGCCGAGGGTGAAGGCGTCTTTGTAGATCAGCGTGGAGATCGTGTCGGTCGCGTGCCCGGGCCCTCCGCCAGTCAGCGCGTACACCTGGTCGAAGAGTTTGATCCCGCCGATGATCGACAGCATCAGGTTGATGGTGAGGGCGGGGGCCAGCAGCGGCCGGGTCACCGACCAGAAGCGGCGTACGGCGCCGGCACCGTCGATCGCCGCGGCTTCATGGACCTCCTTGGGCACCGACTGGAGCCCGGCCAGGAAGATCACCATGGAGTAGCCGGCGAACTGCCACACCACGACTCCGACGACGGCCCACAGGGCGACGTCGGGATCTCCCAGCCAGTCCTGCTGCCAGCCATCGAGTCCGACCGCGCCCAGCAGACTGTTCACGGCACCGTCCGGGCCGAGCAGGTTGCGCCACAGGTAGGCGGTCACGATCGGGGTGACCACCGCCGGGGCGAACAGGAACACCCTGAGCACGTTCCTGGACTTGATGGCGGAGTTGACGCCGAGGGCCAGCACCAGTCCCACCGCGTTCTGCACCACCGTGATCGACACGGCGATCAGCAGGGTGTGCCAGACGGCCTGCCTCGCGTCGGCATCGCTCAGCATGGCCGAGAAGTTGTCCAGGCCGACGAAGGAGAAATCGGGGTTCAGCCCGTCCCAGTCGGTGAACGCGTAGTACACGCCGCGCACGCTCGGCACCAGGACGACGAAGGCGAACAGCAGCACGGCCGGCAGCACGAACCACCAGGGCGGCCCGTTGCCCGCACGGCGGACACGCGTCGCCGGGGCCGGATCCGGGAGCCGGCCGCGATCCGGACGTCGGTCGTGTGGAGCGAGGGTCACGGGCGGACCTACTTCCTTGAAACGTTTCATCAAGGCGCCGAGCAGGATCGGCCAGTTCGACTCCGTGCGGTGCCGACTGGCGGCCAGTGCTGGGTGAAGTCCGGCGTCAGCCACCCGTCGCCGGACGCGATTTTGGGTAACGTTTCCCACGGGTGTGGCCAGACCCTAGAGAGCCTCCACCGTGACGTCAAGATGCCGGGCAAGCTGCGCGATTGTTACGTCGCCTGGGCGGCGCGTACCTTGACGAGCGGGCGGGGGCAGCGGCCGCGCGTGCCCTCGCCGCGGAGCCCACTCGTACACTCTCGACAACGTTCCCCACCACCGGAGGGCACCGGATGGAGCCGCCAGCACCGCAGCGCCGCGTCACCATCGTCGATGTCGCACGGCACGCCCAGGTGTCCACCACCGCCGTCTCGAAGGTGCTGCGCAACGCCTACGGAGCCAGCCCCGAGATGCGCGCCAAGGTACGCCGGGCGATCGACGAACTGGGATACCGGCCCAACGCGGCCGCACGAGGCATGCGCGGCCAGACGTACACCATCGGCGTGGTGCTGCCCGACATCCGCAACCCCTTCTTCCCCGAGATCATCGACGGGATCACCGGCAGACTCGCGGAGACCGAGTACCAGGTCTTCCTGGGGCCCGGCGGCTGCGACGACGAGAAGGCGGAGGCCCGCGTCACCGATGCCATGATCGACCGGGGCATGGACGGCATCGTCCTCGTCGCACCCCTGTCACCGCGCGCCCGCCTCGAGCACATCGCTTCCCTCGTACCGACCGTCGTCGTGGGCCGCCACGGGCATTCCCTGGTGTACGACACCGTCACCGATGACGACATGGCCGGAGCGTCCTTGGTCGTAGACCACCTCGCGGGCCTCGGGCACCGCAGAATCACCCACATCGAGCACCACGAAACCGATCCGACGCGCAGCGCGGAGATGCCCAACGCGCAGCGCGCCGAAGGGTATCGGCGTGCCATGCGTGCGCTCGGTCTCGCCGAGGAGATCGACATCGTCTCCACCAGCTACACCCAGCAGGGGGGATACCAGGGCGCCCAGGAACTCCTCGCACGGACCTGTCGGCCCACGGCCGTCTTCGCCGGTGCGGACATCGTCGCCATGGGTGTCCTGGATGCCTTCGCCGAAGCCGGGCTCTCCGTGCCCGGCGACATCTCCGTCGCCGGTTACGACAACACGACCTTCGCGGCGTTCGGTCCGATTTCCCTGACGAGCGTCGACCAGGCCGGCCACGAGATCGGCGACAACGCGGCCCGCCTCCTGCTGGAGCGGATAGCCGACCGTCACAAGGCGTCGGCCCAGCTCAAGCTCTCCCCCACCCTCGTGCCGCGCCGGACCACCGCTCCCCCTCGGCCATGACAGAGCACGCCGGCCAGTCCATCCGCGGGATTCGTTCGGGTCGCTCGAAACGCTTCACCGCGCCGTCCCCCTTCTGTCGCCGGAGCTCCAACTTTACGTTGAGGAGCAGGAGATGAAGGATCAGCCGTGGCAACCACGCAGGGGGAAGGTGGTCAGCATGTTCGGGAGGGTCCGCAAGTCCGGTGTCAGATTCCTCAACGCCTTGCGCGCGGAACGGGACACCGGCCGGGACAGGCGCACGCACAACCTGTTCGAGGCCGCCGCCGCGTATGTCTCGGCGTGCGCCGAGGACGACCAGGAACAGATCGACGAGGCCGCCGGCTGGGTGTCGCCGGAGGCGCTGTCGTTCGGGGTGAGCGAGCTGGCGTGCCGGGCCGTCATCGCGCTCGCGCGGGAACGCGAGGAGTCGCCGCACACCGTGGCCCGGGCGCTCCTCGGGCTGCCCGCGGCCTGACGCCGGGGAGCAGCCGTGGTCGATTCGCCCCGTCGAGCCGGAAAGCTGCAGCTCCGAGTGGGCCTGGGAGTCGTGACAACGGGCTTCCGGTCGCACTAGGGTGCGCCGTTGTACGGACCGATGGGGAGGCTGGGATGGCCGGGACGGACGAGGACGCCGTCGCCGCCGAGGACGACGCGCTCTATGTGCTCACGGCGGTGCTGCTGACGCCGGCGAAGTTCCCGAGCGTGCTGGGCGACGACTATCCGGAGGCCTGCGCGGCGCTCGGCCTCGCGCCGCTGGCCGACGGCTACGGCCTGGTGCTCGGCCAGGACGGCGATGGCGCCCGCTGGACGGTCGCGATCGACGACGTGTCGCTGGTCGCGGTGGCCATCGCGTCCTGGGACTGCGGCATGGAGTACGACCTGTCCCCCGACGAGCGGACGGTCGTGGCCGGGCTGCCCGGCTGGCCGCTCGAGGTCGCCGTCGCGGCGCCCGGCGTGCCCGCGCCGCACGATCCCGGTCCCGATGTCGCGGACCGCCCTCCACTGGTGCCGCCGGACACCAGCATCTGGGGACCGGCCCAGCGCCGCCTGGGCGCGGACGAGATCGCGCTGCAGTGGGCGACATGGCGCGAGCAGCTCGACGACGCGGACTTCGCGAGCCCCAACGGCTCATCCGCGACGCCCGCGGACTCGGCCGAGGCCGAAGCCGAGCAGGACGTGAAGGCCCAGAAGCAGGACGGGCCGGAGCCAACCAGCAAGCCCGGCCACGGCGGCATCCGGCGTGTTCTCGCGGAGGCCCGCGCCTACGTCGACACCCCGCCGCCGCTCGGCCGCGTACGGTCCTCCTTCGCGCCGGGCGACGCACGGACCCTGCGAGCCGACGGCCCCGGCTGGTCCCTGGTGGCCAGAACGGACGACATCGCCTTCGTGCTGCTCGACGAGGAGCCCGGCGAGGTCTTGCCGGTGGGCCGGGGACCTGAGCTGCCGGGTCTGCTCGAGGCCCTCGACAAGATGGCCGTACGCCCCAGCTGAGCGGGCCACGACCACGGGGCTCAGCCTCGTGAGTCCCCGCAAGGCACCGAGCCGCCCGCGGACCGTACCGTCGGCAGGCCCGCGGGCGGCGATGTGGTCGGCTCCTGCGTGCCTGCCGACCGGGATACACCGGTGCGGTCATGCCTCAGCGGCCGAGCTCCTTGCGGGTGACGCGGCGCAGCTTGCGCCGCTGCGAGGGGTCCAGCGTGAGGTACGCGGCTGCCGGGACTCCCAGGATGATCAGGAGCGCCGCCCACCAGGGCAGCCAGATCAGCAGGATGATCCCGGCTGCCACACCTCCTGCGGCGATCTTCGCGTTCTTCGACATGTGTCGCCTCCTTCGCGGCCACGGCCGCTCTCTGTCCTGAAAACGGGTCCGCGCTTCCCACGGTTCCGGACCACGACCCTGAGACTCCCCTGAGGCCCGACCCCGAGGCACCCCTGAGATCGAACGCCACTGCGTTCCATGACGTCCGTCGCTGCATGGATCCGTCTCTGCATGGAGTGGATACCCAGCCGCAGCGTGGAGTGACCCGGCTCACTGCGCGATCATGCCGGGTTGACCGCCGTCGTGCTGTACCCTCGGCCGCTCCGACCTCCGGTAGTCAAATTTGAGGAATAAGTCTTCCCTGTGCACGTTGTCAAGAGGAGCCACCTGTTGTCGCAAGTCAACGACCCCGCCGCGAGCCAGGTCGAAGAGGAACAAGCCCACGTGTCCACTGTGTACGAGGTGCTCTCCGAGCGGCACACCGAGGCACGCACACGTTTGGCAGAGGTACTCAAGGCCCCGGCCGAGAGTGCGAGCGAGGCGCACGAGCGAGAGGTCGCCGCTGAGCGGCTGGCGAAGGAGATCGGTCGGCTGGAGGGAGCCGAGAACGGCCTGGTCTTCGGTCGGATCGACTCGACGGACGGTACCGCCTTGCACATTGGGCGGCTTGGCCTGCAGACGGACGAAGACGACCTGCCTCTGCTGGTGGACTGGCGAGCGAACGCGGCGCGGCCCTTCTACGAAGCGACACCAGCCCACCCGATGAGCCTGCGGCGCCGCCGGCACCTTCGCCTGGAGGAGCGCAAGGTGGTCGCCGTGAGCGACGAGTTGCTGGACGGCTCCACTCCGACCGCTGAGGATATCGTGGGCGACGGCCCTCTGATGGAGGCCCTTTCGGCGCGGCGCACGGGTCGGATGCAGGCGGCGGTCGCGACGCTGCAAGCCGAGCAGGACGAGATCGTGCGCTCCCCGCACCGCGGGGTGTCAGTGGTCCAAGGCGGCCCCGGAACCGGCAAGACGGTGGTTGCCCTGCACCGGGCGGCCTACGTCCTGTACGCGTTCCCGCGCGCGGCGCAGCAAGGTGTGCTGATCGTCGGTCCGAACGCGCGGTTCCTCGACTACATCTCCCAGGTTCTGCCGTCACTCGGCGAGAACGACATCGTCCTGGCAACCTGCCAGGAACTGGCGGGAGTCTTCCCGGACGCGGCGGAGACGCTCGATGCGGCACGTCTCAAGGGCAGCTCGATCCTGGCCGACGCCTTGGCCGAATTGGTGCGCCGTCACCAGGCTCCTGACGGCGGCTTCACGGTGCTGATCGGACACGAATCGGTTCGCCTTCATCCCGAGGTTGTCGCCACAGCGCGAAACTCCGCCGTGGCGACCGGGGTGGGGCACAACCCCGCGCGACGGGTGTTCAAAAAACTCCTGATCGACGCCATCACCGACGCGCTGGAACGGAGCACGGGCGACATCCTGGAGCAGATCGACGCGGAGGTCGCCCTGCTGACTGGCGCAGACCTCGACCGGGTGGCGGCGGCCGACCTGCGCCGGCTCGGATACGACGCCGCGGCTGCCACGGGGCCGGCCGATGAGTTCGACGCGGATGCCGTCCGGGCCGCGCTCTTGGACGACGCTCACGTCGACAGGGCGATCGAGGAACTGTGGCCGCGGCTGGTGCCCAGCGATCTCGTGCGAGCCCTGCTGACGAACCCTGACACTCTCGCCGAGCACCTGCCCCAGTTGACCGACGACGAGCGGTCGATTCTGCTGCGCCATGCGGACGACTCGTGGACCGATGCCGATGTGCCTCTGCTGGACGAAGCAGCGAGCCTGATCGACGGGCCGCCGCAACGGACATACGGGCACGTGGTCGTCGACGAAGCACAGGAGCTGACCGCCATGCAGTGGCGGATGATCGTACGACGGTGCCCGGGCAAGGCGATGACGCTGGTGGGCGACTTCGCCCAGGCGGGACCGGTCGCAACGGCACACGGCTGGACGGAGGCGCTGAGCCCCCATGTCGGCCCGCGGTTCAACCTCCATACCCTGACCATCAGTTACCGCACTACACAGGAGATCCTGGAGACCACCCGAGACCTTCTCGTACGGATTGCCCCGGACCAGACTCCGACACGGTCCCTGCGCCGTGGTGAGCCTCCTCGCACCGTGCCGGCGCGGCCGGATGAGCTCATCGCCACTCTCGTCCGGGAGCTGCGGACTCAGACCGAGGCGTACCCCGGCGAGCTCATCGGTGTGATCTGCGCGGACACGAGGCTGGATCAGCTGACGGCCGCGGGTATCGCAGAGCATGCGCGCATCGTGCCGGCGTCCGAAGCTCGCGGGCTGGAGTTCGACGAGGTCGTCGTCGTGAGTCCCGGGGACATCAGCACGGCCCGGCCCGGCGGGGAGAAGGACCTGTACGTAGCCCTGACTCGGGCCACCAAGAGGCTCTGCACGATCACTGTCCAGCCCGCTTGAAGGGGCCGACTCGGACGGTAGGTTGGCGGATCATGAAGTACTTCGGCCAGGACATACTCGCCGTCGCCGACCAGCTGTCCGAGGCGTACGCGGAGGTCTTCGGGGTGCCGCCGTGGGAGAACCGGGAGCCGGAGGCGACCAGGGTGGAGTTCCGGGAGCGACTGGAGACGGACGCGCTTCGCCCCGGATTCCGCGCCGTACTGGCGCTCTCCGACACCGGTGAGGTCGACGGGTTCGCCACGGGGTGGATCACCCAGGCCCCGTTCCGCACCGACCGCGCCTACCCGAAGGTGACCCGACGGCTCGGCGCGGACCGGGTGAACCAACTGCTGGTGGGCGCCCTGGAGATCGATGAACTGGGAGTGCGGGCACGCGCGCGTGGCGGCGGTCTCGGGCAACGGCTCCTGTCCGCGCTCACCGCCACCGCACCTGATGGCCGGGCCTGGTTGCTGACCTGGAATCAGGCGCACGACGCCGTGGCGTTCTACCGCCGCATCGGCTGGCAGGAACTCGAACCGGTGCCGGGCGACAAGACGGACGTCGTGGTGTTCCTCTCGACGAGCGTCCGCCGCCCCACGTTCACCTGACGGTCGCACGGCGTTCGATGCGGGGCCCAACTCTGGCCGCTGTCGTCGAACTTGCTCCTCAGGAGGCCCTGATGTCCCCGTACGCCACCGGCCGGCGCCGCGTCCACCGTTCCCTCGCAGTGGGCCTGCCGCTGGCGGTGGTGGCCGCCGCGCTGGTGGCGGCGGGGCCGGCCTCGGGATCGACGACCACGGCCCCGTACGTCACCCGTACGGCCACGCTCGGCGACATCCCGCTCGGCACGTTCAGCAACGCGCTGCTGCCGGGCACGGTGGCCGACGACCGGGGCGTGGACCTCGGTGGCATCGGCAGTGACATCTATCCGGCGGGCCGCAAGGGCGAGTTCTGGACGGTCACCGACCGCGGGCCCAACGGCCAGATCAAGGTGGACGGCACCAAGCGCCGCACCTTCCCCGTGCCCGGCTTCGACCCGGCGATCGTGAAGATCCGGGTGTCCGGTGACACCGTGAAGGTGCTGGACGCGATCCCGATCACCACCTCCTCAGGGAAGCCGGTCACCGGCCTGCCGAACCAGAAGGGGCGCGACGAGGCGCCGTACTCCTATGACGCGCGGACGCCCCTGTCGTACAACGCGAACGGGCTGGACACCGAGGGGGTCGTGCGGGCCGGGGACGGGAGTTTCTGGCTCGTCGACGAGTACGGGCCCTCCCTGGTGCATGTCTCCGCGCGCGGGAGGGTGCTGGCGCGCTATGTGCCCGAGGGGCTGAACCTCAGGGGCGCGGACTACCCGGTCGTGGAGGCGCTGCCGTCCGTCCTGCTGCACCGGAAGATCAACCGGGGCTTCGAGGGACTCGCCCAACTGCCCGGCGGTGACCTGGTGATGGCCGTGCAGAGTCCGCTGTCCCTCCCCGACGGGGATGCGGGGGACGCCTCGCGCACCACGCGGCTGCTGCGCTTCTCGCCGAAGAAGAAGGCGGTCACCGCCGAGTACGCGTACCGCTTCGACCCGGTGAACGTGGTGGACCCGAGCGAGGACGACACTTCCGAGCTGAAGATCTCGTCGATGGTCGCCGTGGGCCGGGACCGGCTGCTGGTCGAGGAGCGCACGGACAAGGCCGCGCGGTTGCAGATCGTGCACCTGGGGCGCAAGGCGAACATCCTCGGCGGCCCCTGGGACGACGACACGACCTCCCCGTCGCTGGAGCAGCTCGACGACCCGGCGGCCTCCGGTGTGCCCGTCCTGGCCAAGCGCCTGGTCGTCGACCTGGGCACGGTCGACGGCTTGCCCGGGAAGATCGAGGGCGTCGCGCGCGTGGATCGCGACACCCTCGCCCTGATCAACGACAACGACTTCGGCATGACGGACGGCACCGACGCGTTCGACGCGAACGGCCGGCTCGTGGACAGCGGCGTCGAGACGACCGTGACGTACGTGCGGCTGCCACGCGGGATCTGATCCCAGGACCGGGAAAGTGGGGGGCCCGCGGGGGCCGCCCCGCAAACGACGCCCCCCGGGCGGGACCGCGCCGGCCGCCCTGACACGATGTGGCGCGGGGAGCCGCGCGGCCCCTCGCGCGGGGCCCCCCCGGGCCACCAAGGCCCC
>NZ_JBFALC010000097.1:0-27299 GCF_040656035.1 Streptomyces sp. NPDC050211
GGTGGGGGTTTCTTTTTTTGGCTCTCCCGCGGGGCCGGTCCAAAAGCTCTGCGGGGGGGGGTGCCCCTCGCGCGCTCGGGGGGGGCCCCAACCGCCCCAATGAAACTTGCCACGGAAGGCGACGGTCGTCTTCTTCGTCCACGGCGCGGGCATGACGCAATCATGCCGCCCGTTACCGTTTCCATCATGCAAGCCGGGCCCCGTGAGAAGGCCGGCTCGGCTCCGGGCTCCAAACACTTCCGAGAGATCGGCGGCGCTCTGGGCATCGCGGTGCTCGGCTCGGTTCTGTCCACCGTGCACCACAACGGCATCAAGGATCACCTCGGCGTGGTGCCCGCAGGTGCGCGGGAGGCGGCAGGTGAACCGATCGAGACGGCTCTCGGCGCGGCGGAGCAACTGGGCGCCGCCGGTACGGTCGTTGACTGCCCCGACCACTCAGGACGCGTTCCTCCACGCCATCACAGCGCTTGGCTCGGCGGTGCCGCTGTACTCGGCGCGATCGTGGCGGCCCCGTTCGTGCCAGGCCGACCCGCCGCCGCGCCCTCATCGAGCGAGATGGCACGCCGCGAGCCGGTTGGGGGTCTCGGACTGAGGTTGCGAGAGCGTTCTGCGTCTCCTGGGGAAGGGCGTTCCGCTCGCCGAGCTGTCCATCGAGCGCATCGCCCGGCACGCGGGCGTCGGCAAGGCGACCATCTACCGGCGTTGGAAGGGCAAGGAGGAGCTGTTCGTCGACGTATTCGGTGCGATGGACGAGCCCGAGCCGCCGCTGCCCGGCACGTCGGTCCGCGAGGACCTGGTGATCACGTTCGAGGCGATTCGTGGGCGCGGCCTCGCCAAGCGCACATCGGCCCCGCTGCCCGACGGCCTCGCCGAGACCATCGCCGACGTAGTACTGGTGGGGCTGCGTCCGCGCCCATGACTCGCCCTTGTGGATGACTGCCCGATCCAGGGCATGTACATGTTCTGTGAGAAGCCCCGACCGCCTCCGCAAATCCGGAACCCTGGCCGACGCGGCACAGTACCCCTCTGGGTACGGCCGTCTCAGAACGGCAGAGAGACATCGGCCCCCTTAACCGTGGTGGGATGACGTGGGCGTGGAAGCGATTGTGCCCACGGCTTTGAGGGTTCGCAGGACAGGCGCTGTCTCCAGGGTGCGGATTGCCTTTACGGCGCCCAGGCCATGAGTGAGGTAGTGGTACAGCGCTGCGCTGTCCCTGCACAGGGCGTGAGCTACGAGGTTGGTGGGGCCGGTGGTGTGGGCCACGAAGGCGAGTTCGTCATGACGGGCCAACGTCGTGGCCACCTCATCGAGATGGGCGGGAGCGACGGCCATCCACAGCAGGACCTTGGTGCTGCCCCCGAGGAGTGCGGGGTCGATCTCCACATCGAAGAAGATCGCTCCGCAGTCGCGGAGGCTGTCCAGCCGACGCGACACCGTCGCAGGTGACCAGCCTGTGGTGGTAGCGAGAACACCGACGCTGGTTCGGCCGTCGTGTCGCAAGGCGTCCATCAAGGCGTGGTCTGCGGGGGAGAGCTTCACCTGCCGGTACCGCTCCGGGGGTGGGGGCGCGCTGTAGTCAGTGATCTTCGCGCCTCCCAATAGACGTTGTTGTCGTGGCGTGAGGGCGTTGGCGCTCATGCGCCAGGGGGTGCGCCAGCCGACGTACGTGTGCAGCAGATGGTGGGCGGATACCGCGGTGAGTCCGATGCTGGGGGGCAGTTCGTGCAGGAGCAGGGAGTGGCCGTGTGCCATGCCGAGTGGGGTTTCGAGCACCGCGACGATCTCCGTGCCGCCACCGGTGAGGTAGACCCATGATGTGTCCTGGCGCCGGACCAGGGCGTGGGCGAGATCCAGTGCGGTCTCGGGGGCGGCGGTCAGCCGCAGCAGCCACTGCTCGTGCCCCGTCAGGTGGGGGTCGGGCAGCCCGACGACTCGGAGCGCGGCGTGCTCGCGCAGTCTGTCGTACCGACGGGAGACCGTCTGAGTGGAAACCGCCAGTGCGTTGGCTATCTGTGTGAAGGAGGCGCGTCCGTTGATGTGCAGCGCATGGATCAAGGCACGATCGAGGTCGTCGAGCATTCGCACACCATCCTTCACGCACCGCGTGGCAGGCGTGGCAAGCCCCCCGGGGGGCGATGCCTGCACACATCGGTACTCCGCTCGGTCTGGACCCGGGTCCGGCAGCAACTCAGTCCCTGATCACCGACTTGCAGCGCATCAGGAACTCGGCGAGATAGCCGTCGTGTGGCATGCCGGACTCCATCCAGTGTGTTCGGTGATCTCCTATGTATACGTTGCTGATGGACGGTTCTTGCACCAGCCGTTCCACGAGCGCGGCGTCGTGTGTGATCGCTGTCAGGACGAGGCTGTTCCTCAGCGGCGCGATGCCTGCTTCACGGCTCCACGGAGCGACCCATACGCAAGGGAAGGGGAGCTCGACGGAAGCCTGCGGCGCATCGGGCCGGTCGAGCTGGTGGACGGCGGGGCGAAGTACGGCGCTGCCGTCGCCCAGTTCGGCGATGATGCCATCACCGCCGAGCCACGGCTTGGCTCCCGACGCTTTGTTGAGCAGGTGTGCCTCGAACGCCTTGGCCGTCGCGAGCGGTTGGACGGGGAAGACCGCCTCGGGATCTTCGGGAGGCCGGCTGGGGACCGATGACAGGCGCTCGGCGAGCGCCTCGCAGAGCGCGGTCGGGTCGCCCTCCACAAATACGGCTGTCGTGTTGACGCAGCCGGCGCCGCCCTTGCCGCTCACCGAATCGGTGATCGTGTCGAGATGGCTGCGCCAATCCATCTCCTCGGTCAGGAGAATCTTCGACCGGCCCGGGCCCTGCGGGAGGATCGACGGGTCTGCGGCGTACTTGCGCACCACGTCGTCGCCGCCGTAGACCAGCCCCAGGTCGGCGCCCCGCAGCAAGGCGTCCGCGGTGGCGTGGTCGGTGGGCAGCAGTGCCACCTGGTCGTTGCCGAAGCCCGCGCTGCGCAGTGCCGTGACCAGCCGATGCGGCGTGAACGGCTCGCGCCGGGAGGGCCGGACCGCGACGCGGTAGCCCAGCGCGAGCGCCTCCGGCCAGAGGCTGTGCGGCCCGGGGTGGTTGCCGGCCGCGTGCACGGCGAAGACACTCCCGCGTCGTGCCCACACCGCACGGCCGGTGCGGGTCAGCGGGTCGTCCCATCGCGTCACCGCTCCGGTCGGCCGGGCGTGTTCCACGCTGTAGTGGGCCTTCCTCATCCGGGCGGCGATGACTCGAGTGGTCGCCCGCACCACGGAGATCGGTATCCCGCCGACCCGACTGACCTGGTACTCGTACTCCTCGACCGACTGGCCGCCCAGCGTGGCGGTTGCGAAGAACTCGGCGGCCCGGCCGATCATCCCGATCCGGTCGTCGATGGGGGGAGTGGAGGCCCGGTGCAGGGCCTTGATCGTGCGGTCGACGAACAGGGAAGGTACCAGGCTCAGCTGGGCGACCTCCTGGCCCGCGACATCGTGGACGGGCATGCGGTTGCGAGCCCTGAACTGGCCTTGAGGCCCGAGGGCGTCGAGCTGCGGTGCATCGGTGCGGGGGTTCGGCATCAGTAGACTCCTTCGATCACGGTTTCGTTCTCGAAGGCCGCCACCGGAGCGATGTCCGCCACCGCGTCGCCGATCTGTCCGGCCAGGGGCTCGATCCGGGTTGCCACATCCCGCTCCAGGTTGTTGGGCAGGAAGAACGACTTGCTGATGTGGTGGACCAGGACGCGGCCGCGATCGCCGTATGCGACCGGTCGGAGCGTTTCCGGATCGACGACCGAGAATGTCACGTAGGGACTGTAGGAGTCGAAGACACAGCCTGCGTCCTCCGGGAGGCCCGGGCGCTCACCGGCGAACCCAAGGATCATGGTGCTGCCGTAGTTGCCGCACAGGACCGTCTTGGGGAAGACCTCGGTCTTGTAGAGATAACGAGAGTCGGGATCCAGCTGGGTGCCTCCCCAGCGGATGGCCCGGACCTTCTCGTTGACCAGTCCGGCCAGGTCGTCCCGTCGTGCGATGCGCTCCAGCAGTGGGGGCGTGATGGTCAGAACGCCTATGTCCTGGGTGCGCAGCACGAACGCGGCCTGGTCGATGAGGTGTTCGGCGTAGGTGTCGGCATCGGCGCCCCGTCCGCCGGAGATCAGTTTCTTCACCCATCGGGGGTCGAGATCGATCGTGAATCCATGGCGGCCGTGGCTGGTCGCGGACCTGCGGAAGCACTCACCGACGATGTGCGGGCCTGTCGGGACGAGGCCGAGCCAGTCGGCGCCGGCAGGGAAGCCGTGGGCATCGAGGTTGGTGTTGCTCCAGTGGACCATGCGCTGTAGCCAGTCCTGGAGCAGGACGACTCGCTTGGGCGCTCCCGTGGTCCCGCCGCTCTCGAACACCCCGATGACGTCAGGGCGTTGGCCGTAACCTCGCGGTATCAGGTCTTCGGCACGGACGTCGCGCAGTTCGGCCGCTACGTTGGGGAAGAGCTTGAGATCTTCGTGGGTGCGGACGTCACTGCGGGGATCAAAGGGCAGGGTCTTGGCACGTTCCAGCCAGAACCTGGAGCCGGTATCGGGATTGAAGTGCCACTCCATGGCGGCCTGGATCAGTTCGTCCGGCTCGGGACGGACATCGAGCGGGAGGTCGAGGACCTGTGTGGTGGCTCGCGGCATGGTGATTCCTTCTCGGCGTATGAGGTGAGGGTGGGCGCCGGGCGGAGGTGCGGAACCGCCGCCCGACGCACCGGAGTTGCGTACGAACGGAGTACGGAGCTACAGCTCGACGATGACGGCACCGACGTGCCGCCCGTCGATCACATCCAACAGAGCCTGAGGGGCGTGTTCGAGGCCCTTGATCCGAGCGTGGGGGAAGACCATGTCCCCCGCTCGAAGCCACGCACCGAACCTCTCGGTCCACTCCTCCTCGCCGTCGAAGTCGTCCGAGCTGAAGCCACGCATCACGATCCGCTTGCGGATGAGGAGCATGGAGTCCAGCTGGACGGGGGCCTCGGTTCCGGTGCCGTACTCGGAGAGCTGTCCGGACAGAGCACCGATCAGGATGAACCGTGCGCCCGGACGTGCTGCCTCCACAGCGGCCTGCAACTGTTCGCCTCCGACGTTGTCGAAGAAGACGTCGATGCCGTTCGGTGCGGCCTTCGCCAACTGTTCGGTGAGGGGTGCGGCACCGCGGATGACGGCCTCGTCGTAACCGAGTTCGTTCACGAGACGGTCGGCCTTCTCCCGGGAGCTGGTGCTGGCGATGACCCGGCCGGCGCCCAGCCGCTTGGCGATCAGCCCGGCCATCGCGCCGATCCCGCTGCCGCCCGCCGAGACGAACACCGTGTCCCCGGGGCGGAGTTCGACCCCTCGCGTCAACGCCGCATAGGCCGTCCAGCCCCGCTGAAGGTGAGCGATCGGGTCGGGGAGCGCCTCGTCGTCGAGGCGTGCACACTCGCCCGTTGGTACGAGGGCATACTCGCGCCAGCCCAGCCCGTGCGAGACCAGATCGCCCGGCTGCAGCGCGCTGCCCTCCGGGGCGCGGACGACCTCGCCGACCGCCGCCCCGACCAGGGGGTCACCGGGCTTGAGTACGGGGAACGGCGTGTCTTGCGTGACAGCCGCGATGAGCAGGCGCAGCGTGGCGAAGACTTGGAAGAAGCGATTGCGGACCAGTACTTCGCCTTCCCCCGGTGAGGCCAGGGGTGTCTCGACGAGAGTGAAGTGCTCCAGCCGTGGAAGCCCATTGGGCTTGGCAAGGAGGCGGACTTCTCGCTGGGTGGCGGGCAGGGCTGCCATTCATGCTCCTGAGCAGGAAGGACGTATGGATGTGAAGCCCTGGTGCACGCGGGGTGACCAAGGGATCCCAGCGTGCGGTGATCACACCCCTGACTCCAGCCGCGGTGCCGTACTGGCACATTTCTTCCATCCGAGGCGGCTGGGTGAAGGAAGCGCACACTGCGAGCCGGACTGCTCGTCCCGTCCACGGCAGCGACGGCCGTTTGCCCGCCCTGGGGCGTCGCGTGGGAAATCGCCACCGCGGGCGTCCGCCACGGAAGGAATCTTCCATCTCTCCGCTCTGGCTGGAATCTCCCCGATCAGTCCCTCCACGCTGAGCCGTGGTCGAGCTCGATGCCCTGATCCCATGGGGCTCGAGTCGGCGTGTCGACAACGGTGGAGAGGAACCCCGATGAGTGCTGAGCGCGTGCTTGCGCCGACTCCCACAGCGGCGTACCGATGGCGGTGGCTGGCGCTCGCCGCCCTGCTGCTCGGTGAGGCCATGAACCTGTTGGACGCGACCATCGTGCAGGTCGCCGCACCGGCGATCCATGGCGACCTGGGCGGGTCGGTGTCCGACATCCAGTGGTTCACCACGGCCTACACCCTCCCGTTCGCGGTGCTGCTGATCACCGGTGGCCGGCTGGGCGACATCGCCGGCCGGCGGCGGGTGTTCGTCATCGGCGTCACGGGATTCATGCTCGCGTCCGCCGCGTGTGCCCTGGCACCCTCGGTCGGGCTCCTGATCGCCTTCCGTGTGGTGCAGGGAGCATCGGCGGCCGTGATCATTCCCCAGACCATCGGTCTGATCAAGACCATGTTCTCCGGCGGCGAGATGTCCAAGGCGCTGGGCAGCATCGGCCCCGTGATGGGCCTTGCCGCGGTCTGCGGTCCGGTGCTCGGCGGCGTCCTGACCCATGCCGACCTGTTCGGCTCGTCCTGGCGCGCGGCATTCCTGGTCAACGTCCCCGTGTCGCTGGTCGTGCTGGCCATCACCCCCAAGATCCTGGAAAACCGCGCTCCGAAGCGGCCGACACTCGACATGACCGGCACACTTTTGGCCGTGATCGGTACCGGGCTCATCGTCTACCCCCTCATCGGTGGCGACATCGCCGCGTTGTCCGGGTGGAGTTGGGGGGCCATCGCGGCCGGGCTGATCGTGATGGTCGTGTTCGGACTGCACCAACGCGGCGTGGCAGCGGACGGCCGCAGCCCACTGGTGGAGCCGAGCCTTTTCGCGCATCGGAGCTTCCCGGCCGCCTTGATGACGTCGGCATCCTTCTTCGCGGTGACGAACGGTCTGATGATGGTCATCGTGCTCCAGCTTCAGCTGGGACTCGGCACCGACGTACTCAACGCAGGGCTGACGCTCGCTCCGTGGTCGGTCGGCCTGGCCATCGCGTCGTGGGTGGCCGGTGCCTACCTGGTGCAGCGCCACGGGCACCACACGATGTCCCTCGGCCTCGCCGTGCTCCTGGTCGGCGCGTTGGCCGCCATCGCCGTGTACAACACGGCGGACCCCACGGCCTACCCCAAGCCGCTGCTGATCGCACTGGGCGTCATCGGCCTGGGCGTCGGCCTCTTCGGCCCCGCCTTCTTCACCATCGCCCTGAAGCCGCTGCAGCCGCAGGAGATCGGGTCGGCGGCCGGATTGCTGAACTCCCTCCAGCAGCTGGGTGCCACGCTCGGGGTCGCCGTCCTCGGCAGCGTCTACCTCAACAGCGCGGAACCCGGTGGTCCTGCGGCGTCTCTGCACGCGGTCCAGGTCGCCTTCTGGGTTGCCGTCGCGCTGGTGGTGGTGAGCTTCGCCGGCAGCAGGCTGATGATCGAGAAGGACGCCTCGGACAAGGACGGAGCACATCACTGATCGAGCCTCGTTCCTGAGCACTCCCTGCGGCGGCCGCACGGTCGCCGCATCGGCGTGTGCAAGGGGACGCACGCCTTCACAGCCGTACGCGCGCACCCGGAGCCGCCCGTCGGGTACGGGCAAGGTCCGTGATCATCGGGCTTGCCGCCTTGACGTTCTGCAGCACCGGGCTGGTCTCGAGGGTATGGATCGCATCGAGGGAGCCGAGCCGACGGGCGAGGTAATGATGCAGGTCGGCAGGGTCACTGCACAGCGCCTGGGCCACGAGGTTGGTGGGGCCGGTGGTCGCGGCGACGAAGGCGAGTTCGTCGTGACCCGCCAGGGTCGTCGCCACATGTTCCAGATGCGCGGGGCTCACTGACATCCACAGCAGTGCCCTGGTGTTGGCGCCGAACAGCCCGGTGTCGACCTCGACGTCGAAGAAGATGGCTCCGCCCGCCTGCAGATCGGCCAGGCGGCGCGCGACGGTGACGGGGGACCAGCCGGTCGCCGCGGCGAGTTCCGCGTGGCTGGCACGCCCGTCCTTCTGCAGTGCGACCAGCAAATCGACATCCCCGTCGCTGAGTTGACGTGGCACGGGGACGTACGCGGTGTCCGCCACCTCGTGCGACAGCAGGATGCGCTGCTGCTCCTCGTTGAGGGCGTCGGCGCTGCGGCGCCAGTTCGTGGGACCTCCGAGATACATGTGCAGCAGGCAGTGAGCGGACACCGCCGTGACGTTGTTGGTGCGTGGGATGTCGCGCAAGAGCAGGGAGTTACCGGCAGCGGCGTCGGTGGGGGCATGGATGATCGCGACGATTTCGGTGCCGCCGGAGGTGAGTTTGACCCACGACGTGTCGGGTCGACGGGCCAAGGCGTGCGCGAGATCCTGCGCGGAGCTCGCCGCGGCGGTGAGTCTGATGAGCCACTGAGTCTGGCCGGCTCGGTGGGGGTCGGCGAGCCCGACGACGCGTAACGACGCCTCGTCGCGCAGCCGCCGGTAGCGGCGGGCGATGGTCTGGGGTGAGACGTCGAGGGCGGCGGCGATCTGGCTGAAGGGCGCGCGGCCGTCTATGTGCAGCGCATGGATCAGCGCACGGTCCAGTTCGTCGAGCATGCACACATCCTTCAGTGGGGGCCTGCTCCGTGGAATAAAGTTGAAGATAACGCAGAGGACGCTACCATCGCAGCCCGAGAGGCCCACAGAATTCCATCAGTTCAACGTTCGAGCATAGAGCTCGTGCATAGTTGGTAAGCGTGCAGCGAACGGGCAGGATGCCTTTCGTTCTCTTCCCGATCCATCCGCCAAGGAAAACATCAAGCCAGTTCGGTGGGCATTTTCGGATGAGGGTGTCCATCGAGGCGGACTCGCCTTTTTTCCGACGAATTGAACTCGTCTTGGGGAGGATTTTATGGTCGAGCTGAAGACGCCTTCGGTTGGAGTTGGACAGACCGCACTTTTCGTCGCGTGGATGCGGCAACTGGAAAGCGACCGTCCGGATGCGCTGTTCCGGGATCCCCTCGCCGCTGCGATGCTCTCGGCGCTGGCGGAAGACCCGGTGCTGGCGGACGTGGCCGAGGTGATCAAGCAGACCCACACCAGCGCGCGCGGCTTCCCCACGTACTTCGCTGTGCGCACACGGTTCTTCGACGACGAGGTGCTCTCTGCCGTCCAGCGCGGGATCCGCCAGGTTGTCACCCTGGCCGCGGGAGTGGACGGGCGCACCGTCCGGTTGGATCTGCCGGCCGGGACGCGCTGGTTCGAAGTGGAGTTGCCGGAGATGACCGCGTTCAAGGAGGCTCTGATCGAGCAGTCCGGCCTGACCCTCGCGTGCGAGCGCCGCGGGGTGGCCGCAGATCTGCGAGAGGACTGGCAGTCACCGCTGCGAGCTGCGGGTTTCGACCCATCACAGCCGACGGTCTGGCTGGTCGAGGGTCTCTTGATGTACCTGACCGACGCTGCGGGAGACGCGATCCTGGCCGGTCTCACCGAGCTGTCCGCACCGGGAAGCCAGCTCATGCTGGAGCATCTCAAGGCGGCCATGCTCGAGGAAGAGGGCCGGCCCGTGCGGGAGCGGGTCGAGGAGCAGGGCGCCTCCTGGCTCTCCGCTCGCGACGACCTCAAGACCTGGGTGGGCGGTCACGGCTGGCAGGCGGAGGTGTATGCGGGCGACGACCCCCGCATCGGGCATGGGCGCACGGTGGCGCCGCTCCCGGCGTGCTGGCTGGCGACCGGCACGCTCACTGGCTCCGCCGGCTCTCCCATGGTTTGACAGGAAATTCCCAGGGTCGATAAGAAGCGGAATCCGGAACGCAAAATTCCGTTCTCGGCGCGGCGTTTTGCAGGACTGCCGGATTCGTTACGGGGGATGCTGTGCAGTGTGATCATGAGTGGCCCTTTTTGGTCCGCGTCATCTCGTCGACAACCCACGCGGAACTGCTGCCGCCTGCCGCCGTGTGGCAGCTTCAAGGTTACGAGACGGGCATGCCGACATGGCTGGAAACCGTCACGGAATTCGGCCGCTCGATCCGTTTGACGGCCCGGTTCGGGGCAGTGCCCCACGCCGAGCATTTCGCGGCGTCCCTGTTTGTCGAGAGCATTCGGGGCGGAGAGCAGAACGACATTCCCGAGGCGCAGACCGCCCCCGTCCTCTCCTCCGCGGTCATCGACCTCTCTCCCGCGGCTCGCGGCTCCCCGGCGATCGGCCCGGATCACTTCGCCGCCACGCGTCCGGCGTGCCATCGGGTCTGGCCGCCGTGGCCTGTTGCAGCACGTTCACCAGACCGCCAAGGACAGCGGAGGATACGCATGTCTGACGACACCGCACACCCGCACGCCCCCCAGGAGCATCCCGCGCGAAGCAACAGCCGCCCCGCCACACCTTCCCCGGGGACGCCGGGCAGCCACTGCGTAGTGCTGGGGGCCAGCATCGGTGGGCTGTTCGCCGCGCGGGTGCTGTCCGACACGTTCGACCGGGTGACGCTGATCGACCGCGACGAGCTGCCGGAGACGGACGAGAACCGGCGCGGGGTGCCGCAGGGCCGCCACGCGCACGCGATTTTGCCCGCCGGCACCCAATGGCTCCAGGAGATGTTCCCGGGTCTGCTCGAGGACTTCGAGGCGAGCGGCGTGCCAGTGGTCCGGCAACCCACCGAGATGCACTTCGCGCCGGGAGGCCACCTGCTGAGCCAGGAGGGCCGCTACGCGGACCCCATCCCCACCTATCAGCCGAACCGGCCACAGCTGGAATGCCAAGTCCGCGATCGGCTGCGGGGGCTGCCGAACCTCGAGATCTTCGACCAGTGCGAGGCAACCGGGCTCCTCAGCACCTCGGACGGACGACACGTCAAAGGTGTCCGCGTCGTGCACCGCGTGAGTGGAGCGGAGCGGGAGCTCGCTGCGGATCTCGTCGTCGACGCGACGGGCCGCGGTGGACGCACCACGCGATGGCTGGCGGACCTGGGCTACGAACAGCCGCGGGAGGACCGGATCGCGGTCGACATCAAGTACGTCAGCCGGAACCTGAGGGTGGCGCCGGGCTCTCTCGGCCGGAGGAAGGTCGTCATCGTCGGGGCGTGCCCGGGACGGCCTACCGGTGCAACGTTTCTCCAGCACGGCGAAGACCACTGGATGCTGACCCTGATCGGCTACGCAGGTCATCACCCACCCATCGACCCGAGCGGGTTCCTGGACTTCGCCAAGGCCATCGTCCCCCCGGACGTCTTCGAGGCCCTCTGTGCCGCCGAGCCCATGGACGACCCAGTCGCGCACCGCTATCCGGCGAGCGTGCGCCGTCGTTACGAACGGCTGGAACCTTTCCCCGATGGACTGCTCGTCTTCGGCGACGCGCTCTGCAGCTTCAACCCCGTCTACGGCCAGGGGATGTCCGCAGCCGCACTGCAGGCGGGAGCACTGAAGGAGGCTCTCGCCCAGGGCACGGACCAGTTGCCACGCCGCTTCTTCAAAACGGCCGCACGGCGCATCGAGGTCGCCTGGCAGATGGCCGTCGGCAGCGACCTCGCTCTCCCTGAGGTCGCCGGCCCGCGTCCGCTCCCGGTCCGCATCACCAATGCGTACTTCGGCCGGCTCATGAGTGCGGCAGAACGCGACTCGGCGCTCACGCAGGAGTTCGTCAAAGTCAGTTCGCTGCTCTCTCCCCCCACGATTCTGCTCAGGCCCGCCACGATCGGGCGGGTCGTCCTCGGGAACCTGCGGCGCCGAGGTCGAGTGGAGGCACGACAACAGATGTGATCCGCCTTTCCAGGCGGTGAATATTCGGAAATCGCGAACACGGGGCCATGAAGGCTGCCGTGCAGGTGAATCCATGCCTTTTCGTGGTTCCTTGAATTCCCTACGGAAGGGGAATTCATTCTTGACTCCCGCACTTCCGGAGTCCTAGCGTTCGAGCGTCGAGAAAACCGAAGGGAATGATTCGGAATGTCGAATCCGGTGGTTTCTGCCGCCGTACAGGCCCCTGACCGCGCCGAGCTCGTGAAGCGGGCCGAAGGCCTACGGGAGCTGCTGTCGGAACATGCCGTCGAATGCGAACGCGAGCGCCGTCTTGCCCCGAGCGTCGTCTCCGCCATGACCGAGGCGGGTCTCATGCGGTTGATGACCCCACGACGGCACGGGGGTTACGAGACGGACATGCGCACTCTGCTCGAGGTCGCCATCGAACTCGGCCGCGGATGCTGCTCCGCAGCCTGGATCGCGGGCGTTCTGAACGCCGGGAACTTCGTGGCGTCGCTGTTTCCCCCGGCCGCCGGAGACGAGGTGTGGGGTGAGGACCCCGACGCCCGGTGCGCCCTCGTCCTGGGACTCCCCGCGCAGGACGTCGAGCACGTCGACGGAGGCGTCGTCGTCAGCGGTCAGTGGGCCTACGTCTCAGGCTGCCTGCACGCCCAGTGGATCAGCGCTTTGATCGCCGTACCCACCGCCGAGGGCCGGCCGGACATCCAGTTCGCCCTGATGCGGTCCGACGAGCTCACCGTCAAGGACACCTGGCACTTCGCCGGGATGCGCGGCACCGGCAGCAACACCGTTGTCGCCGACCGGCTCTTCGTACCCAGCCACCGGCTGGTGCCCTACGTGCCCATCCTCAACGGCGAGACCGACGGCGTGGTCGACCCCGACCTGCCGTACCGCAACAGCCTGACCGGCCTGTTCGCCATCGGACTGATCGGCTCACTGATCGGCGGTGCCGAGGCCGCGCTCGCCTTCGTACAGGACAAGGGCCCCACGCGTCCCGTGGCCGGCTCCACTTACCACGACCAGACCCAGTCGCCTACCTTTCAGCTCGATCTCGCCGACGCCACCTCGAAGATCGACACGGCCAAGCTGATCGCGGCCCGCATCGCCGACACCGTCGACGAGTACGCCCGGGCCGGCATCAACACGGACCTGACGGTGCGAGCCCGTAACCGGCTGGAGTCCGCCCAGGTCGGCCGACTGTGCCGGGAAGCCGTCGACACCCTGCTGACCGCTCACGGCTCTTCCGCCTTCAACGAGGCCAACCCGCTCCAGCGACTCTGGCGCGACATCAACGTCGGCAGTCGCCACGCCGGCTTCGGCATGGGCATCCCCGAGCAGGTCTACGGCCGTGCCCTCGTCGGCCAGGACCCCCGCGACATCAGCTTCATCGTCTGAACCGAGACGACCGTACCGATCCCCCCCCACAGCAGAGGACCACTCATGGCAGAGCCCCGAATACCCACCGACGAGACCGAACTGCGCGCCCACAACCGCGCCATCGTCGAGCAGTACATGAACACCCGCGGTGAAGACCGGCTCCGGCGGCACCTCCTCTTCACCGAGGACGGCGTCGGCGGCCTGTGGACCACGGAAAGCGGCGAACCGATCGTGATCCGCGGCCGTGACCGGCTGGGGGAACACGCCGTCTGGTCGCTCAAGTGCTTCCCCGACTGGGCCTGGATCAATATCGAGATCTTCGACACCCAGGACCCCAACCGCTTCTGGGTCGAATGCGACGGCGAAGGAAAGATCCTCTTCCCCGGTTATCCCGAGGGGTGCTACCGCAATCATTTCATCCACTCGTTCCTGTTCGAAAACGGGAAGATCAAGCAGCAGCGCGAGTTCATGAATCCGTGCCAGCAGTTCCGTTCCCTGGGAATCGACGTCCCGCGTGTCGAACGCGAGGGAATCCCCACCTGACAGGCCGTCCGCGTGCATGCGGGCCGTCACAATCCGGTCGTAAATACTCTCCGTCCGACGGGGGAACAGTCGTGGGACATGCAGTAACCGACGTCCAGCGGGCGAAAGCCCTGCAACAACCCGAATGGAACGATCTTTCACAGGTCCAGCGCGTGAGGGAAATCCTCAGCTCCCGCCCGCCGCTGGTCCGCGTGGACGACGTGCACACGCTCAGGTCGCTGCTCGCGTCCGTCGCCGCAGGCGAAGCACACGTGGTGCAGGCGGGAGACTGCGCGGAGGTCCCGGAAGAGTGCACCGCGGAGCACGTCCGGCGCAAGACCGCCGTCCTTGACCTGCTGGCCACCACGCTGAAGATGGTCACCGGCAAGCCCGTCCTGCGCGTCGGGCGCATCGCGGGACAGTTCGCAAAGCCGCGGTCGAACTCCTTCGAGCAGGTCGGCGACCTGGTCCTGCCCGTGTACCGCGGGCACATGGTCAACAGCCCGGAACCCGACCTGGAGGGCAGGCAGCCGGACCCGCTGCGCATCCTCACCGGGTACATGGCGGCGGGCGACATCGTGGAACACCTGGGATGGCGCGCACCGGCCCTGCGCGCGTGGCCGAGCATCGAACCCCTGGTGTGGACGAGCCATGAGGCCCTGCTCCTGGACTACGAAGTCCCGATGATCCGAGAGGTCGGGGACGGCAGGCGCTGGCTCGGCTCCACGCACTGGCCGTGGATCGGCGAACGGACCCGGCAGTTGGACGGCGCCCATGTCGAGCTGCTCGCCGACGTCGTGAACCCTGTGTCCTGCAAGGTCGGCCCGACCATGAGCACCGAAGAGATCACGTCCCTGTGCGAGCGGCTCGACCCGCTCAAAGAGCCCGGCCGGCTCACTCTGATCGCACGTATGGGCGCTGATGCCGTCGGTGACCGCCTGCCGCCCCTGGTGGCGGCGGTCCGCTCCGCGGGCCATCCCGTGATCTGGTTGTGCGACCCCATGCACGGCAACACCATCACCGCACCGGACGGTAAGAAGACCCGCTTGCTGACCACCCTGGCTCGAGAGGTCGCCGGGTTCCGGCGCGCGGTTGCGGCGGCGGGCGGAGTGGCCGGCGGACTGCACCTGGAATCCACCCCGGACGACGTGACGGAGTGCTTCGCCGACGCGTCCGCGCTCGGCTCGGTAGGCGGCCGGCACACGACCTTCTGCGACCCCCGCCTCAACTCACGGCAGGCTGTCTCCCTGGTCACGGCCTGGTCCGACGCTCTGTGAACACCACTGCTGTCTCGGCCACATCGCTTTGAAAGGAGCTGCCCGATGGCCGGCCTACCCCCCATCGTGTCGTATCCCCTGCCGACCGCGGAGAGCCTGCCCGAGAACCTGGCACAGTGGGCGCCGCGCCCGGAGCGCGCCGTCCTGCTCGTCCACGACATGCAGCGCTACTTCCTCAACGCCCTGCCGAACCCCCTGCGCACCGAGCTCGTCCACAACGCCGCCATGCTGCGGGGGCGCTGCGCAGCGCTCGGAGTGCCCGTGGCGTACACCGCGCAGCCCGGGCGGATGACCGACGAGCAGCGAGGGCTGCTGAAGGACTTCTGGGGCCCGGGAATGCGCACAGACCCGGCCGACCGGGAAGTGACGCCGGAACTGGCCCCTGCCGAGGGCGACTGGACGTTCACCAAGTGGAGGTACAGCGCCTTCTTCCGTTCGGACCTGTTGGAGCGTATGCGGGCCTCGGGCCGCGACCAACTCGTCCTGTGCGGCGTGTACGCGCACGTCGGTGTTCTGGCCACGGCGTTGGAAGCCTTCACCAATGACATCCAGACGTTCCTCGTTGCCGACGCCGTCGGCGACTTCTCCGAGAACCATCACCGGCTGGCACTGGACTACGCCGCCCAGCGTTGCGCCATGGTCGTTCCCTCCACGGAGGTGTTCGCATGAACAGCAGGGATCGCGGCGATCTGCTCGGCAGCGTCCTGGACCTGGAGCCCTCCGCATTCGCTCTGCTGCACCGGCCGGAGTGCGGGGTGCCGGACACCGTCGACGTCCTTGTCGGCGACGTGACACAGTCCCGCACCCTGGCGGACATCCCCCTCACCGAGGTGGGGCCCGCATCGCCGCAGGCCGAGCACGACGTCCTGGTCGTGGTGCCGTACCGGCAGATCACCGAGCGGGGGTTCACCGCACCCGACGACGGTGCACCGATCATCGCCCTGTCGATCAACAGCCAGAGCAGGGTGTCGGTGCCCGAGATCCTCTTACGCCTGCCGGACACGCCGACACACCTGACGGCCCATGGCTTCGACGTGGACGACGAGCGGTACGCCGAGACCGTACGACGTGTCGTCACGGAGGAGATCGGCACCGGCGAAGGCGCCAACTTCGTCATCAAGCGCTCCTTCGTGGCCGACATCAGCGACTACTCGCTCCACAGCGCACTGGCGTTCTTCCGACGCCTGCTGGAACGGGAGCAGGGCGCATACTGGACCTTCCTGATCCACACCGGCCACCGCACCTTCGTCGGCGCCACACCCGAGCGGCACATCTCGGTGAGCGGCGGGGCGGCCGTGATGAACCCGATCAGTGGCACCTACCGCTATCCGCCGGCCGGCCCCACGCTGGAGGGCGTCACCGAGTTCCTCGCGGACCGCAAGGAGACCGACGAGCTGTACATGGTCGTCGACGAGGAACTCAAGATGATGGCCCGCATCTGCGAGGGCGGCGGCCGGGTCCTGGGCCCGTATCTCAAGGAAATGACCCGGCTGGCCCACACCGAGTACTTCATCGAGGGCCGGACCGACCGCGACGTGCGCGCCATCCTGCACGAGACGATGTTCGCCCCCACCGTCACGGGCAGCCCGCTGGAAAGCGCGGCACGTGTCATCCGGAAGTACGAACCCGAAGGCCGCGGCTACTACAGCGGTGTGGCCGCGCTCATCGGCCGCGAAGTGAGCGGTGAACGTTCACTCGACTCGGCCATCCTCATCCGCACCGCCGACATCGACGCACACGGCCGGGTACGCATCGGTGTGGGCGCGACGCTGGTGCGTCACTCCGACCCGGTCTTCGAGGTCGCGGAGACTCGCGCCAAGGCTTCGGGGCTCCTCGCCGCCCTGGAAGCCGGACGCACCCGCCGCTTCGGGGCGCATCCGGACGTCCGCGCCGCCCTCAGCCGCCGCAACACCGGCATCGCCGAGTTCTGGCTGCAGGACAGCGCGAGCCGCCGGCCCGCGGTGTCCGGGCTGGACGGACTGAAGGCACTGGTCATCGACGCGGAGGACACCTTCACGGCGATGATCGGACACCAGCTCCGCGCGCAGGGCGTCCACGTGACGGTCAACCGCTTCGACGAGCCATACGAGTTCGACGGCTACGACCTCGTCGTCATGGGACCCGGCCCCGGCGACCCTCGTGCCGCCGACGACCCCAAGATCAGTCATCTCCGCTCGGCGATCGACGGCCTGCTGCGGCAACGCCGCCCCTTCATCGCCGTGTGCCTCAGCCACCAGGTGCTCAGCCTGGCCCTCGGCCTCGACCTCGTCCGCCGGGATGTCCCGAATCAGGGCGTGCAATGGGAGATCGACCTGTTCGGCTCCCGCGAACGGGTGGGCTTTTACAACACGTTCGCCGCCCGCAGCACCGAGGACAAGCTGGACATCGAGGGGATCGGGCCGGTGGAAGTGAGCCGTGACCAGACAACCGGTCACGTGCACGCGCTGCGCGGCCCCGGCTTCGCCTCGATGCAGTTCCACGCCGAGTCGGTCCTCACCGTCGACGGGCCGCGCATCGTCGGGCAGGCCATCCGGGAGGTGCTCGACCGTGTGGGTTGACATCGCCTGGTGGGAGCTCGACGGTTCCCCGCAGACCATCGACTCCCTGCGCGAGCACCTGCGGGACGGCGCCGTCGACGCCTGGCGCGAAGTGCCGGGCCTGCGGCTGAAGTTCTGGATGGCGGACAGGCAGCACAACCGCTGGGGCGCGGTGATGCTCTGGGAGTCGGACCGTCCGGCCGACCTGCCGGCGAACCGTGCCGCGGCACTGATCGGCCGCCCGCCCACTCACCGGACCAGGTTCGACGTCGAAGCCACGGTCGAAGGAGCGTACGCCTTACGCGAGTTGCAGGGCCTTGGGCCCGTGTTCGCGCCGCCGACGGCGTCGCCCACATCCACACAGGGGGAAGAGACACCGTGCACGAATACATAGTGGTCGACGCCTTCGCACGCCGACCGCTCGAAGGCAATCCCGTGGCCGTCTTCTTCGACGCCGCCGACCTGACCGCCGAGCTGATGCAGCGCATCGCCCGGGAGATGAACCTCTCCGAAGTCACCTTCGTCCTGCCGCCGGAGCAGGGCGGTGACGCTCGGATCCGCATCTTCACCCCCGTCAACGAGCTGCCGTTCGCGGGCCACCCCATGCTCGGCACGGCGGTGGCCCTGGGCCACACCCTCAAGAAGGACCGGCTCCTCCTGGAGACCGCCATGGGCCTCATCCCCTTCGAGCTCCACGACGACCAGGGCATACCGGCCGTGCGGATGGAGCAGCCGATCCCGACATGGGAGCCGTACGAGCACCGCGCGGAACTCCTGGAGGCGCTCGGCGTCACGGAGTCCACGGCGCCGGTCGAGGTCTACCGCAACGGTCCCCGGCACGTCTTCGTGGGGCTGGAGAGTGTGGCCGCGCTGTCGGCTCTGCGACCGGACCACCGGGCGTTGAGCCGTTTCCCGGACATGGCGGCCAACTGCTTCGCGGGTGAAGGAACTCACTGGCGGACACGGATGTTCTCACCCGCCTACGGGGTGGTCGAAGACGCTGCGACCGGTTCCGCCGCCGGCCCTCTCGCCATTCACCTGGCCCGGCACGGACTCAGCGCGTATGGCGAGAGCCTCCAGATCCTCCAGGGAGTCGAGATGGGCCGCCCTTCGCTCATGCTGGCGACCGCAGGCGGCACGGGCAAGCACGTCCGGGGCGTGCAGGTCGGCGGCCACGGCGCCATCGCAGCCCGCGGCACTCTCTACGTCTAGCGAGGACCACATGCACACCAGCCAGTTCGAAAGCCTCACCGGCGAGGTCGACATCGACTTCCCCGAGTACGACAATCCCCCGCCCGACCCGATGCCGCTCGTCGACCAGTGGATCGCCGAGGCCACCGCGCGCGGCGTGCGAGAGCCCCGCGCGCTTGCCCTGGCGACCTCCGACAGCCAGGGACGGGCCTCCACCCGCATCGTCTTCCCGACCGAGGTCAGTGACCGAGGGCTGGTCTTCCCCAGCCACAGCACCAGCCAGAAGGGCCGCGAACTGGCCGCCACCGGATGGGCTTCCGGCCTGCTCTACTGGCGGGAGACCGGACAGCAACTCATCCTTTCCGGCCCGGTGTCACAGCTCGGCGACGCAGAATCCGACGCACTCTGGTTCGGCCGGCCCACCCCCATGCACGCCATGTCCGCTGCCTCCCGGCAGAGCGATCCGTTCGATGGCCTGGCTGCCGTGGCCGACCTGCGCGCCGAGGCAGCCCGCCTGGGAGCCACCGGTACTTCACTGCCGCGCCCGGCCCGCTTCGTCGGCTACCTGCTCACCCCCGTCGCCGTGGAGTTCTGGTGCGCCGACTCCCAGCGACTGCACCGCAGGCTGCGCTACGACCGCCAGGACCGCGGGTGGCACGCGACCCGACTCCAGCCCTGACCTGCGAAGAACCGGAGATGACACGATGGAACGCACAGCTCTGACACATGCCATGGCCAGGGTTCCCGGTCCGGTGACTGTGGTGACGACAATCGACGGCACGGGCAAGCGCTGGGGATTCACCGCCAATTCGTTCAGTTCAGTCTCCCTGGACCCGCCTCTCGTCCTGGTCTGTCTGAACAAGACCGCCAGCACGCACGAGGCGTTCACCTCGGCCGACCGCTTCCTGATCAACGTCCTCGCGCATGGCCAGGACGCGGTCGCGCGGCGTTTCGCCCAGTCCGGCGTCGACCGGTTCGCCGCGGGTGACATGGAGACCTGCGAGCTGGGACTGCCCGGGGCGCACGGTGCCTGCGCCCGCGTCGCCTGCTCGATGTACTCCATCGTCGACGCGGGTGATCACAGCATCCTCATCGGCCGCGTGGTGGACACATATACGGACGACCGGACGCCGCTCGTGTACTACAACCGGGCCTTCGCCTACCCTGCCACCGGCACAGAGGCGAGGCTCGAGGAGCCGGTGAAGGTGCTGCACCTGGCGGACTGGTGATCGCTGCCATGAGGAACACAGTGAAGGTCGCCGTCATCTATTACTCCGCCACGGGGCATGTCGCCGACATCGCCCGCGAGATCGCGGAGACGGCCGAGAAGGCGGGCGCCGAGGTCCGGTTGCGCAAGGTCCAGGAACTGGCACCCCAGAGCGCCATCGAATCCAATCCGGTCTGGGCCGCCCACGCCGCGGCAACGGCCGAGATCCCGATGGCCGATGTCGAGGACGTGGTGTGGGCAGACGCCGTTGTCATGGGGTCACCGACGCGGTTCGGCAACATCTCCGCCCAGCTCAAGCAGTTCCTCGACACCCTGGGTGGTGCCTGGCGCAAGGGTGAACTGGCCGACAAGGTCTACAGCGGCTTCACCTCCACGGGCAGCCCGCACGGAGGCAACGAGTCCACCCTGCTGGCCTTGATGCACTCCTTCCACCACTTCGGCGGAATCGTCGTCGCACCCGGATTCACCCACCCCGACAAGTTCGTCGACGGCAACCCCTACGGGACAGCGCACCACGACAACGGCGGCACCACACCGGTTGGAGACCTCACTCGCAAAGCAGCCCGTGTCCAAGCCGAACGCGTGGTGACACTTGCCCGGGCCGTCGCCGCAGTGTCCAGCGGAAGCCAATAGCGGCTCCGCCCCTGTACGGGACGTGGAGGGCAGTCCCCGTCGATGCCACTGCCCGCCGACAGAGGCCGGCCAGCGGTCCCGTCGGCCCCGTCCGCGTTCCTACCGGCCGGAGAGCTCCTACATCCCCCGAGGAGCTCTCCGGCCCGGCCCGGCCCCCAACTCAACACAACTGAGCAACCAACCGTCAGCAGCCGCTGCGACCCCAGGGAGAGCCATGTCCCGCCGCCTGTTCACGTCGGAGTCCGTGACCGAGGGCCACCCCGACAAGATCGCCGACCGGATCAGCGACACGATCCTCGACGCCCTCCTCAAGGAGGACCCGAAGTCGAGGGTTGCCGTCGAGACCCTGATCACCACCGGCCAGGTCCATGTCGCCGGAGAGGTGAGCACCACGGCGTACGCGGACATCCCCGGCCTGGTCCGCGAGGCGGTCCTCGACATCGGCTACGACGCGTCGAAGAAGGGCTTCGACGGCCGCTCGTGCGGGGTGTCCGTGTCCGTCGGCGCCCAGTCCCCGGACATCGCGCTGGGCGTGGACCCGGCCGGTGAGGACGGCGACGCTCTGGAGACGCAAGGGGCCGGCGACCAGGGGCTGATGTTCGGGTACGCCTGCGACGAGACACCAGAACTGATGCCTCTGCCCATCCAGCTGGCGCACCGGCTCTCGTATCGGCTCTCCCAGGTCCGCAAGGACGGCATCGCACCGTATCTGCGTCCCGACGGCAAGACCCAGGTCACCATCGAGCACCTGGGCAGCCGGGCGGCCCGCCTGGACACGGTGGTCGTTTCCGCACAGCACGCCGGCGACGTCGACCTGGACGGTCTGCTGGCCCCCGACATCCGCACGCAGGTCGTCGAGCACGAACTCGCACGACTGGCGGACGACGGCATCAAGCTGGACACGGAAGACTACCGGCTGCTCGTCAACCCCACCGGCCGGTTCGAGATCGGCGGCCCGATGGGCGACGCCGGCCTGACCGGCCGCAAAATCATCATCGACACGTACGGCGGCATGGCCCGCCACGGCGGCGGCGCCTTCTCCGGCAAGGACCCCTCCAAGGTCGACCGCTCCGCCGCCTACGCGACGCGCTGGGTCGCCAAGAACGTCGTCGCGGCCGGCCTCGCCCGCCGCTGCGAGGTCCAGGTCGCCTACGCCATCGGCAAAGCCGACCCGGTCGGGCTGTTCGTGGAGACCTTCGGCACGGCCGCTGTGCCGAAGACGGCTATCGAGTTCGCGATCAAACAGGTCTTCGACCTGCGTCCGGCCGCCATCATCCGCGACCTCGACCTGCTGAGGCCCATCTACGCCCAGACCGCTGCATACGGTCACTTCGGACGCGAGCTACCCGATTTCACCTGGGAACGCGTCGACCGGGTGGATGCCCTGCGCCGCGCGGCGGGGTGCTGAGATGAGCATTGCCATCACCGGCTCGATCGCCACCGATCACCTGATGACGTTCCCCGGCCGCATCGCCGACCAACTGCTGGCCGACCGCCTGGACCACGTCTCGCTGTCGTTCCTGGTCGACACGCTCGAGATCCGGGACGGAGGCGTGGCAGCCAATATCGCCCAGGGGTTGGCCGGGCTCGGACACCGCCCACTCCTGGTGGGCGCCGTCGGCGCCGACTTCCACGCCTACGGTCAACGGCTGGCCGAGCGGGGCGTGGACGTCTCAGCCGTCCACATCTCCACCACACGCCACACAGCCCGCTTCCTGTGCACTACCGACCAGGACGGCGACCAGATCGCCTCCTTCTACCCGGGCGCGATGACCGAAGCATCCGCCATCGACCTCGCCGACATCCTCCACAGGCACGGTGGCATCGACCTCGTCCACATCGGCGCGGACGACCCCGCCGCGATGCTTCGCCATACCCGCGCCTGCCGCGCTCACGGCCTCCGCTTCATCGCCGACCCGTCCCAGCAGCTCGCACGGCTCGACGGCGAGGAAATCCGCGAACTGGTCGACGGCGCCGACCACTTGTTCACCAACGAGTACGAACACGGACTGCTGCTCGCCAAGACGGGCTGGACGCAAGCCGAGGTCCTGATGCGCGTCGGCACCTGGGTCACCACCCTCGGTGAGAAGGGCAGCCGCATCGAACGCGCCACTGATCCCACGCTCGACGTCCCTGCGGTCCCGGCGGCGACGGTCGCTGATCCGACCGGTGTCGGAGACGCCTTCCGGGCCGGATACCTGGCCTCTTTGACCACGAGCCAGGACGCCGTGACCTGTGCCCGCGTGGGATCCGCCCTGGCGGCACTCGCCCTCTCCTCCGTCGGCACCCAGACCTACACCGCTTCCCCTTCACACCTCGGCGACCTGCTGGGGGGCGAGCCGGCGTGACCGCAGCCACCCTGACGCGATGCGACGAAGTCCCGCCGAACTGATCGCGGCCGGCCACCAGTCGTACTCGTTCGAGTTCTTCCCACCCAAGTCCGCCAAAGGCGAGCGAACCCTGTGGAGTGCGCTGCGCCGCGTCGAGACCCTCAACCCTGCTTTCGTCTCCGTGACGTACGGAGCAGGCGGATCCTCCAGGGAACGTACCGCCAATGGATTCACATCACGGAGCAGACGTGATCACGGACCTGCCCGTCGCCGAGACCACCGCATCGGGATGGCGTTCTGCCTGCTTGGTCTCGCTGTCTCCGGAGCCATCACCCTGGACGACTCGCAGTGCGAGACGAAGACATTTCCGGACTTCCACACGGAGATGCGGGGACTGTTTCCGTGGTACGTGCTCCCAGCCGGAGGCGGCAGATTGGCCGACGGGGGCGACCGTTGAGCAGGTTGCGCTGGCTGACCGCGGGGGAGTCGCACGGCCCCGCACTCGTCGCGACGCTGGAGGGCCTTCCGCCGGCGTGCCGATCACCACGGAGATGGTGGCGGACCACCTGGCCAGGCGGCGGCTCGGCTATGGGCGCGGTGCCCGGATGAAGTTCGAGCGGGACCAGGTCACCTTCCTCGGCGGCGTCCGGCACGGTCTGACTCTCGGTTCCCCGGTCGCGATCATGGTGGGCAACACCGAGTGGCCCAAGTGGGAGCAGGTCATGGCGGCCGACCCCATCGATCCCGCCGGATCCAGGTCGGCGGCACGGCCAAGAGGGTTGCGACCGTGCGTCGGCGCGAGAGGTGAGCGAATTCGCCCTGTTCGGCCCAACAGATGGAAGGAATCTGCGAGTTGCCTTCTTTCACTGGAGTCGGCCTGCAGGGTACCGGCACGCTGATCGAGCTGAGCCTCGTGAATGGCCGGCTTGGCTTGACGAAGATCGATCGCTGCCGTGTGAGGAGAGAACCATGAAGATCACCCGCCACCTTCCGGGCGCACCGTGCTGGGCCGATCTCGACACCCCTGACGTCGCGTCTGCGCGTCCCTTCTACAGCTCCCTCTTCGGCTGGCAGGCCCTGGAACTCCCGGGTGGCTACGTGAACTTCACGCTGCGCGAAGAGAAGATCGTGGGCGCGATCAAGCTCAAGGAGGGGGAGGAGCACTCGGCCGGCTGGAGTGTCTACTTCATGACAGATGACCTCACCGAGACGACGAAAGCCGTGGAGGCGGCTGGAGGCAGCGTGGTCAGCCCTCCGAGGAAGGTGTCGGTCGCTGGCAGCGCTGCCGTCTACAAGGCCCCCGATGGAGCCGTCTTCGGCGCCTGGGAGCCGGACAAGCACCCCGGGTCCGGCCTGGTACACGAACCTGGCACACCGTCCTGGTTCGGCCTGAGCACCCCGGACGCCGATGGCTCCACGGCGTTCTACACCCATGTCTTCGGCTGGACGGCCGCGGCGCCGACGGCAGATGGCATGGCTCGCCTCACGGCAGCTGGTGACTCGGCGGAATTCGGCGGAATCACACACGGGCTCGCGACCTTGCCGGGCTGGACCCTGTACTTCGGCGCCGAGGACGTCGACACCGCATCGGCGACGGCGGTCTCGCTGGGCGGCAAGGTCATCTCCTCTCCCACAGACGTGACTGGCGTCGGCCGTGTCGCTGTGCTGAAGGACCCGTCCGACGTGACCTTCGCGTTGGTCACCCGAGCCTGACACCAGCCGGCTCAATCGGCTTGGAAGAAACCCGTCGAAACGGCGGCACAGCTGGCTCTCGTCGGGAGCCGTCGGGATCATCTGGCCTGTCGGCATGAGCCGCTTGGCCAGCCGCAGTGGCACAAGGCCTCGCCCATCAGTGGAGGAGGGAGGTGGTTCGCCGTGCAGAGCGAGCCTCCCAGTCCAGCCTCGCGTACGGCCGTCCTGCACTTGAGCGTGCTGTGACTTGTCACAGCTGACCCTCCACCAGGCAGGGACGGTGCCGGTACGCGCATCGCGTAGTAGAGCATCCCGTCGGCTGCCTGCCGAGGTGACTCCTGCCATGACGCACACCCAACTGACCGACGACGGACTGCCCACCGAACTTCAAGACGCCCTGGAGCGCCACAACCTGCGTGCCGCACAGGACTTGCTGGGCCAACGCCCACCCCACGTCATCGCCGACGAACTGGCCCGTATGAACGCCGTCGACGCAGTCGTCGCGTTCCGGCTGCTCGACAAGGACGAAGCCATAAAGGTCTTCGAGGAACTGCAGCCTGTCGACCAGCAGGCCATCTTGATGGGGCTGCGGGACGTGGCCTTCCGCGAATTGGTCGAAGAGCTGGATCCCGACGACCGTGTCCGCATGCTTCGCGAGGCTCCGGCCAAAGTAGCCCAGCGGGTTCTGGCAGGACTCAGCGCGCATGAGCGTCAGGTGACCGCCGCCCTGCTGGGGTATCCGGACGGCTCGATAGGGCGCTACATGACGCCGGAGGTGGTCGCGCTTGACCAACACCTGACCGCCCAACAGGCGCTGGAGCTCGTCCGATCCAAGGGCGCGGATGCCGAGACCGTCTACACGCTGCCTGTGGTGGACGCCGGACGCCGCCTGACCGGTGTCGTGGAGCTCCGGGAGCTCGTTCTCAGCCCGCCGGGAATCGATGTCCTCGATCTCGTCGTCCCTGACGTCCCCCGCGCGCACGCCGCCGACCCCGCGGAAGACGCGGCGCGTCTGATGGGAGAGACGAACACCCTGGACCTGCCCGTTGTCGACAGCGAGGAAAGGCTCGTCGGGCTGCTCACCATTGACGATGCGGTCGAGGTGATCGAGGAGGCGGACACGGAGGATGTCGCACGGCAGTCCGGATCGGCTCCGTGGAGTGGGCATTACATGGCGGCCCCTGGTGATCATCTGCGGGTGGGCGGCGACGATCGGTGGGACCATGCCAATCCTGGCGAAACGCCTTCACATCGATCCGGCGGTGGTCTCAGCCCCGATGGTCACGACACTGGTGGACGCCACAGGGCTGGTGATCTACTTCCTCACCGCTCGAGCGGTCCTGGGCATCTGAGCAGGTCCAGACAGCGATGCACGGACGCCATCCGCGACCAGCTCAACCAGTCGGGGCACCTGTCATCGAGGACAGCCCTCAGGGTCCGGCCTGACGTAATCCATCCAGGGAGTGATGCCGTCCCCTCTTTGATCCGCCCCGGCCAGTAATCCCCCGGCTGGTCGGGGCTTCCCGCCTACGTGCGGTTTTGAGTTCGCGGAGCCGGTCGCGTTCCACTTGGCGCTGGATGAGGGCTTCGACGAGCGCGGACGCCTTTGGACGGTGCAACATGGGGTACGAACAGTGGGACCGCGACACGTGCTCTGATCTGGGAAAACGGGATCTGGTGTGATCGTGTGACACCGCCTGGCACGATCCCTGTTGGGCTCATAATCCGTCGGCCGTGGGTTCGAGTCCCACCCGCCCCACTGTGTGTTGGGCCAACGGACGGAATCCGCAGCTCGCGAGTTCAACTCCGTTGTCATCACCGTTAGTTCGAACCGCTCTGACCTGCGCAGATGTGGTGGTCCGGCGAAGGCGTAGGTCTCCGCGGGTGGCGTGTACGAGGCCTTGGAACGCCGGATTCGGGACGCTGGCAGGACACGACGATTCGGAAGTGCTGTCTGGCGGTCTTCGAGTACGCCCCTTTTGCCGGGGCCGACGGGTGAGTGCGGCCGTCCCCCGAGCGCGTCGTTGCCGCGATGTCACTGTGGCGTGTGCGGCCGACGAGAGGCTTTGTGCCCGTCCGTGCGTCCGTGAGGGCATTACTGTCTGAGGCCGATCATGCGGACTGGTTGCCCTGGGGCGCGGGCGATGGTTTCGAAGTCGTGGTCGTAGGTGTCGCCTTCGCGCGGGGCGATCCGCGGTGAACCGTCCCGGCCTTCGGTGGACTCTCCATTCGAGCCGGAGTGGTTCAGTGCCGAGTGGCCGTCCTCCCTGGAGGACCCGGAGGCGCGGGCAGCCGAGCGGGCGCGCGGGCCACGCCGGCGGCCAAAGAGCTGGTGCTGATCGGTCCGGAGTGCATGCTTCCTGGGCGGATGGTCCGAAATCGGCGGGCGGTTTTTCGCCGACCGTGCTGTAGCGCCGTTCGGTGTCGTGAAAGTCCGATCCACGTGGCAGCTTCCGGACGGGCACGCGCCCGCGTGGGGGAGAGGGCGCTGAGCTTCCCCTCCTCCTGTGGAGACCGTGACCGGCGGGGTATGTGGGGGTCATTGTCGGCAACGGCTCAATGTGAGACCACTTTCACCGGATGAATTGTGGCCCTCCTTGGCGGCCTGACTCGTTGAGTCAGGCCGGGAGGATGGGTG
>NZ_JBFALC010000098.1:0-26358 GCF_040656035.1 Streptomyces sp. NPDC050211
CCCCTTGCGGGGCGCGAGGAACTGCACCGGCTTCACCAAGACCGCCTGGAAGTCAGCGCAGGAGCAGTTGCAGGCCGCCCAGCACCGTGGCCGCGATCACCAGCTGTTCGAACAGCCGCTGGTTGATGCGGTCCACCGCCCATTTGCCGATGAACGCCCCGGGCACGACGAACGCGACGAGTGCGGCGTCGAGGAGCAGCGAGTGGCCGTCGATCAGGCCGAGGCCGACGCTGAAGGGGACCTTGGACACGTTGACGATCAGAAAGAAGAAGGCGGAGGTGCCCAGGAAGCCGAGTTTGCGGAAGCCCGCGGAGAGGAGGTACATCGACATGACCGGGCCGCCCGCGTTGGCGACCATGGTGGTGAAGCCGCCGAGGACGCCGTACGAGCGGGCCTTGATCCGGCCGGAGCGGGTGACGACCGAGTCCGGCTGCTCCGCCTCCGCGTCGGCCTTGCGCCGCCGCCACACCGTCACCGCGGCCATCATCAGCAGGATCGCCCCGATCGACGTCCGGACGATCCCGTCGTCCGCCCACATCAGGAACAGCGTGCCGCCGACGACGCCCGCGGCGACCGCGGGGAACAGCCGCCACAGCGTGGGCCAGTGGGCGTGCCGCCGGTAGGTGAGGACGGCTAGTACGTCGCCGGCGATCAGGACCGGCAGCAGTACGCCGGTGGAGGCGCGGGCCGGCAGCACCGCCGCGAAGATCGCGAGGCTGACCGTGTTGGCGCCGCTCACCGCGGTCTTCGAGAAGCCGACGAGGAGGGCCGCGGCGGCGAGGGCGGCGAACTCCCAGCCGGTTATGTGCCAGAGCGTCATCGTGTCCATGCGGAGACCGATGCTAGTTGCAGCTAACCGGTGCCGTAAGGACCGTCTCGCCTTATGGTCCCGGCGAGCACGAACTCACGGGACACCGGGCCTAGTGTTTTGCACCAGTTCGCCCTGGGCACCCGCGCCCGCATGGAGTGGTTGGGCAGTGCAGCCTGCGTAGGAGAGGACCCTGAGCTGTTCTTCCCGGTGGGCACGTCCGGACCGGCGCTGCGGGACATCGCGGAGGCCAAACGCGTCTGTGCCCGCTGTCCGGTCTCCGCCGAGTGCCTGACCTGGGCGCTGGACAGCGGCCAGACCACGGGCGTCTGGGGCGGCACCGGTGAGGACGAACGCCGTCGACTGCTCCGTACCAGCAGACGCGAAGCCGCAAGGAGGAGCACGCCATGACCGTCGTGAAGAGCACGCTGCCCGAACCGGCCCGCGCGATCGCCGGGGAGGCGCTGCAGAACACGCTCGTGGATCTGCTCGGGCTCTCACTGATCGGGAAGCAGGCGCACTGGAACATCGTGGGTCCACGGTTCCGTTCGATCCATCTTCAGCTCGACGAGGTGGTGACGGCGGCCCGCGGCTACGCCGACACGGTCGCCGAGCGGGCCGCGGCGCTCGGTCTGCCGCCGGACGGCCGGCCCGAGACGATCGCCTCGGCGTTCACGCTGCCCGGACCGAAGGACGGCTGGCTGCGGGACACGGAGGTCGTCCAACTGCTCGTCGACGCGCTGGAGACGGCCATCGGACGGCTGCGCGAGCGGATCGACGCCACCGAGAAGCCGGATCCGGTCACCCAGGATCTGCTGATCGGCATCACCCGCGAGCTGGAGAAGCAGCGGTGGATGTTCGACGCCGAGAACTGGCCGCGCGACTGACGGGCGAGAGAGCACGCACGGAAGAGGCGCATCATGAGCGACGCCCTTGAACTCGACACGCTGTGGGACGAGTTCCACCGCGTGGTGAACATGACCTCGCAGGAACTGGCCGCCTGGCTCCGGGTCAGTGACGCCGACGAGGAGACCGAACCGCTTCCCGAACACGCCGGTTCACCGACCGGGCAGCATGTGCTGGCGATCCTGCAGAAGCGCCGCACCGATCTCACGGACGACGACATCCGGGTGATGTACGAGGTGGTGGACACGGTGAACAAGCAGGCGGATCTCGAGAACGAGCCGGAGCCGGAGGAGACCCGCCGTCGGCACCGGCTGATGTCCATCGGCCACGACCCGCTGAAAGCATGAACAGGGCCGTCATCTTCAGCCCAGCAGCCAGCCCCCGTCCACGCTCAACTCCGCGGCGTTGACGGACCGGTTGCGCAGCAGGAAGTCCACGGCGTCCGCCACGTCCGCCATCGTGGCGAGCCGTCCGGTGGGTGTCTCGGTGCGGAGGGCCGTCAGCACCTTCTCCGGCTTGGCCAGCCAGTACGGGCTGTCGCCCACCACGCCGGGATGGACGGCGTTGACGCGGACGGGGGCGAGCTGGACGGCGAGGGCGTGCATCAGGCCGGTCATCCCGGCGTTGACGGCCGCCACCGTCGTGGCCCCCGGGTAGGGGCGTTCCTTGGCCTGTCCGCCGAACAGCACGATGGCGCTGTCGTCGTGCAGCCGGGCCCGCAGGACGTGCACGACCTCCGTGTAGCCGACCAGCTTCAGCGTGACCAGGTTCAGTGCGGCATCGATGTCGTACTCGTCCACCAGGTTGTCGTCGCGGGTGACCCCGGCGAGCACCAGATGGTCGACGCGGCCGACGTCGGCCAGCGCCGCGGCGATCTCGCCCGGCCGCGACAGGTTCAGGGCGAGTCCGCGGGCCGCGCCGATCTCCTTGGCCAGCGTGTCGGAACGGTGGGCGTCGCGGCCGGTGATCACGACCTCGTCCCCGCGCTCCGCGCGCATCCGCGCGAACTCACGGCCGATGCCTGACGTACCGCCGACGACGAGGACGCTGTTCATGACCCCAATACCTCCCTCAGATAGTCCCAGTCCCGCGTGAACCGGTAGGAGTGGCGCACCGGCGGCTGCGGCGCCTGCGTCTCCAGCCAACGCACGGGTCCCGTACCGGCGTTGGCGAATCCGTGCACACATCCGGCGCCTGCCCAGGCGCAGTCGCCGGGAACCAGCCGATACCGCAGACCGTCGAACGTCGCGTCCACGACCCCTTCGAGGATCAGATACGTCTCCTCGAAGGGGTGGTCGTGGCTGCCCGCGACGCCGTCGGGCGCGTACTGCACCATGAACATCGTCGAGGCGACCGCGCCCAGGTCGCTGTCGACCATCATCTTCACGGTGATGCCGCTGTAGACGAGCAGCGCGGTGCGCATGCTCGCCGAGACCGCGAGCAGATCCTGGGACTGCTTTCCCGGGTCCATCTGCCCGGGCTCGAAGTGCCCGAGCGACCGGGTGCGCGGGTCACGGACGTCGATACGGACGGGGTCGCGCGCGGGCAGCGCGGGCACCGCCTGGGTGTCGTACCCGTAGCGGGCCCGCGGCACCGGGGCGAGCATGTCGGCCCACCGTCCGCCCGTGGCCCCGGCGCCGCGCCAGGCGTGCGGGACGCCGGCCGGGAGGAGGCCGTAGTCGCCCTCTTCGAGGAGGTAGGACCCCTCGGGCACATCGAGGATGACGGTCCCGTCGAGCACGTGGAAGCTCTCCTCGTACGAGTGCACATGGGCGGCGACCCGGCCGTCCGGCCGTAGCTCGCAGAGGCCGAAGCCGGTGTGCACGCTGCCGTCGTCCTCACCGACCAACGTCCGCCGCCGATGGCCGAGTTCGTCGTACGGCGGCTCGGGGACGTCGGCGGCCCGGCGCACCAGGTGCTTGGTCATGCCGCGCTCTTCGCCTCCTTAGCGGCCAGGAGCCGGTCGCGGGACTCCTGGACCAGTCGGCGGGCCCGGTCGACGTCGGCCACGAGGCGGCCGTCGCGCTTGCGGATCACGCCGTCGACGATGACCGTGTCGACGTTGGAGACGTCCGCCGACAGTGTCACCGCGGCCGCCGCGTCGTGCACCGGGGCGACGTTCAGCGCGGTGGCGTCGATCGCGACGACGTCGGCGCGCTTGCCGGGGGTCAGGGAGCCGGTGCGGTCCTCGATGCCCGCGACATGGGCGCCGTTGCGGGTCGCGATCCCCAGCATCTGACGTGCCGTCAACATGGTGTCGGGCACGGGGAGGTTGGCCTTCCAGCAGTCGGCGTTGACGCGGGCGCGCTCGGCGCCGAAGGCCGCGCGGATCTGGGTGAACATGTCGCCGGGCACGGTGGTGACGACGTCGATGCTCAGGGACGGCCGCAGCCCGAATTCGATGGCCTTCATCACGGGCGGCCACCCGTGGCCCATCTGCTCCTCGACCTGCGGCGCGATCGAGACCGTACCGCCGCTGTCGGCCACCAGCTGCCACTCCTCCTCACTGAAGTAGCAGCAGTGGATGTAGGTGGTGTCGGCGCCGAGGAGCCCCAGGTCGTGCAGCTGCTTGACCATGCCGAAGCGGCCCGCCTGGCGGCCCATCGCCACATGCACGGTGATCGGGATGCCGAGGTCGCGGGCGAGGGCCCACTCGGCGGTGACGACGTCGTTGGTGCAGAAGCCGGGGCCGCGGGTGGCCAGGGCCATGGTCAGCAGACTGTCGTCGGAGGCGAAGTAGGTGCTGCGGATCCGCCGTACGTCGTCGCCCGGGATCGCGATCTTGCTGTCGAACCAGTAGTCGGCGAGCGAGGTGTTGGCGCTGCCGTACGCGTACTGGGCGCGGATGCCGGTCTCCGTGAGCGCCTGGATCGCGGCGTCCGGGTGGGCGGGCGTGTTGTTGATGTGCGACCAGTCGACGAGGGTCGTGATGCCGGCGTTCAGGCACTCCAGCGATCCCGCGAGGTTGGCGGCGTACACGTCCTCGGGGGTGTAGAGCGGTGCGAAGGTGTCGAGGATGTCGACGAAGTAGTCGTCCAGGGTGGCGTCGGGGGCGACGTTGCGGATCGACGCCTCCCAGGTGTGGCGGTGGGTGTCCACGAAGCCGGGGATCACGATGCGGCCGGTCATGTCGAGGATCTCGGCGTCCGCGTCGATCTCTGGCCGCACCGCCGCGATCCGGCCGTCCTCGATGAGGACGTCCCCCTTGGGCAGGTCTCCGATGTCCGGGTCCATCGAGAGGACGTGCCCGGCGCGCAGGAGTGTCCGATTGGTCATCGTGCTTCCTCCCATGGGGTGTTCAATACGCGGCGAGGCTGCGGACCGCCGCCACGACCTTCTCTACGGTGGGGATGACCTGCTCCTCCAGCGCGTCGGCGAACGGCAGCGGGACGCACTCCCCCGCCACCCGGCGCACGGGCGCGTCCAGCAGACCGAATCCTTCGTCGGCGACGACCGACACGAGTGTGGCGCCCCAGCCGCCCTGGTACGGGTTCTCCTCGACCGTCACGAGCCGCGAGGTCCGGGCGAGCGAGGCGAGGACGGTGGCGACGTCCAGCGGGACGAGGCAGCGCAGGTCGACGACCTCCGCGTGGATGCCTTCCGCCGCCAGCAGTTCGGCGGCCTGGAGTGACACCGGCACCATCGAGGCGAGCGCCACGAGCGTCACGTCGGCGCCTTCGCGTACGACGGTCGCGCTTCCCAGGTCGACCACATGACCGGGTGGCGCAGGCGTCCCCTTGCTCGCCAGCAGGCCCTTGTGCTCGAAGAAGACCACGGGGTCGTCGCTGCGGATCGCCGCCGCCATCATGCCGATCACATCGGCGGGCGTCGACGGTGCCGCGATCTTCAGGCCGGGGATCGTGAGCGCCCAGTTCTCGGTGGCCTGGGAGTGCTGGGCGCCGAAGCCGAGTCCGCCGCCGTTGGCGGTGCGCACGACGAGGGGCACGGTCACCTGGCCGCCCGTCATATAGCGGACCTTGGGTATCTCGTTGGCGAGGTAGTCCCAGCAGCAGGCCAGGAAGTCGGAGAACATGATCTCCGCGACGGGTCGCATCCCGGTCATCGCGGCGCCCATCGCCGCGCCCACGATGGCCTGTTCGGAGATGGGCGTGTCCCACACCCGCTCCGGCCCGAACTCCTTCAGCAGTCCGACGGTCGTCTTGAAGACCCCGCCGGCCTCACCGATGTCCTCGCCCAGGCACACCACCGCCGGATCGCGCCGCATCTCCCGCGCGATGCCCTCGGCGACCGCCTCCCGGTAGCTGATCTCCCGTGCGCCGACGGCCCGTTCGGCTGTCACGTCCGCCATGCGGCACCTCCGTCGGCCCACACATCGGTCAGCGCCTCACCCGGATCGGGCCCGGGAGCGGCCTTCGCCGCTTCGACCGCCTTCGCTACGACATCCCGCGCGCGGTCGTCCGCCGCGGTGACCGTCTCCGGCGCCACCCCCAGCTCGACGAGGCGTCCACGGGCGAGGTCCAGCGGGTCGTGCTTGAGCCACCGTTCGACCTCCTCGGCCGGGCGGTAGGTCGCCGGGTCGGCGCGACTGTGCCCGAAGTGACGGTAGGTCTGCGCCTCGATGAGGGCGGGCCCGTCTCCGGCCCGGGCCCGCCGGGCGAGACGCTCGACCGTCTCATGAACGGCGACGACGTCATTGCCGTCGACGACCTCGCCGGGGATGCCGTACGCGGGCGCCCGGTCGGCGGCGGGGCGTGCCACCGCCGTGACGTCCGCGATCGGCGTGTACTCCATATAGAGGTTGTTCTCGCACACGAACAGCACCGGCAGCTTCCATACGGCCGCCAGGTTCAGCGCCTCGTGGAAAGCGCCGATGTTGGTCGCGCCGTCACCGAAGAAGGCCACCGCGATCTGGTCGGTGCCGCGCAACCGGGCCGACCAGGCGGCGCCGACCGCCATCGGCAGATGGGCGCCGACGATGGCGTACGAGCCGAGCATGCCGGTGGCCGCCTTGGTCAGGTGCATCGAGCCGCCCTTGGCCTTGCACAGTCCGGTGGCCCGGCTCATGAGTTCGGCGAGGCACTCCTCGGGGGTGGCGCCACGGGCCAGGGCGTGGTGATGCCCGCGGTAGGTGGCGAACACGTAGTCGTCGGGGCGCAGGGCGGCGCTCGCGCCGACGGCGATCGCCTCGTGTCCGGCGGCGAGGTGGGTGGTGCCCTTGACCAGGCCGTGCAGGAAGAGGTCGTGGGCGGCCTTCTCCGTACGGCGGATGACGGCCATCTGCTCGTACCGGGTGAGGAGTTCAGTGCCGTCCATCGGCCGTCCCCGTGTTCAGGTGGGACTGCGCCTCACGGCGCGTGTTCAGCTCGCCGCCCACCGTCCAGTACTTGCGTCCCGCCACCAGCAGTTCCTCCGCCGGGAACTTGGTGATGACCTCGCAGCCGTCGGCGGTGACGACGAGTTCCTCCTCGATGCGGGCGGCGGACCAGCCGTCGGCGGCGGGCCAGTAGGTCTCCAGCGCGAACACCATGCCCTCTTCGAGGACTTCGGGGTGGTCGAGCGAGACCAGACGGCTGAAGATCGGCTTCTCCCAGATGGACAGGCCGACGCCATGGCCGTACTGGAGGGCGAAGGCCGCCGTCTCGTCGGCGAAGCCGAACTCCTCGGCGCGCGGCCACACTTGGACGATGTCGGCGGTGGTGGCGCCGGGCCGGACCAGGGAGATCGCCTCGTCCATGTACTCCCGGCAGCGGACGTAGGCGTCGCGCTGGGCGCGGGAGGCGCTGCCGACGGCGAAGGTGCGGTAGTAGCAGGTGCGGTAGCCGAGGTGGCTGTGCAGGATGTCGAAGAAGGCGGGGTCGCCGGGGCGGATCAGGCGGTCGCTGTAGACGTGCGGGTGCGGTGAACAGCGTTCGCCGGAGATGGCGTTGACGCCTTCGACGTACTCGCTGCCGAGGTCGTACAGGACCTTGCTGACGACGCCGACGCACTCGTTCTCGCGCACGCCGGGGCGCAGATAGCCGTACAACTCCTCGTAGGCCGCGTCGACCATCGCGCAGGCCTGGGTGAGCAGGGAGATCTCGTCGCCGGTCTTGATGCGGCGGGCCTCCAGGAAGACCTGCTGGCCGTCGACGACGTCGATGCCCTCGGCGCGCAGGGCGGTGAGGACGGGCATCTCGGCGACGTCGATGCCGAGGGGTTCCTGGGCCAGGCCGTGCGCGCGCAGCTCGGCGGCGATCTTCCGGGCGACGTCCTCGGCTATGCCCGCGTCCGGGTGGAAGGCGCCCCGGAGGGTGGAGATGCCGGCGCGGGCGCCGGTGGGCGGGCCGCCCTTGCCGTCGCTGTAGTCGAGCCACGGGTTGTAGAGCTGGTGATGGCGGGCGGCGGAGCCGAAGTCCCAGACGACCGGCTCGCCGCCGCGGGTCAGCAGGGCGAAGCGGATCAGCTTGTCCATCGCCCAGGTGCCGATGTGCGTGGCCGTCATATAGCGGATGTTGGCGAAGTCGAAGCTGAGCAGCGCGCCCAGCTCGGAGCGGTTCAGCTGTTCGTTCAGCCGGGCCAGGCGCTGCTTGCGCAGCCGGTCCAGGTCGACGCGCTCTTCCCAGTCGACGGCATTGGGTCCGAATGTGCGGATCGCCATGGCGACCACCCCCGATTCGGAGTGAACGTCCACCCGCCGGAAGTGTCAAGTGCTACTGAACACACACCATACGCCGACGGCTGGTTCCTCTCCATCGTTGCGGTAGCGGTGCGGTGTCGTCGACTCGAAGCAGACCGCGTCGCCGGGGTGCAGCGGGTATTCGTCGAAACCCAGGGTGAGGACTAGTTCACCCGAGGTGAGAAAGCCGTACTCGGTGCCCGTGTGCCGCATCAGGCCGCCGGAGCTGGAGGAGGAGCCGCCGGGCCGGTAGGTCACCCGCAGGAAGTCCACGTCCGTGCCAGGTACATGGCCGAGACGCTCCCAGACGACCCCCGAGTCCAGCTCCAGCGTCTCGCGCTCGCCGGGGGTGACCAGCGGGCCGATGCGCCGGCCAGGGTCGGCGGCGAAGGCCGCGAGGGCGTGCAGGACGGTGCCGGGGGCGGCGCCCGCCGCGATCCGCGGCATGGACTCCCGCGCCTCGAAGAGGGACTCGACGGAGATGCCGAGCGCTGTCGTGATCGCGTACAGCGTGCTGACGGACGGCTGGCTCTTGCCCGTCTCGATCTGCGACACCAGGCTCGCCGAGACCCCGATCTCCCGGGCCAGCGACCGCAGACTCATCCCTCGGTCCTGACGCGCCTGCCGGATACGCGCGCCGACGGGCGGAGCGGCTGCTGGTGACACTGAGGGCTCCTCTCCCGGTGGCGTATGTGCAGCCTCATTGAACAGCCGTGAGTGGGAGCGACGCCAGAGCGGCCTGCCGGGGGCTTTCTTGCCGATCACGGTGTGGTGTGCGCCCGCGGCACGGCATCGGCCGATCGGCCGAGGGGGCGGTCGCGCACGCTGGCCTTATGGCCGAGGCGCGGGCCCGGGTGCGCGGGCGAGGGTGGAGCCACTTCCTCCCCTTCAGCTCCAAGGAGTCCTCATGCAGCGCAAGTTCCTCGTCGGTGTCGTCGGCGGCGCGTCCGCCGTGCTCGGCGTCGCCGGTGTCGGTGCGTACGCGCTCTCCGGCACCGAGTCGACGACCGCTCTGGAGACCTCCAACACCGTGCAGGTGGACGGGCAGAAGGCCCTGTCCTCGAACATCGTCGCGGGCCGGGTGCAGAGCAAGTACCACCCGATTCCGCTCATCGGCGTGAAGGTTCACGACGTGCGGTGTCCGAGCGGGCTGAAGGCGGTGGCGGGCGCGACGGTCACTTGCTCCGGCAAGAAGTCGGACGGGTCGTCCGTGGACATACCGGTCTCCGTGGTCAAGGCCACGGGGGACTCCGTCACCTGGAAGTTTGAGCGCTGAGAGCTCCGCGGGTGCGGCGATCGGTCGGCGGTTCGCTGCGGCGCCGTTGTGGCTGGTCGCGCAGTTCCCCGCGCCCCTTGCGGGGCGCTTGACCAAGGCCAATTAAGAGTGCAGGACAGAGGAGCCACTCACATCATGAACACCGTTCTGGCCGGGCACGGCCTCGTCAAGAAGTACGGGTCCACGACCGCGCTCGCGGGTGTGGACGTTCAGGTCGGCGAGCGTGACTCGCTGGCGATCATGGGGCCGTCCGGGTCCGGCAAGTCCACGCTGCTGCACGTCCTCGCGGGGATCGTCCGTCCCGACGGCGGTCAGGTGCTGCTGCGTGCGGAGCGGATCGACCAGCTGGGCGAGAACCGCCTCAGTGAGCTGCGCCGCAAGCGGTTCGGGTTCGTGTTCCAGTTCGGCCAGCTGCTTCCGGAGCTGCCCGCTCAGGAGAACGTCGCCCTGCCCCTGATGCTGGAGGGCACCCCGCGCAAGGAGGCCGTCGAGCGGGCCCGGCGCTGGTTCGCGCCGCTCGGCCTGGAGGGCCTGGAAGAGCGCCGTCCCGGACAGCTCTCCGGCGGTCAGGCCCAGCGGGTCGCCATCGCCCGCGCCCTGGCCGTCGAACCGGACGTGGTCTTCGCCGACGAGCCGACCGGCGCCCTGGACCAGACGACCAGTACGGAGGTCATCCAGCTGCTCACCTCGGTCACCCGGGCCCAAGGGGCCGCCCTGGTCATGGTCACGCACGATGCCGAGGTCGCCGCCCACTGCGACCGCGTCCTCCAGGTCCGCGACGGCCGCGTCAGCGGCCACAGCCAGTACACGGTCGCCTGATCCCCCTCTTCTCAGCGGAGATGCCGAAATGCGTTCCCCCGTCCTGCCCTTGACCTTCCATCTGGCCAAGGCTTCCGGTCGCCGCGGCCTGCAGAGCCACCTGCTGGCCGCCGGGGCCGCCGCCGTCGGCGCCTTCGTGATGCTGGTGATGATCGCCGCCACCGTCGGCTCCGGCACCCGCGCCGACCACACCACCTGGCGCACCCCCGTGCCCGCCAAGAACGGCACGGCCGTCCAGGCGCTCGCCACGACGTACATCCGCGGCGAACCCCTCGCCGTCGTGTCGCTCGCCCAGCTGCCCGGCCGCTCCGCGACCCCGGCCCCGCCCGGTCTCGACACCTTCCCGAAGCAGGGCGAGGTGTATGTCTCCCCCGCCCTCGCCGAACTGCTGCACAAGCTGCCGGCGAACCAACTGGCCGGCCGTTTCCCCGAGGTGAAGTCCTACGGCACGATCGGCGCCGCCGGTCTCGCCTCGCCGGACGAGCTGGTCGCCGTGGTCGGCCGGGCGCCGTCCGACCGCGCGATGTCGCAGGCCGCCGCGGAGAGCGCGAACTGGTGGGATGAGGACCAGGCCGGGCGGGCCGTGATCTCCGGGTTCTCCGGGACCAAGGCCACCTTCTTCACCACTGGGGACCGGACGACCGCGCTGCTCGGCGTGGTCCTGCTGGCGATGCCCGTGGTGGTGCTCTCCGCGGCGGCCGGACGACTGGGGGCGGCCCGGCGCGAACAGCGGCTCGCCGCGCTGCGACTGGCCGGGGCGACCCCACGGCAGATCATCGGCATGACCGCCGCGGAGGCAGCCGGCGTCGGTGCGGTGGGAGCGCTGACGGGCGCGCTCGCCTACGTCGCCCTGCTACCCGCCCTCGCCGAGATCCCGTACGGCGTCGGCAGCTGGTACACAGGCCAACTCTGGGTCGGACCGGGGTGGTTCGCGGCGGTCGTGCTGGCGGTCACCGCACTCATCACGGTCAGTGCCGTGTCGATGCTGCGTCAGGTGGCGACCTCACCCCTGGGGGTCGCCCAGCAGGCGAACCCCCGGCGGACCCGGCTGATCCGGCTGGTCGCCTTTGTGGCCGCCCTGGGCTACATCTGGGTGTCCACGGGAGGCGAGGTCACCAGCCGACAGCTGCTGGTCATGCTGTTCGTCTTCTACGGCGCGTTCTGGCTGTTCGGCCCATGGGTCGTGGACCAGCTGGGCCGGCTCGCAGGCCGCTTCGCCCGCCGTCCGGCCACCCTACTGGCCGCCCGCAGGCTCAGCGACGACCCGCGGGGCGCCTGGCGCACCGTCAGCGGTCTGGTACTGGCCGGCTTCGCGGCCGGGTTCTTCTCGGTCAGCATGCTGAGCTTCGGCGATGCGAACTACGGCGGCCAGGTGGCCGTGATCACCGCGAACGCCACCGACTCCCGGCACACCGCCGTCGAGGCCCGCACTCTGCTGGACCGTGCGGGCGTCACCGCGAAGGTCACCGTCGTCAGCGCCGACGACTACGACAGCCTGCTCGGTGGCAGCCCCGGCGTGGTCGCCCATGTCTCCGGCGGCACGGAGCGGATGGACACCGCCGTCACCGTCCTGTCCTCCGTCGGCTCGGGCCACCTGCCGTACACGCAGGACTACGCGACAGCGAGCGACCGCACGATCACCGACCGCATCGCCCAGGTCAGCACCGCGACACTGGCCATGAGCTTCGTCCTGGCGACCGCCTCCGCGGGTCTCACCGCCGCCGCGAATGTCCTGGACCGGCGGCGCGTCTACGGCCTGCTGCGCCTGGCGGGCACGCCGCTGAAGGTGCTGGACCGGGCCCGGGTCCGCGAGACGGTCCTGCCCCTGGTCGTGCTGGCCGGCGGCACCACCGCGATGGGCATGTACGGCTCGTATCAGCTCAACAAGCTGGTCGGGGCCACGATCAACACGTCGGGTCTCATCCAGCTGACCGTGTGCGTGGTCGTCGGAGCGCTGGCCATGTTCGCCGCCATCAGCGGCAGCCGGCCCCTGCTGCGCAGAGTGACGGCCGATCCGGCGCAGACCGCGGACTGACGACATCCATGGCGAGGACGGCCCGGCGTACCGGCGGGCCGTCCTCCTCCGATTCCCTGAGGCATGATCGAGCCATGACGACCCCCGCCCCGCCGGGCGCCCCCATCCGCGTCCTGATCGCCGACGATCAGGACATGGTCCGCACCGGTTTCCGCTTCTTCCTCGACGCCCAGCCCGACATCGCCGTCGTCGCGGAGGCCGCCGACGGCGAGGAGGCGGTCGCGCTGGCCCGCAGGGTGCGGCCGGACGTGTGCCTGCTGGACATCCGGATGCCCAAGCTGGACGGCCTGGAGGCGACCCGGCTGCTGGCCGGGCCCGAGGTGGCCGACCCGATGCGCGTGGTGGTCGTCACCACCTTCGACCTCGACGAGTACGTGTACGGCGCGCTGCGCGGCGGTGCGTGCGGGTTCCTGCTCAAGGACTCGGGGCCGACACTCCTCGCGGAGGCGGTACGCGCCGCCGCGGCCGGCGACTCACTGGTCTCCCCCTCGGTGACCGTACGCCTGCTCAAGCACGTCACGGCCACCCCGGAGCCGACCGCCCCGCCCCGCGCCGTGCCCCTGCCGGAACCCCTCACCGACCGCGAGCTCGACGTGGTCCGCCTGGTCGCCCTCGGCCGCACCAACGCCGAGATCGCCGCCGAACTGTATGTGTCCCTGTCCACGGTCAAGACCCACCTCTCCAGCATCCAGCTCAAGCTGAACGCCCGGAACCGGGTGGAGATCGCCGCCTGGGCCTGGCAGAGCGGACAGGTGCGGCCCGGCTCATGACCGGCGCTCAGCCGCCCGGACGGATCAGCCCCGTCAGATACCGCCACAGCGACGACCGCCGGCGGATGGACTGGTCCGGTACGTCCGCCTCGGGCGCCGCGGCTTCCGGAGGCACCGCCGCCGGCACATAACGCGGCGGTGTCTGCTCGGCGAGTTCGTAGCGCACGGGCAGCGAGCGCAGCCCTCGCATGAACGGCGAGGAGCGCCACGGCAGTTGGTCGACCGGCAGCGCCAGTTCCAGGTGGGCGAAGCGTTCGAAGACCCGGTTCACGCCCGCCGCCGCGATCGTCGACGCCAGCTCGCGGGCCGGGCACTGGCGCGGGCCCGCTCCCCAGGACAGATGCGCGCGGCTGCTGATGGTGGAGGAGCCCGGCGCCGTCTGTCCGGCGAACACGGGGTCAGCGTGCGCGGCGGCGGAGGAGACCCACACGGGGTCACCGGCGTGGATGGTGTAGTTCCCGAGCCGGGTGTCCGCGGCCGCGAACCTCGGCACGAAGTTGACCAGCGGCGGCTTGCGCATGACCACGCGGTTCATGGTCTCCCGGACCATCCCGGCGGACAGGACCGCGCGCACTCCTCCCTCGCGTTCTCCGGAGATCACTTCGACCACGGTGTTGGAGATGAGGATGCCGACGTGGTCGGAGGTCATGCCGAGCAGCATGAACAGCTCGCGGGCGAGCTCGTCGACCGAGAGATCCGGGTCGGCGGCCAGCATCATGGAGGGGAAATCGTCGCCCGGTTGCTCCCGCTTGGCGGCGGCCAGCTCGCTGAGCGTCCGCAGCAGCCGCGCCAGGGCGGGTTCGGCGTCCGGGCCCGCGTCCAGCACCCGCCACATGTCCATCAGGGCGTCGTCGCCCTGCGAGCCGGGGAAACCGAGCAGATGACTCGCCGCCATCAGCGGCAGCGGGCGGGAGAACTGCGCCGACAAGTCGGCCATGCCCGTGCCGCCGCCCTGTCCCAGCAGGGTGATCAGCTCGTCGGCGTAGGTCGTGACGGCCGCCTTCAGCCGCTTGGCCTGCGGTTGGCGGGGGTCCTGGAACGGCCGCAGGGCGCCGTCCCAGGCGCTGCGCAGCCGACGGTGCCCCGAGCCGCCCTGGATCAGCACGTGGTTGACCTCGAGGGAGGGCGCGAGCGGCCAGTCCGCGGGCACCCGGCCCTCCGACCGGGCCCGCCAGTTCTCCAGACCCTTCGGCCAGCCGGCGTCGTCGTGCAGTACCTGGAGCGACTCGCGGTAGCCCAGCACCAGCCATGCGGGCACGCCCAGCAGGTCGACCGGGGCGACCGGGCCGTGGCGCTCGCGCAGCCGCTCGTAGACGAGCGCGGGCCGGGTCTCGTAGTCCCGTGTCAGCAGGGGTTCCGTGGCCAGGGCTTCCAGCCGCGCACCGCCCCGCGCCGGCTCCTCCTCGACCAGATGGAATTCCATGATGCTGCCGCCCCCTTCGACACCGCCCGTAGCGGTCTGCAGCCTGTGAGTGGTTGCGGATCGCAGGGGACCCTACCTCAGGCGCCGCACGCGTCACAGGGCCGGGGTACTCGCCGGTAGCACACCGCATCTTGGCCGGTTCGCCCGATCTTCCCCCGGGCCATGTCACGCCCACTTCTGCTCGGGCCGTTTCCGGGACATGCTGATCTTCGGACGGAACAATGGCGGCTACGGCTGCGGGCGCGCGAAGGAGCAGAGTTGAGCGAGAGCCACACCCCGCCGGGCGGGTCACCGAGGCTGAACACCGCTGTGGCGCACAACGCGCGCGTGTGGAACTACTGGATCGGCGGCAAGGACAACTACGAGGTCGACCAGCACGTCGGCGAGCACGTGGCGACCATGTTCCCGGTGATCCGGGACATCGCCCGCGCGGACCGCGAATTCCTCGGCCGTGCCGTGCGGTTCCTCGCCGGTGAGCGTGGCGTGCGGCAGTTCCTCGACATCGGCACCGGACTGCCGACGGCCGAGAACACCCATGAGATCGCCCAGCGCCTCGCGCCCGAGGCACGGATCGTGTACGTCGACAACGACCCGATCGTGCTCGCCCATGCCCGCACCCTGCTGACCGGCACGTCCGAGGGCGTCACCGACTACGTCGACGCGGATGTGCACGACCCGGACGCGATCCTGGAACGCGCCGCGCGGAGCCTCGACTTCACCCGTCCCGTCGCCGTGATGATGCTCGGCATCCTCAACTTCGTGCTGGACACCGACAAGGCGCGGCACATCGTGGGCCGCGTCATGGAGGCCGTCCCCTCCGGCAGCTTCCTGGTCCTGACGCACCCCACCTTCGACGCGGACCTGGGCGGCGAGGGCCAGATCCCGGCGATGAAGTTCTGGAACGAGAACGCCACGCCGCCGATCACGGCCCGCAGCCGCGCGGACATAACCGCCTTCCTGGAAGGACTGGAGCTGCTCGACCCGGGCATGGTGCCGTGCTCCCAGTGGCGCGCCGGACCCGACCTGCCCGCCGCGGTACCGCAGTTCGGGGCGGTGGCCGTGAAACCCTGGTAGCGCCCCGAAGGGGCGCGGGGAACTGCGCGACCAGCCACAACGGACCCGCACATGACGCACCGGCCTTCAGCGGAGCGTTTAGCCGCCGAGTCCGCCGAGGAGGACGTATGACCACCCTTGCCGACCCCGTCCCCGGAGGGCGTCCCGGTGATGTCGAGCGGGCCACCGCGCTGAGCGGGGAGTTGTCGGGCCGGGGTGTGCACGGCGTCGTCCTGGCCTACGTCGACACGGCGGGCGTCGGACGGGTGAAGGCCGTCCCCACCGCCAAGCTCCCCTCGGCGGCGGCCTGGGGCGTGGGCATGTCGCCGGTGTTCGACACGTTCCTGGCGAACGACTCCATCGTCTCCACCGACGTCCTCGGCTCGCCCGACGGCGACCTGCGTCTCTACCCCGACCTGGACCAACTGGTCGCCCTGGCAGGGCAGCCCGGCTGGGCGTGGGCGCCCGTCGACCGGATCACCCAGGACGGCGAGCGGCATCCCGCCTGCAGCCGCACCTTCCTGCGCCGGATCGTCGCCGACGCGGCCGAGCGGCACGGCATCACCTTCCGAGCCGCGGTCGAGATCGAGTGGGCGGTGGGCCGGGGACCCACGGCGGACGGGGAGTTCGTGCCCGCGGTGTCGGGTCCGGCGTACGGGGCGGTCCGGCAGGTGGAGTTGAGCGACTACACGGCCGATCTGCTGGCGGCGTGCGCGGCGCAGGGCGTGGATGTCGAGCAGCTCCATCCCGAGTACGCGGCGGGGCAGTTCGAGATCTCGGTGGGCGCGCTCGACCCGGTGGCGGCGGCCGACCGCAGCGTGCTGGTGCGGCAGACCGTCCGGGCGGTGGCGCAGCGCCACGGGCTGGTCGTCTCCTTCGCCCCGGCCGTGTTCGCGCAGGGCGTCGGCAACGGCGGCCACATCCATCTCTCCGCCTGGCGCGACGGCGCGAACCTGCACTCCGGCGGCGCGGGCCGGTACGGCATGACGGGCGAGGCGGAGTCCTTCGCGGCCGGAATCCTCGCCCACCTGCCCGCCCTGACGGCCGTCACCGCCCCGAGCCCGGCGAGCCATCTGCGGCTCAAACCCTCCCAGTGGGCCGGGGTGTTCACCACCTGGGGCCACGAGACCCGTGAGGCGGCGGTACGCGTCGTCACCGGTACGGCGGGCCTGCGCGACCAGGCGGCGAACCTCGAGGTCAAACCGGTCGACCTGGCCGCCAACCCGTATCTCGCCCTCGGCTGCCTGATCGCCGCCGGACTGGACGGAGTGACGTCCTCGGCGCCCCTGCCCGAGGAGATCACCGGCGACCCGGCACGCCTGGGCGAGGCGGTGCGCCGGCTGCCCACCTCGCTGGCGGAGTCGGTCGAGGAGTTCCGCAAGGACGAACGGCTGCGCACCGCCCTGGGCCCGGTCCTCGCCGACGCGGTGACCGCCGTACGCCTGGGGGAGATCGCGGCCGTGGCGGGACTGGACGACGAGCGGATCGCGGCGGCGTACCGCTGGAAGTACTGACATGGGCGCCGTCCAGGACGAGTTGGCCGCGCTGCCCCTGTTCGACCATCACTGCCACGGCGTCACCACGGCCGATCTCGACCGGGAGGGCTTCGAGTCACTGCTCACCGAAGGCGGCACCTGGCCGGGCATCTCGACCTTCGACACACCCGTCGGCACGGCCGTCCGCCGCCACTGCGCTCCCCTCCTCGACCTGCCCCGGCACGCACCCGCCGACGCATACCTGGCCCGGCGCACGGAGCTGGGCGCGCGCGATGTGAACCGCCGCTTCCTCACGGCCGCGCGGACGGAGGTGTTCTGCGTCGACACCGGCTACACCCCGGACCGGCTGACCGCTCCGGCGGAGCTGGCGGAGGCGGCGGACGCGGACGCCTTCGAGGTCGTACGACTGGAATCCCTCGCTGAGGCGGTCGCGGCCGAGGGGGTGGAACCGGACGAGTACGCGCGCATGGTCCGCGCGGCGGCGGAGTCGGCGGTACGGCGTCCGGGCGTGGTGGCCGTGAAGTCCGTCGCCGCCTACCGCACCGGCTTCGACCTGGACCCGGCCCGCCCGACGGACGCGGAGGTCACCGAGGCGGCCCGTCAATGGCTCGCCGCAGGTGGCCGACTCGCGCACCCCGTTCTCGTACGACATCTGCTGTGGACGGCCGTGGAGCTGGGCCTGCCGCTCCAGCTGCACACGGGCTTCGGTGACGACGACATCCGTCTGCACCGCGCGGACCCCGCCCTCCTGACCGACTGGCTGCACCTGACGAAGGGCACGATCCCCGTCCTCCTGCTGCACTGCTGGCCGTACCAGCGGCAGGCCGGCTATCTGGCCGCGGTGTTCGAGCAGGTGTACCTCGATGTGGGGCTGACCCTGCACCACGTAGGGCCGGTCCGGGCGCGGGCGGTCCTGGAGGAGGCTCTGGAAATCACCCCGTTCCGCAAGCTGCTGTACAGCTCCGACGCCTATGGTCTGGCCGAGTTCTATCTGCTCGGCGCGGTGGCCTTCCGGCAGGGGCTGGCCGGGCTGCTGCAGGACCGGGTGGACGCCGACGAGCTGAGCCTGCCGGACGCGCTGCGCGTCGCCCGCTGGGCCGGGCGGGACAACGCCCGACGGATCTACCGGTTTTCCGCCAACTCCTGAAAGTATGATCAAGCAATGTCTGACATGACCGAAACCACGCCCGGTTGGCTCTCCGCCGACGAGCTCGAGATGGCGCGCGCCCGCATGCCGATCCTGTACGTCGAGGCTGTGCCCGTGCGCGTCGACGACAGCGGCGAAGTCAGCAGCATCGGCCTGCTGCTGCGCATCGGACCCGACGGAACGGTCAGCCGGTCGCTGGTCTCCGGCCGTGTCCTGCACCACGAGCGGGTCCGGGACGCCCTGCTGCGCCACCTGGAGAAGGACCTCGGCCCGGTGGCGCTGCCCCGCGTCCCGACGTCCCTCCAGCCCTTCACGGTGGCCGAGTACTTCCCCACCCAGGGCATCACGCCCTACCACGACCCGCGTCAGCACGCGGTGTCCCTCGCCTACGTCGTCCCGGTCACCGGCGACTGCCGGCCCCGGCAGGACGCCCTCGACCTCGTCTGGTTCAGCCCCCAGGAGGCCCTGTCCCCGGCCGTACAGAGCGACATGCCGGGCGGGCACGGGGTCCTGCTGAAGCAGGCGCTGGCGCATGTGGGCTGCGTGAGCTGAGCGGGCGAGTCCCTCGCGGGCCCGTCCACCACCGTGCCCCGACACGACATTAAATTAGAACCAGTCGTTTTCTTGAATCATTCGTGTTCTTGAGGATAGGTTCTGCGGCATGACCGCATCCGAGACTCCGACCACGGCCGAGGAGCTGCGCGGTGCCGGCCTGCGGGTGACGGCGGCGCGTGCCGCGCTGCTCGAGACCGTCCGGCACGGCGATCACCTCGGTGTCGAGGCGATCGCCTCCGGGGTCCGTGACCGCGTCGGCCATGTCTCCCTTCAAGCCGTGTACGAGGGCCTCCACGCACTGACCGGGGCGGGCCTCATCCGGCGTATCGAACCGGCCGGCAGCCCGGCCCGGTACGAGGGACGTGTCGGGGACAACCACCACCACGTCATCTGCCGGTCCTGCGGTGCCGTCGCCGACGTCGACTGTGCGATGGGCGAGGCACCCTGCCTGACCGCGTCCGACGACCACGGCTTCGCCATCGACGAGGCCGAGGTCATCTACTGGGGCCAGTGCCCCGACTGTTCCACCCCACGCAGTTCCTGAGCACCGAAGATCCAGCAGTCCGGAAGGATTCCCATGGCTGAGAACCCTGATGCAATCGTCACCGACCCCAAGGCGGAGGGCGTAGGTGGCTGCCCGGTCGCGCACCAGCGCGCGGCGCACCCCACTCAGGGCGGCGGCAACCGCCAGTGGTGGCCGGACCGGCTCAATCTGAAAATCCTGGCCAAGAACCCCGCCGTGGCGAACCCGCTCGGCGAGGAGTTCGACTACGCCGAGGCGTTCCAGAACCTCGACCTCGCGGCCGTGAAGCGGGACATCGCCGAGGTGCTCACGACCTCGCAGGACTGGTGGCCGGCGGACTTCGGCAACTACGGCCCGCTGATGATCCGGATGGCCTGGCACAGCGCGGGCACCTACCGCATCAGCGACGGCCGCGGCGGCGCCGGTGCCGGTCAGCAGCGCTTCGCCCCGCTCAACAGCTGGCCCGACAACGGCAACCTGGACAAGGCCCGCCGTCTGCTGTGGCCGGTCAAGAAGAAGTACGGCCAGTCCATCTCCTGGGCCGACCTCATGATCCTCACCGGCAATGTCGCCCTGGAGCAGATGGGCTTCAAGACCTTCGGCTTCGCCGGTGGCCGTGAGGACGTCTGGGAGCCGGAGGAGGACGTCTACTGGGGTCCCGAGACCACCTGGCTCGACGACCAGCGCTACTCCGGCGACCGTGAGCTGGAGAACCCGCTCGGCGCGGTCCAGATGGGTCTGATCTACGTCAACCCGGAGGGCCCGAACGGCAACCCGGACCCGATCGCGGCGGCCCGCGACATCCGTGAGACGTTCCGCCGGATGGCGATGAACGACGAGGAGACGGTCGCCCTCATCGCCGGTGGTCACACCTTCGGCAAGACCCACGGCGCCGGCCCGGCCGACCACGTGGGCAACGACCCCGAGGCCGCCTCCATGGAGGAGATGGGCCTGGGCTGGAAGAGCACCTACGGCACGGGCAAGGGCGGCGACGCCATCACCTCCGGTCTGGAGGTCACCTGGACCACCAAGCCCACCCAGTGGAGCAACGACTTCTTCAGCATCCTCTTCGGCTACGAGTGGGAGCTGTCCGAGTCCCCGGCCGGCGCCAAGCAGTGGGTGGCCAAGGACGCCGAAGCGATCATCCCCGACGCGCACGACCCGTCGAAGAAGCGTCTGCCCACGATGCTCACGACGGACCTCTCGCTGCGCTTCGACCCGATCTACGAGCAGATCTCGCGCCGCTTCCACGAGAACCCCGACCAGTTCGCGGACGCCTTCGCCCGCGCCTGGTACAAGCTGACTCACCGCGACATGGGCCCGAAGTCGCTGTACCTCGGCCCGGAGGTTCCGGAGGAGACGCTGCTGTGGCAGGACCCGCTGCCGGAGGCGGAGGGTGAGGTCATCGACGCCGCCGACATCGCGGCGCTCAAGGCCAAGCTCCTCGACTCGGGCCTGTCGGTCTCCGAGCTGGTCTCCACCGCGTGGGCGTCGGCCTCGACGTACCGCGGCAGCGACAAGCGCGGCGGCGCCAACGGCGCGCGGATCCGTCTGGAGCCGCAGCGCACGTGGGAGGCGAACGACCCCGACCAGCTCGCGACGGTGCTGCGCACCCTCGAGTCGATCCAGGGTGAGTTCAACTCCGGCGCCAAGAAGGTCTCCCTGGCCGACCTGATCGTCCTCGGCGGCTGTGCCGGCGTCGAGAAGGCCGCCAAGGACGCGGGCTTCGACATCGAGGTGCCCTTCACCCCGGGCCGTGTCGACGCGACCGAGGAGCACACCGACGCGGAGTCGTTCGCCGCGCTGGAGCCGACCTCGGACGGGTTCCGCAACTACCTCGGCAAGGGCAACCGCCTTCCCGCCGAGTACCTGCTGCTGGACCGGGCGAACCTGCTGACCCTGAGCGCGCCCGAGACGACGGCCCTCGTCGGTGGCCTCCGTGTCCTGGGTGCGAACAGCCAGCAGTCGAAGCACGGCGTCCTCACCGAGACCCCGGGCGTCCTGACGAACGACTTCTTCGTCAACCTGCTCGACCTGGGCACGACGTGGAAGTCGACCTCGGAGGACCAGACCACGTTCGAGGGCCGCGACGCCGCCACGGGCGAGGTCAAGTGGACCGGCACCCGTGCCGACCTGGTCTTCGGCTCCAACTCCGAGCTGCGTGCGCTCGCCGAGGTCTACGCGAGCGACGACGCGAAGGAGAAGTTCGTCAAGGACTTCGTCGCCGCGTGGGACAAGGTCATGAACCTGGACCGGTTCGACCTCGTCTGAACCTTCTGATCACGATGTCCAGGGCTGCCCGCGTGGCCGCCCTGGACATCGTGTTTTCTTCAGTGGCCAGGCTCCGCTGCCGCGGTGGTGTAGTCGGGGGCGGTGTCGTCGAGGAAGCCGCCCGACTGGTGCTGCCACAGCTTCGCGTACGTCCCGTGCGAGGCGAGCAGTTCCTGGTGCGTGCCCTGCTCGACGATCCGTCCGCGGTCGAGGACGACGAGCTGGTCCATGGTGGCGACCGTGCTCAGCCTGTGCGCCACGACCAGCGCCGTCCGCCCCTCCATCAGCCGCCACAGCGCTTCCTGGACGAGGATCTCGCTCTCGGAGTCCAGGGCACTGGTCGCCTCGTCGAGCAGCAGGATCGGCGCGTCGCGCAGGATCGCCCGGGCGAGAGCGACCCGCTGGCGCTGTCCGCCGGACAGCTTGATCCCCCGCTCGCCCACCAGGGTGTCGAAGCCGTGCGGCAGGGCGTCGGCGAACTCCGTGACGTGCGCCGCCTGAGCCGCGCGCCGGATCTCGGCCTCGGTGGCGTCCGGCCGGGCGAACGCGATGTTGTCCCGCAGGGTGCGGTGGAACATCGCCGGGTCCTGCGGCACGTAGGCCATCAGACTCCGCAGGTCGGCCTGGCGCAGCCTGCTGATGTCCTGTCCCCCGACCAGGATCCGGCCGGCGTCGATGTCGGTCATCCGCAGCAGCAGCCGGGTGAGTGTGGTCTTGCCGCCGCCGGACCGGCCGACGAGCCCGAGCTTCGTCCCGCTGGGCACGGTCAGGTCGAGGCCCTCGAAGAGCGGCTCCCCACCGGCGTGGGCGAAGGTCACCCGCTCGAAGCGGACGTCGGCGGCGCCGGGCCGCAGCGGCTCGGGAGTCACCGGGTCGAGGACGGTCGGCGGTACCAGCAGCAGTTCGGTGAACTGCGCGGCCTCCGTCATCGAGCTCTCCAGACGGCGGTAGATCTGGTTGAACTCGAACATGATCCGCGTCGCGTTCGTGTAGTACGTGAAGGCGACCACGACCGCCTCCACGCCGTGCGTGCCCCCGGCGAGGGCGACCGCGAGCAGCAGGCCGAGTGCGTTGGTCAGTACGGACATCGGCGCCACCAGCGTGTCGATGCGCAGATTGCCGTAGTCCCAGGACCGCAGGGTGAGCCGGCGCGACTGGGCGACCCGGGAGCGGTGCTCGGCGGCCTCATGTGCTTCGGCGGCGAACGCCCGGACCGTGTCCATGTTCATCAGGCTGTCGGCGACATGGCCCGACACCCGGGCGATCGCCTCCTCGCGCTGGTCGACGAGTGCCTGGCGACGGCGGATGAGCGGCAGCACGCACAGGGCCGTCAACGCGATCATCGCCAGCAGTCCGAGGACGAGCAGGGGTTCGTAGCGCCACAGCACGACCGACCCGAACAGCAGCGGCACGAAGCTGGCCACCACCTGGAACGTCAGCGTGTCGATGAAGTCCTCGAAGCGCGAGGCGAAGCTGAGGACCCGCTTGGTCAGTGCCCCGGCGAAGTTGTCGTGGAAGAACGCGGCGTCCTTGGCGAACAGCTGGTCCATGCCGATCACGTACAGCTGCTCGATGCTGCGGGCGGAAAGGCGGTTCAGACAGTGCAGGCCGATGCGCCAGAACGTCTCCGCGAGCAGCAGGACACCCGCGAAGCCGAGGACGTACGGCAGTGTCCAGCCGAGCGAGACATCGGTGTCGCCGGCGATACGGCCGACCAGCTTCGCGACGACCAGCGGCGCGAGGTAGTAGATGCCGATGTTGCCCAGCGCCGGCAGCAGCATCGCGGGCAGCGTCAGCCACCGCAGCCGGGACAACTCCCGTCCGTAGTAACGAAGGGCGAGCAGCACCGAGCCCTTGGCCCGGCGTAACGCACCCGATTCCGGCGATCCCATCTCAACCCCGTGGTGTCGTACGGCAGCCCGCCGTGTGCTCGGTCAGGAGGTGCCGTTGCCTCTACGTCCGCGCCACTACGGACAGGGCAGAAGCCGTAGTGTCCCGTGGGCGGACGGACGGAGTCCAAGCGTTTTTCCGTGGGGTGGCTCAGACGTCGACGCCCCACGCGACCGCATGAGGGCCGAATCTGTTCTGGGCCGCGAAAGCCACCCAGCGGGCGTTCCGCGCCTCGGCCTCGGGGCCGTCCGGCAGGTGATAGTCCCGGCCCGCCCGGGCGGAACCGGCCTGCACGCCCGTGGCGGTCGTGAGCCGGCGCCACACATACCGGTCGAGCGCCTCGGGCACGTCTGCCGGCGTCGTCCCCGTGAGGACGTCGCCCAGCACGGCCGCGTCCATGATCGCCTGCGCGGCGCCCTGGGCCAGGAACGGCACCATCGCATGGGCGCTGTCGCCGAGCAGGGTCACCCGCCCGAGGTTCCATCTCTCCAGCGGGGCACGGGTGAAGATGCCGTAGCGGAAGACCTGGCCCGCGCGTTCGAGGACGCTGAGCAGCCGGGGGTCCCATCCGTCGAAGGTGCGCAGCTGCTCTCCCGGCTCCGCCTGCGCGGTCCACGACTCCTGCGCGGGCGCCTGAGTGTCGAACACGCCCACGACGTTGAGCAGTTGGCCGGGACGCACCCAGTAGTGGACGAAGTGCCGGCCCGGCCCGAACCAGCCGGCGTACTCCGGCAGATCCAGATCGGCGACCTTGTCGGCCGGGAGCAGCGCCCGGTAGGCGGCGGTCCCGGAGAAGACCGCCTCGTCCTTGCCGAAGAGCCACTGCCGGGCCGGGGACCGCACCCCGTCCGCGGCCACGACCAGGTCCGCGCCCAGCCGCTCACCGCTCCTGGTCGTCACATACGCGGTGGTGTCGTCCTGATCGATCCCCACGACCACGGTGTCCAGGCGCACGCACTCGGCCGGCACCTCGTCGGCCAGCGCCTGGTGCAGATCGGCCCGATGGACCTGCAGATAGGGCGCCCCGAACTCCTTCTCGGCCTCCGGCCCGATCGGAAAGCGGCAGATCTCGGCCCCGTCGGACCAGGTCCGGAAACTCACGTAAGGAGGCCGGACCGCCTGCGCGGCGACCGCGTCGAGCAGGCCAAGGCGGCGCAGCACCCGCGTCGCGTTGGGCGCCAGCTGGATCCCGGCACCGATCTCGGTGAACCGCGGCGTCTGCTCGACGAGTGTGACCTCGCAGCCGGCCCTGCGCAGGCTCAGCGTCGCGGCCAGTCCCCCGATGCCCGCCCCCACGACGATCGCTTTCATCCCCCGACCTCACTTCGCCGGACCCCGCGCCACGTCGGCCCGGGCAGGATAGCGAACGGGACTTCGCTGACGTACGACGCTTTTCGGGCACACTGCGGGCTGGTTCACGACCTCTTGCGGATGTTGTCGGAGCGCGTCACGAAGCGGGCCGCTCCCCCGGTCACCCGGAACAGGAACGCGCCGCCGTCCTCGCTGGACTTCAAGAACTGCGCGCCGGGATCGAAGCTCATGCGGCGGGTGATGCCCTGCCAGGGACGGCGCAGGAGTTCCGAACGCAGGGCGGAGGCGGACCGGCCCTCGTCGCCGAGGAAGGCGAGCCCGTGAGCGGCGAATCGGACGGCGTCGTACGCCTCGGCCGCCCAGGGGCCGGGCGGGGGGCGAAACGGGCCCGGAACGCCGTGGCGAACGCCTTGGTACGGGGGTCGGCGTTCGCGTCCGTGTAGGCCGTGCCGATCCGCCAGCCCTCGCCGGCCGCGAGGAAGGGCGTGCCGAGGACGCGCTCGCCCGCGGTCCGGGCACCCTGGTGGCCCGCGTCCCGCAGCGCGCGAGCACAGGCGGCGGCGCGGTCCGGGCGCACCCCGGCGAACAGGACCGCGTCCTGAGGGCGGGCGGCGATGCGACGGGCGGCGGCGGTGAAGTCCTCGTCCGCGGCGACGTCCTCCACCGCCGTCTCGCTGTTGAGTTTGTGCTGAGTGGTAGTGGTGACGACCCTGGCTAGGCACTCCTCTTGGGTGCCATATTGGAGCACGATCACCGTGCGGGCCGGTTTCACAATCTGGTTCAGATAACGCACTGCCGCGTGCGCGCCGATGGTCCAGGTGGCGCGCAACACGAGCGCGGTGGTGGTGTTGACGGAGTCGAGGTCCTCTGCGTCGGCGCGGGTGACCAGCAGGGGCAGCCAGGTCACCGTGCACGGGGGCAGGGCCGCGAGCACGCTGGATGGAGATCATCCAGATCGCCCTCGACCTGCTCGCCTGGATGCCCCTGCTCGCCCTCGACCTGCTCGCCTGGATGCCCCTGCTCGCCCTGACCGGCGCCGCCCGGCTCTGGGAACCCCGCCGCCTGCGGCTCCGTCTCCGCAGCCGCCCAACTCGTCACCACCGGCCGCCGCCACATCCTCCGCCTCGCCGGACACTGGCCCTGGACCGACGTGATCACCGACGCCCTGGACCGGCTCCACGCCCTCCCGCACCCGGCTGAACAGCACTTTCCCATCCCTGCGAGCGGCACGAGCCCACCGGAGCCGTGGCGCCCACCCGACGCGACAGCCGGGCACTCAACCTACCCAGACTCCGAAAAACCCCACCGTCACCCACCACAAAGGGTCCGTCAGCAAGCTGACGGACCCTCATGAATGATCGAGGCTAAGGCTTGTCCCGTAACTGATCTTGGACCTGGTGAGGGCAAGGTCGGCTGCGGTGCTGCCCGTTGGCCTATCTGGTGAGGGCGAGGTTGTGCA
>NZ_JBFALC010000099.1:0-26318 GCF_040656035.1 Streptomyces sp. NPDC050211
GGGCGGCCGCGAGGTGGCCGAGATGATCGACGGCCATTTCCGTGCCTGCGACGTGTCCGACCTCGAGGCCAACCGTGCGCTGGTGGACTTCGCCCAGCAGCAGTGCGGCGGTGTCGACGTCGCGTTTCTCAACGCGGGGGTGGTGACCGGATGCGGCGTCGGCGAGGACTTCGACCTTGAGCGCTACCGTCGTGCGATGGGAGCCAACCTCGACGGCGTGGTCTTCGGCACCCATGCAGTGCTGCCGGCGCTGCGGGCCCGCGGCGGAGGGTCGATCGTGGCGACCGCGTCCCTGGCGGGCCTGGCGGCGGTGCCGCTGGATCCGCTGTATGGGGCCAACAAGCATGCGGTCGTGGGACTCGCACGCTCCCTGGGACCGGCTCTCGCGCCTCATAACGTGCGCTTCAACGCCGTCTGCCCCGGGTTCGCCGAGTCGCGGATCATCGACCACCTGCGCGACATGCTCTCCGAGCAGGAACTGCCGATCATCCCCGCTGAGCTCGTGGCGGACACGGTGCTGCGGATCGTCACCGGCGACGGCACCGGGGAGTGCTGGTTCATCCAGGCCGGACGCGACCCGGAGACGTTCCGCTTCCGTCACGTGCCTGGTCCCGGAAAGCCCGTCGGCATCTGAGCAGACTCACGGCAGTCCGTGTCCGCCACGGGCTGCTGTGTCACTGCTCGGCGGTGGCCATGGCATCGGCGGCTGCCCCGAACGGCAAGGGTCCGGGGCGGCGACACCGGTTACCTCCCCCACTGGTGTGCGGGGGCCATGGCCAGGCTCAGTTCCCGGTCGAAGCCGCCGGTTAGGCCGGGGGTGCCGCGAGTTGAAGCCGGGGAACCAGTGATGCCGCGCACACAGGGCCTGAGGTAATGCCTCGTGCGTGTCAACTTCCGGCCGTGACTTCCCCGGCTCTGGATCCCCTCGCACCCGGTACCGGAGCAGCTGGATGCGGCCCGGCGGCCGGCCCCGAATCTGCCGACACCCGTGATCCGCTGGGTCTGCTCGGCCTGTTCGGTGACCGCTTCGTCCGCGACCCCTACCCCTGGCTGGACCTACTACGGTCCAAGTCTCCCGTTCACCATGACCCTGCTACCGGGCTGTGGTTGGTCAGCCGCTACCAGGACGTACGCCGGGTCCTGCTCGACCCGGAGCGGTTCCTCCCGGGCAATGCCCAGCACGCCGTGAGCCCGCTGCCCGTCGCCGTGCTGCGGGCTGGCTCGCGTCAGCTTCACGCTCCCGCCCGCGCTGGCGAACAACGGCACCCTGAGCCATTCCGGACTGCGCCGCGTGGTCACAGGGTTCTTCAACGCGCAGCGTGTCGCCGCCGCCGTGCCGGTGATCGAGCGCATCGCCGACGAACTGCTCGACGGGGTACGGTCCCAGCTAGATGACCAGCTCGGCGGATGCGCGGCCGAACGCGGCGCTCCGGGACGTGAAGTACCCGGCGCGTCCGCTCAGGCCGAGGTCCGCATACCGTCGCCTTCCCTCGGGGACGAAGTAGATCATGGCGTGTACGGGCTCGAGACGGCGCCAGGCCGAGCGCGCTGCCTTCATGGGGTCACCTCTTCGGAGAGTCGACGAACGGGTGCTCGCTGAACGGGGTATTCGCTGCCGGTTCAGTCCTCGCCGTGCGCCCGCAGGTGTTCGAGCAGCAGGCGGCTCAGCGTTTCGGGCGCCTCCTCGGGGATCCAGTGGCTGATGCCCTGGAGGGTCTCGAACCGGTACGGCCCGTTGACCCATTGCTCGGTCTCCTGTGCGGCTGCCGGACCGAACGCGCTGTCCCCCGTGCTCCAGACGTACAGCGTGGGCACGTCGATGACGCCGATCGCGCCGTCGGGGCGGCCGGCCCGGTACCAGTTCAGCGCCGCGGTGAGAGCGCCCGGCTGGGACAGGTGCCGTACGTAGGCCTCGGCACTGTCCTGCGGGACCTTTCCGGCGTAAGCGGCGCGAAGCTCCTTGGCGTCGTCGGCGAGCATGCGCTCCTCGGTCGCGGGTGCTTCGCGCCAGTCGATCATGTAGCGGGAGCGTTTGCGCTGGTCCTGATCGGTGTGCAGGGTGGTGGCCAGAGCGCCGGGGTGCGGGGTCGAGACAACCGTCAGGGTGCGTACGCGGCCGGGGTGGGCGTGCGCGGTCCACCAGGCGACCGCGCCTCCCCAGTCATGGCCGACGAGATCGAACGCCGCCCAGCCCAGTTCCTCGCTGATCGCGACCACGTCGTCGACGAGAAGGCCGATGCGATAGTCCTCGGGCCGGAGAGGGCGGGCGCCGGGGGAGTAGCCACGTTGGTCGGGTGCCACCACTCGGTAGCCGTGGGCGGCCAACGCCGCGATCTGCTGCCGCCACACCAACCCGGTCTGCGGGAAGCCGTGCAGCAGGAGCACCGGGCGGCCTTCGGGCGGGCCCGAGGCGATCGCGTCGAAGACGCCCGCAGCAGTGGAGATCTTCAGCTCGGTCACGATCCCTCTCCTCGTACCGACTGGTCGGTAGCCTTCAGGCGGGGAGGTGGGCTGTCAAGGCCCCGGGCGGCAGGAGGATGGTTGAACATGACGCCGACTTCAACTATAACCGGGTCGGGAGGCCGGCCCCTGACCACTCACAGCGCCCCGATCGGCGTTCGGCCCTGCCCACCGGCATCGAGTTCGGCGTACGGAGCTCGGAGTGTGGACCCCGAAGCTCCCGGACGAACCGGACCAACAGGAAGCAGTGAGGCGACATGAGGGAAGCAGTCATCGTTTCGACGGCACGGACGCCGGTCGGAAAGGCTTACCGCGGCGCGTTCAATGACACCCAGGCGCAGGAACTTGCCGCCCACGCCCTGTCGCACGCCGTGCAGCGGGCCGGACTCGAGGGAGGTGAGGTCGAGGATGTGATCTTCGGTTGCGCCGTGCAGCAGGGGTCCGCAGGTGTCAATGTCGCGCGGCAGGCCGTTCTGCGTGCCGGACTTCCGGACACCGTGTCGGGGATGTCGATCGACCGGCAGTGTTCGTCGGGCCTCATGGCCATTGCGACGGCCGCCAAGCAGATAGTCGCGGACGGCATGCAGGTCGCTGTCGGCGGCGGTGTCGAGTCGATCTCCTTGGTGCAGAACGACCACATGAACACCCACCGCATGACGGATCCCTGGCTGGTCGAGCACACGCCGGACATCTACATGCCCATGCTGCACACGGCGGAGATCGTCGCCGAACGGTACGGCGTGAGCCGGGAACGCCAGGATGAGTTCGCGTTGTTGTCACAGCAGCGCACCGCGGCGGCGCAGGAGGCCGGCCGGTTCGACCGGGAGATCGTCGCGCTCGACAGCGTCAAGAAGGTTCTGGACAAGCAGGCCGGGGAGGTGCGGGACGAGGCCGTGACCCTGACCCGGGACGAGGGCAACCGCGCGTCGACGACGCTCGAGGGTCTGGCCGGGTTGGCGCCGGTGCTGCCCGACGGTCAGGTGAGCGCGCATTCCAGCGTCACGGCGGGCAACTCCTCGCAGTTGTCGGACGGGGCCTCGGCGTCGGTGCTGATGGAGTCGAAGGAAGCCGAGCGCCGCGGACTCGAGCCGCTGGGCGTCTACCGGGGTATGACCGTTGTCGGTTGTGGGCCGGACGAGATGGGCATCGGGCCGGTGTTCGCCATTCCGAAGCTGCTGAAGCAGCACGATCTCACCATCGACGACATCGGCCTGTGGGAACTCAACGAGGCGTTCGCTTCCCAGGCGCTGTACTGCCGGGACGAACTGCACATCGACCCGGAGCGGTTCAACGTCAACGGCGGCGCCATCTCCGTCGGTCACCCGTACGGAATGACCGGTGCCCGGCTGGTGGGGCATGCCCTCATCGAGGGCAAGCGCCAGGGCGTTCGGTATGTGGTGATCTCGATGTGCATCGGCGGCGGAATGGGCGCCGCCGGACTGTTCGAGGTCGCCTGAGGTGTCGAGCGTGACGAGCAAGGCGCGAACCGCGGTCCTCGTGGACTTCGGCGGTGTCATCACCTCCAGTGTGTTGCGGGCTTTCACCGACTTCGGCGCCTCGCTCGGCGGCGACCCGCGCCTGCCGCTGGACCTCCTCGGCCGGGACGAGGCATCACGCACCCTCCTGGCCGACCACGAGTGCGGCCGTATCGACGCCGAAGCCTTCGAGCGAGGATTCGCCGAACGGCTCCGTGCCCACGGCGCGGAGGTGTCGGCCGAGGGGCTCACGGCCCGCATGCAGGCGGGGATGTCGATCGACCAGGACATGCTCGCGCTGGTCGCTGATCTTCGGGCCGCCGGCCGTCCCGTTGCGCTCGTGTCCAATTCGTTCGGCACCGGAACCTACGACGGCGTCGAACTCGCCGCTGTCGCCGATGCGATCGTCATCTCCTCCGAGGTCGGGATCCGCAAGCCCTCCCGGCGGATCTACGCGATCGCATGTGAACGCCTCGGCATCGACCCCGAGGAGGCCGTCATGATCGACGATCTGCAGCAGAACCTCGACGGAGCGGCACGGATCGGAATCGGGGGCGTCCTGCACACCAGCGCCGCCGACACCCGCCGCCAACTCGCCGAACGCTTCGGGATCACCGCCTGACCGATACCGATCGACCGACCGGGCGCAGTGAGGTAGGTCATCCGGCCACACCGCCCGAGGACTTGATGCCGAAGCCGGGCCAAGACAACTCATCGCGAGGGTGAGACCCGCACCATCACCTGCTCACATCCCGGCAGGCACCGCCCCATGACCGGCGTTTTCGATCCTGTGTGCCGCTACGCGGCCGCCACCCCCGACAACATCGCACTGCGCGGCGCCACGGATCAGTGGACCTACCTTCAGCTGCGTGACGCGAGCATGCGGTACGCGGGCGCCCTGGTCGCCGCGGGCCTGTCCCGGGGGACCGGGTGCTGCTCGCGGCGCCGTCGGTGCCCGAGTTCGTGGTGGCTTACCTCGGGATCCAGGCCGCGGGCTGTGTCGTGGTGCCGGTCAACACGATGTCCACCCGCGCTGAGGTCGAGTACGTTCTCGGCGACGCCGGATGCTCGTGGGCGATCGCATGGCACGGACTTGGCCCCGCCGTCGCGGAGGCGGCCGCGGCGCTCTCGGTGCCCTCTTGGACGCTGTCCCCGGGCGCGTCGGTCACCGCCGCCCCTGCCGGCGTAGTCGACCGGGATCGCGACGAGACCGCGGCCATCCTGTACACCTCGGGAACCACGGGGCGGCCGAAGGGGGCCCAACTCACCGTCGGGAACCTGCTGTCCGCCGGGCAGATCGGTGCCGAGTGCAGCCGAGCATCGAGCGCCGACCGTACCGGCACCGGACTCCCGCTGTTCCACGTTCGGCCAGGCATCGGTCATGATGGCGACCTTGACCGTGGGCGGCTCGATGTCGTTGCTGGCCCGATTCGACCCGGCGTCGATGCTGGAGATGCTGCGCCGTGACGGGCTCACCATCATGGCCGGCGTACCGACCATGTGGAACGCGATGCTGCACGCGGCGGGTGATGCGAATCCGGCGGACTTCGCCGGGCTCCGTGTCGCCGTCTCCGGCGGCGCGTCGCTTCCCGGGGAGATCGCCCAGGCCTTCGAGGCCCGCTTCGGCTGCACCATCCTCGAAGGGTATGGGCTCACCGAGACCACCGCGTTCGGCACCTTCAACGACATCGGCCGCGGCGGCAAGACGGGCTACACCGGCATGGCAGTACCGCGGATGCAGGTGCAGGTGCGTGACGACGACGGCAAGGAGTGCGCGCCGGGTACCGTCGGCGGGGTCCACGTCAGGGGACCCACGGTGATGCGCGGCTACTGGAACCGCCCCGCGGACACCACCGCGGCCATCTCGTCCGACGGCTGGTTCCGGACCGGCGACCTCGGCGAAACCGACACGGACGGCGACCTGCGCATCGTCGACCGCGTCAAGGACCTGATCATCCGCGGTGGTTACAACGTCTACCCCGGCGAGGTCGAGGAAGTTCTCTACGAGCATCCGGACATCGTCGAGGCAGCCGTGATGGGCGTTCCCGACGACCACTACGGCGAGGAGGTCGCCGCGCTCATCGCCGCCCCGCCCGGTTCGGAGCTCGGTGCCGACGAGGTGTCGAGCTGGGCGCGAGAGCGGCTGTCCGCCTACAAGATCCCGCGCATCGTCCGGTTCGTGGACGCGCTGCCCAAGGGCCCGACCGGGAAGATCCTCAAGCGGTCCATCGACCGTACGGCTCTGACCCGTGGCACGGCGCCCGCCGACGTTGCCGCCCGCCGCCAATGAGAGCCTGTCCCCTTCGAGTTTGTGATTGTGGCGTCGGATTCAAGTAAAGTTCCCGGGATGGAGACTACTGCGCCCGAGGAGATCGACGGCGAGCAGGCACCGCCCATGGCCCCCCTCTCGCACCTTCGCGAGCCACCCACGACGAAGCGCGGAGCGCGGACACGGGCCGCTTTGGTGAAGGCCGCGCGGAAGGTGTTCGAACGGGACGGCTACCTCGACACCCGCCTGACCGACATCACCAAAGAGGCTCAATGCGCGGCGGGATCCTTCTACACCTACTTCGCCAACAAGGAAGAGGTGCTCGCCGCCGTCCTCCTGGAGGCGCAGGAGGACATGATGCACCCCGGCATGGGCCGGGTGCAGGGCACCGACGATCCCTATGCGGTACTCGAGGCGAGCAACCGCGCCTATCTCGCGGCATACAAGCGGAACGCGAAGCTGATGGCACTGCTCGAGCAGGTCGCCCAAGTGGAGCCGGAGTTCCGTGAGTTCCGAAGGCGGCGCGGGGACGCGTTCATCCGCCGTAACGCCCGGGGCATCGCCGACCTGCAGGCGCGGGGCGTCGCAGACCGTGAGGTCGATCCGATGATGGCGTCCCGTGCGCTGTCGGGCATGGTCAGCGTCATGGCCTACAACGCCTTCGTGCGCAGTGAAGGGCAGGAAGAAGAAGGTACGCCGGTGGACTTCGAGGAACTCGTGGCCACGGTCACCCGACTCTGGGCGAACGCCCTGCGGTTCCCCGGCCACCGCTGAACCGCCTGCCTCGTAGCCGCTCATACCCCTGGGGTTGGGCGGCTTTTCCATGTGGTCCCGTGCGGGCAGCTATTGAACTTGACGTCGGATTCAATTATAAAGGTCGGACGACATCGCACGCCCGCCAACGGAGAGGGTTGCCGTGAACGTTGCACAAAGAGTCGCCATCGTCACCGGTGGTGGCGGCGGCATCGGCAGCGCGCTGGTCGCGCGGCTCGCTCGCGAGGGTGCCAAGGTCGTCGTCGCAGACCTCGACGCGGAGACCGCGCGGGCGGTGTCGGAGAGAGTCAATGCCGACCATCCGGGAAGTACGGTCAGTGCCGGCGGGGACGTGTCGCACACCGGCCAGATCCAGGAGCTGATCGACCTGGCGGAGAGCGCGTTCGGCCCGGTCGACCTCTACTTCGCGAACGCGGGCATCGCCGGGGCACCCGGCCTCGACGCAAGCGAGCCGGACTGGGACCTCTCGATCGACGTGAACCTGCGAGCCCACATCCGTGCGGCAAGGCTGCTGGTACCACGGTGGCTCGAGCGCGGTGAGGGCTACTTCGTCAGCACCGCCTCGGCGGCCGGGCTGCTCACCCAGATCGGCTCCGCCACCTACGCCGTCACCAAGCACGCGGCCGTCTCCTTCGCCGAGTGGCTGAGTGTCACCTACGGCGATCGCGGGGTCCGGGTCAGCTGTCTGTGCCCGATGGGCGTGAACACCAGGCTGCTGTTCTCCGGAGAGGACTCCGGGGACGCGCTGGGAAGAGCCGCGACGCGGGCCGTCACCTCCGCGGGTGACGTCCTGGAGCCGGCCGAAGTCGCCGACGCCGTCCTGGCCGCGATGGAGGACGAGCGCTTCCTGATCCTGCCGCACGAAGACGTTCTCGAGATGTACCGGCAGAAGGGCTCGGACTACGACCGCTGGCTGCGCGGGATGCGCCGCTACCAGAGCTCCCTGCTGGCGCAGGCGTGACCGGCGTGCCGCCGGGCGAGCTCGTCCTCGCCGAACACCGAGGGCCGGTGCTGGTGCTCACGTTCAACCGGCCCGCCAAGCTGAACGCCTGGACCGACGAACTCGAGGACCGCTATTTCGCGCTGCTCGACGCCGCCGAGGACGACCCGGACGTACGCGCCGTCGTGGTCACCGGCGCGGGACGCGGATTCTGCGCCGGAGCCGACCTGCAACTGCTGCAGGCGGTCGGCGAGGTCTCCGAGGCGGACCGGACACGGCGCCGTCCACGGGACATCCCGCGGAGCCTGCGCAAACCGCTGATCGGAGCGATCAACGGGGTGGCCGCCGGCCTGGGCCTGGTGGAGGCCCTCTACTGCGACATCCGCTTCGGCTCGCCCTCGGCCCGGTTCACCACGGCATTCGCGCAACGCGGGCTGATCGCCGAATACGGGATCTCCTGGCTGTTGCCCCGGCTGGTGGGCCACAGCCGGGCGGCGGACCTGTTGCTGTCGAGTCGCATGGTGGATGCCGAGGAGGCCTTCCGCATCGGACTCCTCGACCACCTGGTCCCCACCGGCAGCGTGGTGAATGCCGCTGTCGCGTACGCCGCCGATCTGGCGACGCGCTGCTCCCCGGCATCCATGGCCACCATCAAGAGCCAACTGAGCAACGACGCGGACGGCACCTACGCCGATTCCGTGACCCGGGCGGAAGACCTCATGCTCCAGGCCTTCCGCAGGTCCGACGTCGTCGAAGGCGTGGCCAGTCACCTGGACAAGCGCCCGCCCAACTTTCCCTCCCTACCCGTCAGGAGTTCGGATGTCCCTGTTTGAGATGTCGGACCGCGCCAAGAAGTACCGGGCGGATCTGCTCGAGTTCATGGATGAGCACATCTACCCCGCCGAGGCGGTGTACGACGAGCAGATGCGCGCGTCGGGCGACCCGCACTTCCACCCGCCGATCCTCGAGGAGCTCAAGGCGGAGGCGCGCAGGCGTGGACTGTGGAACCTGTTCCACCCGCACCCCGAGTGGGGCCCCGGTCTGACGAACCTCGAGTACGCGCCGCTGGCGGAGATCATGGGGCGCAGTCACATCGCCTCCGAGGCGTGCAACTGCAACGCGCCGGACACCGGCAACATGGAGGTGCTCACGCTGTTCGGCAGCGACGAGCACAAGGAGAAGTACCTCAAGCCCCTGCTCGACGGGACGATGGCCTCGGCCTTCGCGATGACCGAGCCGCGTGTCGCCAGCTCCGACGCGACCAACATCGAGCTGCGGATGGAGCGCGACGGCGACGAGTACGTGCTCAACGGCCGCAAGTGGTTCGCCTCGAACGCGATGCACAAGAACTGCAAGGTGCTCATCGTGATGGGCAAGACCGACCCGACGGCGGCCCCGCACCGCCAGCAGTCGATGATGGTCGTCCCGATCGACGCCTCCGGCGTCACCGTGGTCCGGAACCTCCCGGTGTTCGGGTACGCGGATCGCGAGGGCCATGCTGAGATCATCTTCGAGAATGTCCGGGTGCCGGCCAAGGACGTACTCAAGGGCGAGGGTGAGGGTTTCGCGATCAGTCAGGCCCGGCTCGGGCCCGGTCGTATCCACCACTGCATGCGGGCCATCGGCGCGGCCGAGCGGGCACTGGAACTGATGTGCCGGCGCGCACAGTCACGGGTGACTTTCGGCAGTCCGGTCGCCGAACGGTCCAACATCCAGGACTGGATCGCGGAAGCGCGTATCGACATCGAGATGATCCGCCTCCTCACCCTCAAGGCCGCGTATCTCATGGACACGGTCGGGAACAAGGAAGCGCGCACCGAGATCGCGGCCATCAAGGTGGCCGCCCCCGACATCGCGTTGAAGATCGTCGACCGCGCGATTCAGGTGCACGGGGGAGCGGGAGTGACCGACGACTTCCCCTTGGCGATGATGTACGCACATCTGCGGACGTTGCGGCTGGCGGACGGTCCCGACGAGGTCCACAAGCGGGCCATCGCCAAGCAGGAACTGCGGCAGTACCGCGACGCGGCGACGGCGGCGGTGAGCTGAGATGGCAGGACTCGATCTCACCGGTCGCACTGCCGTCGTCACCGGGGCCTCGCGCGGCATCGGGCTGGCCATCGCCCAGGCCATCGCGGAGGCCGGCGGAAACGTCGTCCTCACCTCCCGGTCCCAGGAGGCGGCGGACGCCGCCGCGGCCCAGGTCAAGGGCACAGCGGTCGGCGTCGGTGCGCACGCGGTCGACGAAGAGGCGGCCCGGCGCTGTGTGGAGCTGACGCTCGAGCGCTTCGGCAGCCTGGACATCCTCGTCAACAACGCGGGGACCAACCCGGCCTACGGGCCGGTCATCGACCAGGACCACGGCCGGTTCGCGAAGGCCTTCGACGTGAACCTGTGGGCGCCCGTCCTGTGGACGGGTCTGGCCACGCGGTCCTGGATGGGGGAGCACGGCGGGGCAGTCGTCAACACCGCGTCGGTGGGCGGCATGGCTTCCGAGGCGAACATCGGGCTGTACAACGCCTCCAAGGCCGCACTGATCCATCTCACCAAGCAACTTGCCCTGGAGCTCTCGCCGAAGGTCCGCGTCAACGCGGTGGCACCGGGTGTGGTGCGCACCAAGCTGGCCGAGGCTCTGTGGAAGGAGCACGAGCAGGCCGTGTCCGCCTCGATGGCGCTGGGCCGCATCGGGGAGCCCGCCGACATCGCCGCCGCGGTCGCCTTCCTCGTCTCGGACGCCGCGAGCTGGATCACCGGCGAGACCATGGTGATCGACGGCGGGCAACTGCTCGGTGACGCGCTCCCGTTCAGACAAGGAGCCGATATCGGTGTCTAGCGCGAACATCGTCGGAATCGACGCCGGGGCCGTGGGCCGCTGGTTCGCCACCCGCGGAGTCGACTTCGCCGGGCCCTTGGCCTTCGAGCGGATCGGGCTGGGCCAGTCGAATCTGACGTACCTCGTACAGGATCAGGACGGCCGCAGATGGGTGCTGCGGCGGCCACCGCTGGGTCACCTGCTGGCGTCGGCGCACGACGTGGCCCGCGAGGCGCGGATTCTCGCCGCCCTGCAGAGCACCGCCGTCCCGACCCCGCGGGTGCTCGGGCTGACCGATGATCCCGCCGTGACTGACGTCCCGCTGCTCCTCATGGAGTTCGTGGACGGCGAGGTCGTCGACAGTATGTCGATCGCGCGGTCGTTGACGCCCGAGCGCCGCCGGGCGATCGGGATGTCGTTGCCGCGGACGCTGGCGAAGATCCACGTGGTCGATCTCGAGGCGACCGGGCTGACCGGTCTGGCCAGCCACAAGCCGTATGCGCAGCGTCAGCTCAAGCGGTGGTCGGCCCAGTGGGAGAGGTCCAGGACCCGCGAGCTGCCCGCCCTGGACGAGCTCACCCGGCGTCTCGTCGCGGCCGTGCCGGAGCAGCGCGAACTGACGCTCGTGCACGGCGACTTCCATCTGCGCAACGTCATCACCTCCTACGACAGCGGCGAGGTGACCGCGGTGCTCGACTGGGAGCTGTCGACGCTGGGGGATCCGCTGGCGGACATGGGCAGCCTGCTGGCCTACTGGCCGGCCAAGAATGAGAACACCTTGGGCGACTTCGTCGCGACCGCTCTCGATGGCTTCCCGGCCCGCGAGGAACTCGTGGCGGCGTACGCGGCGGCGTCGGGACGCGACCTGACGGCGCTGGGCTACTGGCACGCGATGGGACTGTGGAAGGTCGCGATCATCGGGGAGGGCGTCATGCGCCGCGCGATGGACGAGCCGCGGAACAAGGCCGCGTCCGGGACCCCGACCGCAGAGCGCATCGACGCACTGGTGGCGAAGGCCCACGAAGTCGCGGACACGGCAGGCATGTGAACCGACCGCCTGCCACAGGACTTCGACACTCACGCATGGACGAGCTGCCCAAGACCACCAGCGGCAGGATCCTGCGACGCGAACTGCGCGGGTCAACGTCCGCATGACGAGCAAGAGGAGCCGAAGCATGGCTGTCGGGAACCGCCAGCACGCCAGGAGGGCCGCGACGCAGCGGCGTGCCACCGGCACCCGGCGGACCTCCGCCGGCGGGGGACAAGACGGCTCATGACCGGAGTCCGGCAGTGTCCTGTCACGGGAGACGGTCGGCTGAGGAGCGGGCCGCTGTGCCGTGAGGGGAGCGGCGGGCGGCCTTCTCGTCTCGATGAGGGTCGTGGTGCTCATGGTCGCATCGGCGCCGACGACTACCTGGCCAAACCCTTCGTCTTTGCCGAGCTGGTCGCCCGCATCCGTGCGCCGGGCCGCCGGGCCCGGCCCGCGACGCCGCCCAACGCCTGGCCGTTCGACCGTGCAGGACGTCCCGTCGAAGACCCGCCGCCCCCTGAGCCGCGACGCCGACCCGCACCCACCGCTGTCCACCTGAAGGACCCTCAGTGATCGAAGCAGTTCTGCATGCCACCCCCTCTGTTCTGGCCCGGGACGCTCGTCTCCGTCCTGGCCGCACTGCTGTGCCGCCACCGGCTCGGTGTCGTCCGTTCACCGCATTTCTCCTGGTGCTCTCACTCGGCGGCATCGTCACGCTCACCCTGTTTCCGGGCCTCGCCCAGATCCGCCCGAGAACACGTGCCGCGCTGACGGCAGCGGCCGCCACCGCGCTTCCGTTCGGTATCGAGGCCGCGAAGTACGCCGTGCCGTGCCGGAGCGGGGAGCCGCAGCGGTCACCCCGTGAGCGCACTGCTCGCTGAGCTGGGCGAGGATGCATTCAGGCAGAGAGCTACTCCTGTCCGGGGACCGCCATCTCCCCGAGGAGCGACCAGTCGTCCTGCGGAACGGTTGCGTTCACGATGCGCGGCGTCTCGACCAGATGGGGCGGCAGCGTCTGCTGCGCGGCCTTGAAGTGCGCGGACTGCACATGCGTGACCCCGGCCTCATCGTTCCGGAAGGCCTCGACCAGGACGTATTCCGTCGGGTCCGACACGCTGCGCGACCAGTCGAACCACAGGCAGCCGGGCTCGGCGCGCGTGGCCCGGGTGAAGTCAGCGGTGATCTCGGGCCAGCGGTCGGCGTACTCGGGACGGACTCGGAACTTGGCGGTGATGAAGATCATGGGATTCCTTCACTGATGTCTGTGTGTCGTCTCCGCCGTGTCTGGCGCGGCGGAGGGGAAACGGTCGCTCCGTGGAGCGGATAGGTGGCGGGCATGCCCGACGGATCGCTACGACTGGATTACCAGCCGACCGTCCGCGTACGGCAGGACCTTGCCACGCGGCAGGTGCACGAGAACCTCCTCGCCGACCGGAACTCCCTCCTCGCGCGGCGCCTTCGCCCTGACGACCTGCCCGGCGATCTCGACCTCGAGCACCCGCTGCGCGCCGTGGTCGCGGCAGCGGCTGACGAACCTGTTGGTGCAGCTGGACGGCAGCGCGACCGGGCAACTGGTCATGACCAGCCAGCCGTCGATGGTCGGCGTCGACGACCAGCACGACCAGCTCTGCGGCGCCTCGGTGGAGGTGCCTCCCCTGCGTCATCGCTATGGGGACATCGAGCACCTGGCGCGGTTCTTCCTGCGCAAGTACCGGCCGAGCGGCGAGAGCAGGATCTCCCCGGATGCGCTGACCCTGCTGCAGCGATGCCCGTGGCCGGAGAACGTCCGGCAGCTGGAGTCGGTGATCCGGGGCTTGGCGCGGCGGCCTTCGGGCCGGACGGTCCACGCGGAGGACCTGCCGCCGGAATGCCGGGTGTCGTCGAACAAGGTCCTCACCACCATCGAGGCGCTGGAACGCGATGCCATTCTGCGGGGGTTGATGGACCGCAACTCCAACGTCCAGCGGACCGCGCAGGACCTCGGGATCTTCCGCGCCACGATGTACCGCAAGATGCGCCGCTACGGGATCGTCCCGTCGAGCCTGACGTGACGGTCCGTTCCGGCGCGCGGGCCGTGCCGCTGTGGCCTGGATGGCAGGGCGGGTCCATCGTGGGACCGTGCGGGTGATGGCCGCCACGCCGTGACACCGCGCCCGGCGGGCTGCTGACCCTGACCGAGTTCAAACCGAGTTCAATACATCACAGGGCATCGGCTTGGTCCCCCACCCGGCGTCGGAGCAGGGAGCGACCCACCAGGGTCCAAGTCACGCCGGTTGCCGGCCGCGTGCCAAGGACCAGGGGGAGAACATCGGTATCGGATACGAGGTGGTGTCCCGGTGGAACAGCCGATGACGGTGCTCAGCGAGAGCCGGGACGATCCGTTCGCTCTGCACCACGCCGCCTCGGCGGTGCTCGACGACCGGGGAACCGTGGTCGGCTGGAGCCGGCACGCCGAGGAGCTGCTCGGCCACCCGGAGTCCGCAGTGATCGGCCGTCCGGCCTTCGACGTCCTGATCGACCCCGGCGACCTGCCGGTTGCCGAGGACGCCGCGGCGATGTGCAGGAGGGACGAAGGCTGGTTCGGCGTACTGACGGTGCGGCATCGCAGCGGGCGGCCCGTGGAGATGGTTTTCCGGGCACGTGCGCTGCTGCGCGGTCACCATGTCCGCGAATGGTTCCTCGTCGGGGCACCCGCGGCGGAGGTCCTCGAGTGGCAAAGGGACCGCGCGGTGCTCGACGGATTGTTCCGCCGGTGCCCGATCGGTCTGGTCGTCCACAGTCCCGAGATGAAGATACTGCGGGTCAACAGGGCGATCGAACGGTTCACCGGAGTGCCGGCCGCTTCCTTTCGGGGAATGCCCACGGGCGCCCAGCTGGTCGCCGAGGATGCGCGGAAGTCCGTGGACCGGGTGCGCCAGGTGATGGAGAGCGGAAAATCACTGGTCTCCACCGAGCAGTACGCCCGCCTGGAGCGGGATCCGACACGAGTGCGGGCCGCGTCCGTCTCGGCCTTCCGACTGGAAGACCCCGTCGGCCGGGTTCTGGGGGTGGCCGAAACGATCGAGGACGTCACCGAGCGCCATCGGACCCGGCTTCGCCTGGCGCTCCTCGACCAGGCCGGCGCCCGCATCGGATCGACGCTCGACGTGCGCCGGACGGCCTGCGAACTCGCGGATGTCATGGTCCCCCACCTGGCCGACCACGTATCGGTGGACCTGTCGCCACCGGTGACGCGCGGCGAGGAGCCGGCGCAGGCGCTGGCGGGACCCGTCGCACGGGTCGCGGTCCGGGGCGTCGCGGCCGAGCAGTCAGACCCGCTGCCGCACCCGGAAGAGGAGCCGGTGCAGTTCGCACCCGGTACACCACAGGCCAGATGCCTGGCCGACGGGCGTCCCCTGCTGGAACCGGTCCTTTCGCCCGACTGGTTCCAGGCAGAACCGCGCCAGGGCGAGCACGTGCCGGACCTCGCGGCCCATTCCCTGATCGTGGTGCCACTGGCCGCGCGCGGCCTGGTACTGGGCGTGATGAGCCTGTGGCGATCGCGGCACCCCGAGCCGTTCGAGGCCGACGATCTCACCCTGGCCCAGGAACTCGCCTTGCGCGCCGCCGTCAGCATCGACAACGCCCGACGCTTCACCCAACAGCAGCAGACCGCGTCCACCCTCCAACGCAGCCTGCTGCCGAGGACCGTTCCGCACCAGTCGGCCCTCGAAGTGGCCCCTCGCTACGTCCCGGCCAGTACGGCCCCCGGTCCCGGCGGTGACTGGTTCGACGTCATCCCGTTGTCCGGGGCCAGGGTGGCACTCGTGGTCGGCGACGCGGTGGGCCACGGACTGCACGCCGCCGCCACGATGGGCCGGCTGCGTACCGCCGTGCACACCCTCGCCACCCTCGACCTGGAACCGGACGAGGTCCTTTCCCGACTGGACGACCTGGTCAACCTCCTTGCCGCCGAACAAGAGGCAGCCGACGAACGACCCGCGGGCGAGCAGATCGTCGGGGCCACCTGTCTGTACGCCGTCTACGATCCTGTCTCCCGGCAATGTTCCGTGGCGCGCGCCGGTCACCCCCTTCCGGTAGTGACGACACCGGACGGACAGGCAGGCCTGCTCGACCTGCCCCCCGGCCCACCGCTGGGCCTGGGTGGTCTGCCGTTCGAAACCCGGGAGATCGAACTGGCCGAGGGCAGCCTGCTCACGCTCTACACCAACGGACTCATCGGCGAACGCCACATCGACGTCGACACGGGCCTGCAACGGCTGCGCACAGCGCTCACGCACCCCGCGGACCCCTTGGAGGAAACGTGCCAGGCGGTTGTCGACTCCCTCGTGACCACACAGCCCGCCGACGACATCGCCCTGCTCATCGCACGCACCCGCGTCCTGCCATCGGAGAACGTCGCCTCCTGGCAACTACCGCTGCAGCCAACCGCCGCAGCCCAGGCCAGAACGCTCGCCACGGCCCAACTCACGCAATGGGGACTGGAACACCTGGCGTTCGCCACCGAATTGATCGCCAGTGAACTGGTCACGAACGCCTACCGCTATGCCAGCGGCCCCGTGACCCTTCGACTCATCCGCGAACGATGTCTCGTCTGCGAGGTCGCCGACGGCAGCCACACCTCACCACACCTGAGGCGCGCCCGCACCACCGATGAGGGCGGGCGCGGCCTGTTCCTGGTGGCCCAGCTGGCCGAGCGCTGGGGTACCCGCTACAGCCGCGAGGGCAAGACCGTCTGGACCGAACAGTCGCTGCTCGGGCTGTAACGCCGTGCAGTTCGGTCCGTGACCGATCCGGAAGCACTGGTCAGGAACGGATCGGCTGAGCAAAAGGCGCCTGACGGGTGAGAGCCCAAGTCAGGCGCCTTTCTTCGTGCGTCTAGAAGAAGCCCAGCTTCCTCGGCGAATACGACACCAGGAGGTTCTTCGTCTGCTGGTAGTGCTCCAGCATCATCTTGTGCGTCTCCCGCCCGATCCCGGACTGCTTGTACCCACCGAACGCCGCGTGTGCCGGGTAGGCGTGGTAGCAGTTCGTCCAGACGCGGCCCGCCTGGATCGCGCGGCCGGCCCGGTAGGCGGTGTTGATGTCGCGGGTCCACACGCCGGCGCCGAGGCCGTAGAGGGTGTCGTTGGCGATCTTGATCGCGTCGTCGAAGTCGTCGAAGGACGTCACGGACACGACCGGTCCGAAGATCTCTTCCTGGAAGATCCGCATCCTGTTGTCGCCCTCGAAGATGGTCGGCTGGACGTAGTAGCCGCCCTTCAACTCGCCGTCGTACTCGACGCGTTCGCCGCCCGTGAGGATCCTCGCGCCCTCCTGGCGGCCGATGTCCAGGTAGGAGAGGATCTTCTCCAGCTGGTCGTTGGAGGCCTGTGCGCCGATCATCGTGTCGGTGTCCAGCGGATGGCCCGCCGTGATCTGCTCGGTGCGGGCGACGGCCGCCTCCAGGAACTCGGCGTAGTGACCGCGCTGGACGAGCGCCCGGGACGGGCAGGTGCACACCTCGCCCTGGTTCAGCGCGAACATCGTGAAGCCTTCGAGGGCCTTGTCGCGGAAATCGTCGTTCTGCGCCCATACGTCGTCGAAGAAGATGTTCGGCGACTTGCCACCGAGTTCCAGGGTGACCGGCTTGATGTTCTCGGAGGCGTACTGCATGATCAGCCGCCCCGTCGTCGTCTCGCCCGTGAACGCCACCTTCGCCACCCGCGGGCTCGACGCGAGCGGCTTGCCCGCCTCCACGCCGAAGCCGTTGACGATGTTCACCACACCCGGCGGCAACAGGTCCGCGATCAGGCTCATCCAGTAGTGGAGGGAGGCCGGGGTCTGCTCGGCGGGCTTGATGACGACCGCGTTGCCCGCGGCGAGTGCCGGGGCGAGCTTCCAAGTCGCCATGAGGATAGGGAAGTTCCAGGGGATGATCTGTGCCACGACGCCCAGCGGTTCATGGAAGTGGTACGCCACCGTGTCGTCGTCGAGCTCGCCCAGCGAGCCCTCCTGGGAGCGGATCGCGCCCGCGAAGTAGCGGAAGTGGTCGATGGCGAGCGGGATGTCGGCGGCGAGGGTTTCGCGGACCGGCTTGCCGTTCTCCCAGCTCTCGGCGACCGCCAGCGGCTCCAGATGCGCCGCCATACGGTCAGCGATCTTGAGCAGGATGTCGGATCGCTCGGTCACCGAGGTGCGGCCCCAGGAAGGAGCGGCCGCGTGCGCCGCGTCGAGCGCCCGCTCCACGTCCTCCGCGGTGCCGCGCGCGACCTCCGTGAACGGCTGCCCGTTCACCGGTGAGGGGTTCTCGAAGTACTGCCCGCGGATCGGCGGCACCCACTCGCCACCGATGAAGTGGTCGTAGCGCGCCTGGTAGGAGACGATCGCGCCTTCTGTGCCGGGCGCCGTGTAACGGGTCATGGTGCTCTGCCTCCCGGAGCTGTGCTGCCCGCCGTTGGGCAGCTCTCGGCGCGAGAGTAGGGACGGGGACGTTGCGAGTACGTTGCGTGGCCGGTGCTGAGGTGAGGCGGCCATGCGTGTCGTCCGGTCAGCGGGCCGCCCCGCGCGGCCGGTCGGCCGGTGCCGACAGCTCCGATTCCAGCGCGGCCAGCCGCGAGCGGACCGCGGCGGTCGGGCGTACGGCGGCCAGCGCGCGCCAGACGTCGAGGTCGTCCTCGCCCCACGCCGCGTGTGCCCAGTCGGCCAGCAGATCGGGGTCGCCGCGGCTGATCAGCGCCGTCCGGAGGCCGTCGGCCAGACGGTGCCTCAGCCGCACCACCGCCGGTGCCTGCGAGGCGGGCAGCAGCGGGCCGGCATACGCCGTCACCGCCGCCGTGACCGCACCGGTCTCCAGGCGCCGCTCGACGACGGCGACGTCGGACTCGACCGGCAGGGTCAGCCGGTAGGGCCGCGAGGCCAGCAGCCCGGGGCCGAGAAGTCTGCGCAGCCGGGCCAGTTCGGCGCGCAGGGTCACCGGTGTCACCGACTCGTCCTCGTACAGCGCGCACAGCAACTCGTCGCCGGTCAGCCCCTCCGGATGGCGGGCCAGCAGCACCAGGATCTCGCTGTGCCGACGGCTGAGCCGGAGCCGGCGACCTCCCGCGACGAGCAGTGCCTCATCGCGGCCCAGCGCGGTCAACTCGGTTGTGCCTGCGGTCGGCTGTCCTTCGGGGAGCAGGGCCAGCTGGGACTCGGCGGCCCGAGCGACCGCCTGGACGAAGCCCAGACTGTGCGGATGCGCGAGCCCGTCCCCGCCGGTGATGTCCACCGCGCCCAGCACCCGCCCGGTGCGCGGATCGTGTACCGGAGCCGCCGCACAGGTCCAGGGCTGCACCCGCCGGATGAAGTGTTCGGCGGCGAAGACCTGCACCGGACGGTCGACGGCGACAGCCGTGCCCGGCGCGTTCGTGCCGACCGCGGTCTCCGCCCAGCGCGCGCCTGGCACGAAGTTCATCCGGTCCGCCCGTCGCCGGGTCGTCGGATGGCCCTCGACCCACAGCAGCCTGCCGCGGGCGTCGCACACCGCGAGCAGATGCTCGCCGTCGGCCGCGAACGTGCCCATGAGCTCCCGGAACAGCGGCATCACCCGTGCCAGCGGATGCTCGGCCCGATAGGCACCGAGGTCACCGTCCGCGAGCTCCACCCTCGCCGTGCCGTCGGGTCCCACCCCCGCCCGCACGGAACGCCGCCATGAGTCGGCCACCACCGCACGCACCGGCCGCGGCACCGTGCCCGCTTCGGTGAACGTCTCATGCGCACGACGCAGCATCCGCACACGCTCGGCAGGGTCGGCCCCCGGCTCCAGGGCCACCCATGGATCGGTCAACTCGGCCTCCCGGACGGCGATGCGGCTGGGGACATCGTCACTCCGGGTGCGCGCGTGGACAACCACTTCGACCGGGACCACCCGAACGAGGCCCGCGGCTCCCAGTCGGGCCCGTTCGATTCAGCCTCGGGCCCGGTCGGGCTCGCTCGATTCAGCCGCAGGTCAGGCTCGTTTCAGCCGCAGGTCAGGCTCGTTCGACCAGTCTCAGATAGCGCGCCCAGTCCCAGTTCGGTCCGGGATCGGTGTGATCCGTGCCCGGCACCTCGTGGTGCCCGATGATGTGCGCGCGGTCCCTCGGGATGCCGCGTCTGGTGCAGATCGCCGCGGTGAGTGCGGCCGACTCCTCGTACATCACGTCGGTGAAGTAGGCGGGCCGGTCCACCCAGCCCTCGTGCTCGATGCCGATGCTGCTCGTGTTGTACTCCCAGTTTCCCGCGTGCCAGGCGATGTCGGACTCCCGGACGCACTGCGCCACATGACCGTCGGCCGAGCGGACGACGTAGTGCGCGGACACCTCCTTCTTCGGGTTCTGGAAGATGGACAGGGTGGTGGTGAAGGTCGCCTGCGTGACATGGATGATCACGCGGTCGACCACTCGGTCCGTAGCGGGTTCTGCCGTCGTGTAGTTGGAGCTGTTCGCCGGCTGCCACTCGGCCGACGGGTGGTCGACGGCCTGGACGCGCGCTCCGGCCCGCGCGTCGGGGAGCAGCGCGTACGGCACGGCGGCCAGGGCGGCGCCCTTCAGCAGCCGGCGTCGCGTGGGGAGCGGTCTTGCCCGTTCCATGGGGGCGGTGCCTTTCGGTGGTCAGGATGTCTTGCTCAGGTCCGCAGAGTCGCTGCCGTCTCCCGCAGCCGAGCATGCACGCCGCGATGAGTCTCGCGCGCGGGCAGCCACTGTTTGCGGAGCTTGGCCACGCAGGTGTAGTTGGTGTCGCACACATTGGCCAACGGCGACTCGACGCACTGGGTTGCGAACTGGTACGCGTCCAGCTCACTGAAGCCGTAGTCGCGCACCAGCCACCGCACCAGGTCGAGCTGGGATATCCGGAACGCGTCCTCCAGCGGGCGCGCCGAGCCCGTCGAGATGATGTGGGTGTCCGACTCGATGCGCGGCCAGGGCGTGGCGAGTCCCTTGAGCAACTCGACGATCACCACCGTGTTCATCGCGCACTCGACGGCGACTCCGCAGGTCTCGCCCTCGCCCTGCCGGGCGTGGCCGTCACCGAGGCTGAGCAGAGCGCCCTCGACGTTCACCCCGAGGTAGCAGGTGACTCCGGCCCGCATCTCGGGTGTGTCCATGTTGCCGCCGTGTGCGTCGGGCACCAGGGCCGAGCGCACCTCCAGGTTGGCGGGAGCCACGCCCACCGTGCCGTGCATCGGGTCGAGGGGCAACTCGGCCTCGATATCGCTGTCGTGCGCCCGGAACAGGGCCGTACGGCGGGTCCGGTCCAACTGCCAGATCCAGACCGTCTCCGGAAGCGGCGGCTGCAACGTGGCCGTGGTGTGTGTCGAGGTGAGCGCGCCGAACAGCGGGACCGTGGTCGACGCGGCCCAGTCCCGGGCCGGCTCGATCGACACGAAGTGCACGGCGACGGTGTCGCCCGGCTCCGCGCCCTCGATGTGGAAGGGGCCGGTCTGCGGGTTGAGGAACGGGAACTCGCACACCTCCGACACCAGGTCCTTCTCGGACCGCACGCGTCCGGCGAAGCAGTCCTCCGTGTACAGATCGAGGACCGTGCCCGGAGCGATCCGGGCTACGGGTGGCACTCCGCCGAATGTCCAGGCGTACTCGCCCGGTTCGGGGCGCACGGTCAGAATCCGGGGGTCGCTCATCGCTGCACAGCTCCGTTCGGTGGAAGGGCCGGTGCATCAAGGTACGTCGCATACGGGTGGGGCAGCAGCGCATGCCGTGTATCCGTGGACGGGGCCGGGATTGTGGAAAACTCGCTCACCCGGACGGGTGAAGTCGAGCTGTGACCAGGCGAGTTCGGCTGCTGCCGCTGGGGCATCCGTCGATCAGGCGAGTTCGGCTGCTGCCGCTGGGGCACCCGTCGATCAGGCGCGTTCGGCCACGGCCGCCGGATCGTCGAGCACCGCCCGTACGACCGAGTGCGCGGCACCCAGCAACGGCCCCTCGGGACCCAGTCGCGACACGGCCACCGGACATGCGGGCCCCGCTGTCCGGCGTGCCAACTCGGCTTCCAGCGAGGGCAGCAGCCATGGCGCGAGCCCGGCCAGCGCGCCGCCCAGCACCACGCCCTCGGGGTCCAGCAGATTGACGGCCCCGGTCAGCGCGATGCCGAGCGCCTCTCCCGCGTCGCGCAGCGCACGTCGCACGTCCGGGTCGCCGTCCGCAGCGCGCCCCGCGAGCAGCCCGACGCGGTCCTCGCCCGGCTCCAGACCGGCCGCTCGCAGCACCGCCTCCTCACCGGCGTACTGCTCCAGGCACCCGCGGCCCCCGCACGGACACGCAGGTCCGTCCGGGCGGACCGGCACATGCCCCAGCTCGCCCGCGAACCCCCGTGTCCCGCGCAGCAGTTGCCCGTCCACGACGAGCGCCGCACCGATGCCGATCTCGGCGGACACATGCAGGAAGTCGCTCGGGGTGCCCTCGCCGAGCCGGAGTTCGGCGAGCGCGCCGAAGTTGGCCTCGTTGTCGACGGTCAGTGGGAAATGCGCGGGCAGCAGGGCCCCGAGGTCCGTGTCCTGCCAGTCGAGGTTCGGGGCGCGTACGACCGTTCGCGCGTCGCGCGCCACCAGGCCCGGCACGGCCACGGCGAGCCCGGCCGGCCACAGGCCCTCGCGCTCGGCCTCGGTGACGATCCGGCCCACCAGCTCGGTGAGCTCCTCGATCACCGGTCGGGGCGAGCGTCCGCGGTTCGTGCCGTACCGCACGGCCCGCGCCCGTACCTCTCCGCGCAGATCGACCGCGCACACCGCGAGGTGATCCACGCCGATCTCCGCGCCGATCCCCGCCGGCCCATGTCCGCTGACGGCGAGCGCCGAGCCGGGCCGTCCCACCCGGCCGGGCCGCTCGGGGCCCAGCTCCTCCAGCAGTCCCGAGCGGATCAGCTCGTCGACGAGGGTCGACACCGCGGCCCGGGTCAGCCCGATGCGCGAGGCGACGGCGGCACGGGAGAGCGGCCCCTCGGCACTGACGGTGTGCATCACCCGGGCGAGGTTGCGCCGGCGCATGCCCTGTTGTGTGTCCGGCAGCGCACGCCCGGTTCCTCCCGGGCGGGCCTCGTGCAGCGGTGCGGTCATGCCTCCGTCGTCCTCAGTGGGTCTCCGCGCTCCGCTCGAGCAGCGGGGCCGCGTCGGAGAGTACCCCGGAGATCCTGGCCAGGGTCGCCTCGTCCCGCTCCACCGCGTCCAGCACCGGACCCTCGGCGGTACGCCAGCGCCGGGCCACCGCGGCCGGATCCTCGCCGGTCAGCAGGCCGGCCGCCTGCGCGGCGGCGCCGAGCGCGACCAGTTCCTTGGCCTCGGGCACCTGCACGGGGCGGCCCGACAGCCGTCGTACGGTCTGCTGCCAGGCCGTGCCCCGGGCGCCGCCGCCGATCAGCAGCAGCGGGGCCGAACGGTCTGCATCCTCGTCGAGTACCAGGTCGAGCGCGCCCAGCAGCGCGTGGACGGCGCCGTCGTAGGCGGCCTGGAGGAGTTGGCCCGCGGTGGTGTCATGGCGCAGGCCGTGCAGCAGGCCGGAGGCGTGGGGGAGGGCGGGTGTGCGTTCGCCGTCCAGGTAGGGCAGCAGGGTGATGCCGGTGGCGGGTTCCACGGCCTCGCGGTCGAGGCCCAGCAGGGAGGCGACGCGGTCGACGGCGAGCGTGCAGTTCAGGGTGCAGGCGAGCGGCAGCCAGTCGCCGTGCGCGTCGGCGAAGCCCGCCACGGTTCCGGTCGGGTCGGTGGGGCGCCGCTTCGACACCGCGTACACCGTGCCGGAGGTGCCCAGGCTCAGCACCGGGGTGCCGGGACGCAGCCCGAGGCCCAGCGCGGCGGCGGCGTTGTCGCCGGTGCCCGGGGCGACCAGGGTGCCCTTGGAGAAGGGCAGGTCATGGCTGTCGCGCACGGTGCCCGCGACCTCGCCGGGCCGCACCACGCGGGGCAGCAGGGCGGGGTCAAGGCCGACGTGCGCGAGGATCTCCGCGTCGTACGCCTCGGACCCGGACGCCCACCAGCCCGTCCCGGACGCGTCGCCGCGATCGGTCGTGCCCTGCCCGGTGAGGCGTTCGGTGAGGTAGTCGTGGGGGAGGCGTACGGCCTTGGTGGCGCGGACCGCGTCCGGCTCGTGCTCGGCCAGCCAGGCCCACTTCGTGACCGTGAAGGAGGGCGCGGGGACGAGTCCGGTGCGCTCGGCCCAGAACTTCGCGCCGCCCAGCTCCTCGGTCAGCCGGCGTGCCTGCGGCGCCGAGCGCACGTCGTTCCACAGCAGGGCGGGGCGTACCGGATCGCCCTGGGCGTCCAGCGTGACGAGCCCGTGCTGCTGACCACCGATCGACACCGCCGCGGCCTCGTGCGCCGCGTCACCGCACTGGCGCAGGGCCTCGCACAGGGCATCCCACCACTGGCGCGGATCGCTCTCCCGGCCCGCCCCGGAGGACACGGTGTGCGGCGCCTGGCCGCTCGCGACGACCTCACCGGTGGACGCGTCGACGACCAGTGCCTTGGTGGACTGGGTGGACGTGTCCACGCCGACGACGAGCGGACCCTCGGCTGCTGACATCGGGCTCTCCCTTTTCTGCGGCTTACGCGCGGCTCACGCGCGGCTCACGCGCGGCTCACGCGTGGCTCATGTCTGGCTCATGTCTGACGAAAGACACCATGTCTCTTCCCAGAGATGCCTCCGCATACTAATTTGTAAAGCGCCATGACGAAATAGTCGTGGCGACAGTCGCAAGCGAGCAAGGGAGCCGCGGCATGAACTACCAGCCCACCCCCGAGGACAGGTTCACCTTCGGCCTGTGGACCGTCGGCTGGCAGGGAAGGGACCCGTTCGGCGACGCCACGCGGCGCGCCCTCGACCCGGTCGAGTCGGTGCAGCGCCTGGCCGAGCTCGGCGCCTACGGAGTGACCTTCCACGACGATGACCTGATCCCCTTCGGGTCCTCGGACACCGAGCGCGAGTCCCACATCAAGCGCTTCCGTCAGGCGCTCGACACGACCGGCATGACCGTGCCGATGGCCACGACGAACCTGTTCACGCACCCCGTCTTCAAGGACGGCGCCTTCACGGCGAACGACCGTGACGTGCGGCGCTACGCCCTGCGCAAGACGATCCGCAACATCGACCTGGCCGTGGAGCTCGGGGCCAAGATCTACGTCGCCTGGGGCGGCCGGGAGGGTGCCGAGTCCGGCGCCGCGAAGGACGTACGCGTCGCTCTGGACCGTATGAAGGAGGGTTTCGACCTCCTCGGCGAGTACGTCACCTCCCAGGGCTACGACCTGAAGTTCGCGATCGAGCCCAAGCCGAACGAGCCGCGCGGCGACATCCTGCTGCCCACCGTCGGCCACGCTCTGGCGTTCATCGAGCGCCTGGAGCGCCCCGAGCTGTACGGCGTGAACCCCGAGGTCGGCCATGAGCAGATGGCCGGGCTGAACTTCCCGCACGGCATCGCGCAGGCCCTGTGGGCGGGCAAGCTCTTCCACATCGACCTCAACGGCCAGTCCGGCATCAAGTACGACCAGGACCTGCGCTTCGGCGCCGGAGATCTGCGTGCCGCGTTCTGGCTGGTCGACCTCCTGGAGAGCGCCGGTTACGCCGGACCCCGCCACTTCGACTTCAAGCCGCCGCGGACCGAGGACCTGGACGGCGTGTGGGCATCGGCCGCCGGCTGCATGCGCAACTACCTCATCCTGAAGGAGCGTGCCGCCGCCTTCCGTGCCGACCCGGAGGTCCAGGAGGCCCTGCGTGCCTCGCGACTGGACGAGCTCGCGCAGCCCACGGCAGCGGACGGTCTGCAGGCGCTGCTCGCCGACCGCTCGGCCTTCGAGGAGTTCGACGTGGAGGCGACCGCCGCGCGCGGGATGGCCTTCGAGCGGCTCGACCAGCTGGCCATGGACCACCTGCTGGGGGCGCGCGGCTGACCACGCGCGCGTGCCGGTGAGATCCGGCTGTCGGACGGTCCCCGCGCGGAATGCTCCGGAACCATGCCATCCATGCCATGAGTCCGTATCAACCGCCGTGCGGGGGTCGCGCGCTACCCCGATCCGCGGCGACGCTTGACGGTATGGCCATGCCGCCCGTACCGCCTCAGCCGCCCGGGCCTCCGGGCGGGACGCCGCCTCAGGGCGGTGGATTCGGACCGCCGTCGTACGGTGACTGGCCGCCGCCGGAACAGCCACCGGACGGCGGCCCCGGACGGCGCCGAAATCCGCTGTTCATCGTGATCGCCGCACTGGTGGGCGTCGCCGTCGTCGTCGCCGTGGTGCTGGTCGCCTCGGGAAGCGACGATTCGCCGGACGAGAAGACGCCCGCCGAGAGCAGCACGAGCGGCACCCCGCGGCCGTCCCTGAGCATCCCGACCGAGCTGCCCAGCAGGCTGCCCAGCGAGGTGCCTTCGTTGCCCTCCGGGTTCCCGAGCGAGCTGCCGAGCGGCTTGCCGAGCGACATCGAGTCACTGCTGCCGTCGCTGGATCTGCCGTAGGGCGACGTGTTTCGTGGGGGGCGGGCGCGGGGCGCCCGTTGCCCGGCCCGGGGTCAGATACCCCCGGGCCGCCCCCCCGACGTAAACGTCGTCTAGGACCCCCAGTG
>NZ_JBFALC010000100.1:0-24259 GCF_040656035.1 Streptomyces sp. NPDC050211
CGCCCCCCCCCCCCCCCGCCGCCTTCGGGCGTCAGTACGTCAGTGCGTCAGGCTTGACTGGCGACGCCTCCGCCACCGGGGCCGTATGCCGCGGTCCCGTCACGCTGCCGAGCCAGCCGAGCAGGAACGCGACGGGCAGCGACACCAGGGCGACTGTCTGGAGCGGGAACCAGTCGATGTGCCACTCGGGCACCAGCGCCATCGGGTTGCCCGAGAAGACGGGGCTGCACACCTGGAGTCCGATCGCGGAGCCCAGGCCTCCGTACAGCGTCCACAGCAGCCCTCGGCGCGTGAAGCCTCGCCAGAACAACGCGTACACGAGCGCCGGGAGCAGGCTGGAGGCCGCCACCGCCAGGGAGAGCGTGGACAGGAAGCCCATGTTCCAGCCGTGGACCCACACCGCGCAGAAGATACTCAGCACCCCGACCAGGGCGGACGCGATACGGGCCGCGGCCACCTCCCGGCCCTCGGTGGTACGCCCGCGGCGCACGACGTTGGTGACGAGATCGTGGGCGACCGCGCCCGCCGCCGCCAGGGTCACGCTCGCGACGACCGCAAGCGTCGTGAGAAACACGGCGCAGGCGACCAGCACGACGAGCCATGCCTCGCCCGTCCGCGCCGACGATCCTCCCGCCAGATCGCCGGTGAGCATCAGCAGGCTGCTGGTAGCTCCGGGATCGGCGGCGAGAATCCTCGGGGCACCGATCACTGCCGCGGCACCGAAGCCCATCACGGTGGTGACGAGGCAGACGGCGCCGACGATCCCGATGGTGTGGCGGACCGTACGTCGGGCGACGGCCGGGTCGGGCGCGGTGTTGAGCTGGGTGGCGACATGGGGCAGGCACGCCACGCCCAGCACCACGGTGATCATCAGGCCGATGAAGTCGAGCGTGCTCTCGACCGGTCCGCCGGCGGCGAAGCGCAGGCCCGGACGCATATAGCCCTCGGGGCGACCGCTGCCCCGAGCGGCGGTGTCGATGAGGGAGTCGGCGCTCCAGTGGAAGCGGTGGAGCAGCACCGCGGCCACGGCGAGCGCCATGGCGAGCAGGAACACTGTCTTGATCATCTGGAGCGCGATCATGCCGCGCATCCCGCCGAAGGCCGTGGCGCAGACGACGAGCGTACCGATCATGACGATGACGGTCTGTTCGGCGCCCGGCCCGGAAAGGCCGAGCAGCATGGCGGTGGTCCGGCCGGCGCCGGAAAGCTGGACGATCAGATACGGGATACAGGCGCTCAGCGTGACGACGGCGGCCGCGATCCGCACGGCGGGCCCCGGGGCGCGCAGGGCAAAGGTGTCGCCGAGGGTGTAGCTGCCGCGCTCGCGCAGCGGGCCGGACAGCAGGAGCAGGACGCCGAGCGACAGCATGGTGCACAGGGCGATGAACAGGCCGTCGAAGCCGAAGACCGCGACGGCTCCCGTCGTACCGAGCACGGTCGCGGCGGAGAGATAGACGCCGGAGAGGACGATGGCGCCCTGCACGGGGCGCAGCCTGCGGCCCGCGGTGTAGAAGTCGTTGACCCGGTCGCGCTCGGGACCGTTGAGCACACAGATGAGCAGCATCGGGACGATGAACGTCAGAAAGCCGACGAGGACCCAGGAGCGGGTGTCCGTGTCCAGGTCGAGGCTGCCGGGTGCTCCTGCGGCGAGCAGCATCTGAGAAAGCATCAGCGCTCCCCTTGCGGCTCGTACGAGGCCTCGCCGTCGGGGGTCTCGTCGTGGGCTTCGCCGTAGGGGGCGCGGTCGTAGCGCGCCGCCGTCCACAACAGGAGCGCACCCTGGGCAAGGAGTGCGACGACGCCGAGGGTGATCTGTCCGGCGACTCGCGTGGCCAGCAGGTCCTCGGCGGTGCAGGCGAGCAGGAGGTGGACCGCGAAGGTCAGTCCGTTGACGAGCGCGAAGAATCTGCCGGGCGGGTGGGGCCGGGGTCTTTGATGGTGCTGGGGGGTGTGCGGATGGGCGTGCTGATGGGCCATGGAGCTCTCCTGGCGGGCAGGGATGCGCGCATCGCCTGGCTGATGCCTTGCGCGGGCATTGCCCCTGACGGCAGTGCCCCTGATGCGGGCTCACCAGAGCACGTACCGACCAGTCAGTCCATGCGCTTCGGGCACGCCGTTGTCCGCTCCCAACGCCGGAGGGCGGTGACTGTGCTGATGCCCATTCAGCCACCCGCGGGAAGGACACCGGCCAGCCATGGCCTCAGCCGTCCACGTCGCCATCCCAGGCATCCGCGCCGCCGAGGACGGCCGCAGGCCCGAGCAGTTGGAGTGCGTCGAACGCGAGCGTGAGCCGTACGAGGTCGCGGGGGCGGGACAGTTCGAGCCCGGTGATCTGCTCGAAGCGGCGCAGCCGGTTCAGCACCGTGTTGCGGTGGCACAGCATGTGCCGGGCCGCCTGGACCGCCGAGCCGCCCTTCTCGATCCACACCCCGAGCGTGTCGATCAGCGTGTCGCGGTCGGCGGGCTCCAGGTCGTACAGCGGCCGGAGCACCCGCAGGGCGAGTTCGGCGGACAGGTCGGGCCGTGAGATGAGCAGACCGTCGGGCAGACGGGCGTCGAGCCGGGCGACCTCGCCGTCTCCCCGGCAGGTGCGCAGGGCGAGTCCGGCCATGTCCCGCGCCCGGGGCAGGTTCTCCAGACCCTGGACGACCGGGCTGACACCGATGCGCATGCCGGGACCGGCGTCGAGGGCGGAGACAAGCGCGTCGAGCGGGCGGTCGCCGAGATGGGCGACGAGCACATCGCGCCGACCCCCGGTGTGGCGCAGGACGCGCATGCCGCAGATCTCCGGGACGGCGTCGGGCGTGCGGCCGAAGGGCGGCGTGACCCGTATCTCCGCCAACGCGAAGCGCCCGTCGGGCGGCAGGTTGAGGATCGAGGCGGCGTCCCGGATGAACGCCGGGTCGTTGCGGCTCTCCAGTACGGCGGCGAGGATCAGGCGTACGCGCTCGGTGTGGCGGCTGGCCACACCCTTGGCGACCTGGCGGTAGGCGTCGGCCAGCAGGACGCAGTCGCGGTCGTTGCTCTTCCACACCAACTCGGCGACGCGCACGAGGTGGCGCTGGTCGCCGAGGCCGTCCCGCTCCGCGGCACCGATGATCCCGCTCCAGACTTCCGATCCGGCTACCCGGAAGGCGTGCAGCACCTCGTCGAGGGGGCGGCTCTCCTCGGCCCGGCAGATGCCGAGCTCACGGGTGTAGCGCTCGACGTCCACGATCCGGCCCGGGTCGAGGGCGGCCTCCAGCGTGATGCGTACGCCCTTGTACACGGACTGCGGCAGGTCGGGCGGTGCGAGCACCGGGTCGGCGTAGTACGGCACCTCGGTGCGGATCTGGTCCACCACGGTGTCGCTGAATGCCCGGCCGCGCCCGAGCAGGCGCCGGCAGGCGTGGTCGAAGAGCTGGTGCGGCGAGGGCTCGTCGGCGGGCTCGGGCAGGGGCGGCGGCGAGCCGACGGCGGCGGCGCCAGGCCGCGGACCGGCGGTGGTGGTGGCGGTGGTGGTGACGCGGGGGCGGACCGCGCCACGGACGGAACTGGTGTGCATGGACCCTCCAGACGGACGGGGCGTGCGAGAACACCACGGCGGGTCGCCATGTCTTGCGCTGCGCGGGTCGCAGGTGGGTGGCTCCACCGGCCGGCGATCGGCGTATGCCCATGGAGCGCACTGCAAGGAATCCACATGCTAAGCAGTCGGTCATCCCCTGAAACGAAACGTCCGTCAAATCGTGATGATCCACGCACAGCAGGAGGTACGGATTGTGCCCCCTCACAAGCGGATCACGCCCCGGCTGGGAGCTGACAGCGGCTCGCTCCCAGTCCGTGGACGCCCCGCTACCACCGTGTTCTCGTAGCGCTCCAGTCCGGCGCCCGGCACGCGCCCGCTCGACGATGAGCAAGGAGAACGCCCTGATGAGCCCACCAGCGACCGAGGTAGAGACCGAGGCGAGGACCCTTCGGGTCAGCGATCTGCACGTCAGCTACGGACGGTCCGTGCAGGCGCTCCACGGGGTGTCGCTGACCGTACCGCAGGGCCGGATCGTGGCCGTACTCGGCTCCAACGGAGCGGGAAAGTCCACGCTGCTCCGTGCGGTCTCGGGGACCCTCGCACTGCACCGCGGCACGGTCGAGCGCGGCACGGTGCACTTCGACGGCGTACGGCTGAACGGCGACGCCGCGCGGTCCGTGGCCGCCGGGGTGGTGCAGGTGCCCGAAGGCCGGCGGATCTTCGGCGCCCTTTCGGTGGAGGACAACCTCCGGGCCGGGTTCCTGGGGTCGGCATGCCGCTCCCGCGCCGAGCTGCGGGCGGCCCGCGAGCGCGTCTTCGCACAGTTCCCGGTGCTGGCCGAGCGGCGGCGGCAGGCCGCCGGGCTGATGTCCGGCGGCGAGCAGCAGATGCTCGCGATGGGCCGCGCGCTGATGGCGGCGCCACGGCTGCTGCTCCTCGACGAGCCCTCGCTGGGGCTCGCGCCGCTGATGGTGCAGCGCATCGCGGAGATCATCCGTGAGATCAACGCCCAGGGAACCTCGATCCTCCTCGTCGAGCAGAACGCCGCGATGGCCCTGGAGCTGTCCGACCGCGCGTCGGTGCTGGACGTCGGCCAGGTGCGGCTGGAGGGGGCATCGGCCGACCTCGCCGCGGCGGACGAGGTGCGACGGCTGTACCTGGGCGAGACGTACGAGACCGGCTGCGGCACGCCCGACGCGGACGGCGACGCCGCGGACGCAACGGCCGCGAGCGCTCCGTCCGTGACGGGACCGCGACTGACCGAGCTTGGCAGGTGGAACGGATGAGCATCGGCACGACACCCACGACCCCCGAGGCCGCCGCGGCCCCCCGACCGGACAGCGGACCCGACCCGGTCCCTGCCCTCTCGGTCGAGAACCTGACCGTGCGTTTCTCCGGGCTGGTCGCCCTCCACGACCTGTCCTTCACGGTCGCGCCCGGCACGATCCACGCGCTCATCGGCCCCAACGGCGCGGGCAAGTCGACCTGCTTCAACGTCATCTCGGGCGTCTACCGCGCCACCGCCGGAGCCGTCCGGTACGCGGACAAGGACCTCACCCGCCTCGCACCGCACCGCATCGCTCAGCTCGGCGTGGCCCGCACCTTCCAGAACATCGTGCTCACCCACGGAACCGTCGCCGACAACCTCATGCTCGGCCGCCACCGGCTGACCCGGGCAGGCTTCACGGCGAGCGCGCTGCGGCTGCCCCATACGGTGCGCGAGCAGCGCCGCCACCGGGAGCGCGCGGCCGAGATCGCCGACTTCCTGGGGCTCGGCCCGGCGTTCGACAAGCCGGTCGGCGGGCTCGCGTACGGCGACCGCAAGCGGGTGGAGATGGCGCGTGCGCTCTGCATGGAGCCCAGGCTGCTGCTGCTCGACGAGCCCGTCGCCGGCATGCATCCCACCGAGCGCTCGGCCATGGCCGAGACGATCGCCCGGGTGCGTGACGCCCTGAACATCTCGATCCTCATCGTCGAGCACGACATGGGGCTGATCATGCGGATCGCCGACTCGGTGACCGTGCTCGACTTCGGCCGCCTCATCGCGGACGGGCCGCCCGAGCGCATCCAGAACGACCCGGCGGTCATCAGCGCGTATCTCGGCACCCCGGTCCAGGACACCGAGCCGGAACCGGAATCTGCCACGGACACGGACACCGCCGAGGCCATCGCCCCGGCCCCCGGCACGGACACCGAGCGCGACTCGGAGGAAGCATCATGATCAAACTCACCGAAACCGCCCTCAACGGACTGGCGCTCGGCTCCGTCTACGCGCTGATAGCCCTGGGCTTCGTCGTGATCTTCAAGGCGTCCGGCGTCATGAACTTCGCGCACGGCTCCCTGCTGCTCTTCGGCGGCTATGTCACGGCCCGCCTCCACGACGCCATCGGCTTCATTCCCGCCGTCCTCGTCGGCACCGCGCTCGCCGCGGCCCTCGCCGGACTCGTCCAGCTGCTGGCCACCCGCGGCCTGCGCGGCGCGGAGATCCACACGCTGACCATCCTCACCATCGGCGTGGACGTCCTGCTCAGCACCGAACTCAACCGGCAGGTCGGCGCCGACTACCTCACCATGGGCGACCCTTGGGGCGCCGATGTGACCCGGCTCGGCAGCATCACCGTCGCCGACGCCCGGATCGCGAGCATCGGCGTCGCGGTCGTCGTCATCGGCGCGTTCTTCGCCGCCTTCCGCTGGTCCCGTTGGGGCCTGTCCATGCGGTCCGCCGCCGCCGATCCGGAAGCCGCAGCTCTGATGGGGATACGGCTGGACCGCGTACGGCTCATCGCCTGGTGCGTCGCCGGGGCGCTGGCCGCGCTCGCCGCCGTGTTCCTCGCCGCGTTCCCCGCGCCGGGACTCGACCGTACGACCAGTCAGATCGCCCTGAGCGCCTTCCCCGCGGCGATCCTCGGCGGCATGGACTCGGCCGCCGGCGCACTCGTCGGAAGTCTGGTGATCGGCCTCACCGCGGCGATGGCCGCCGGCTACCAGAACGAACTGAGCGTCCTCGGCGCCGGATTCTCCGATGTGGCCCCCTACCTCGTGATGGTGCTCGTGCTCCTGGTCCGGCCCACCGGTCTCTTCGGATCGAAGGAGCTGACCCGTGTCTGACACCCGCGACACCACTGGTTCCCATGACACCCCTGGCACCGTCGACACCGTGGCGGCTCCCGCCCCCGCGCCCGCGCCCGCCGATCCCCCGTCCGTCCAGACCCGGTGGCCCGGCAGGCTCACCCCCCGCTGGCGGCGCGCGGCCACACTGACCGTCGGCGTACTGGTCCTGCTCGCCCTCCCCTTCTACGTCACGTCGTTCTGGCTCCAGACGGGCCTGTTCGCGATGACCGCCGTCATCGGCGCCATCGGGCTGAACCTGCTCTCCGGGACGACGGGACAGCTCTCCCTCGGCCACGCCTTCTTCCTCGCCGTCGGCGCGTACGGCTATGTGTGGCTGGCGGCCGAGCCGTCCGGCACCGGTGCCGGCAGCCTGTACGGCCTCGGGCTCCCGCCGGTCCTCGCCTTCCTGCTCGCGATCGTGCTCGCCGGCGCGGCGGGCGGCCTGTTCAGCCCCATCTCCGGCCGGCTGCGCGGCATGTACCTGGGCATCGCCACCCTCGCCCTTGTCTTCCTCGGCCATCACATGATGCTCAACGCCCCGCAGGTCACCGGCGGCTTCAACGGCCGTTCCGTACCGCCGCTGGACATCCTCGGCTTCTCCTTCACCGACACCTCCCCCGACGGGCTCGCCGTCCTCGGCGTCCCCTTCGGCGGACTGGAGCGCCTGTGGTACGTCGGCCTGGCCCTGATGGCCGTGGCCTGGCTCGCCGCCCGCAACATCCTGCGCGGACGCCCCGGCCGGGCCCTCGGCGCCGTACGCGACAGCGAGGTCGCCGCCGCCGTGATGGGAGTCCATCTCACCCGCTACCGCGCGTCCGCGTTCATCGTCTCCTCGATGTACGCGGGTGCCGCGGGCGCCCTGCTGGCCCTGGTGTTCAAGCGCGTCGTCCCCGACCACTTCGGCCTGCTGCTGTCCATCGACTACCTCGCCATGATCGTCATCGGCGGCCTCGGCTCGGTGGGCGGCGCGGCCTGCGGCGCGGTCTTCGTCGCCCTGATCCCCCACCTGCTCACCAAGTACGCCGACGACCTGCCCCTGCTCACCGCTCCCGGCACCACGGGATCCGGCGTGTCCCCCGGCGACGCGGCCCGCTACCTCTACGGCACCGCGATCGTCCTCGTTCTGATCTTCGCCCCTGGCGGCCTGGCCGGACTGGCCCACAGACGGCCGTGCCGCAAGGGCGACGGCTCCCCCCGCACCCGGCGTTTCCCTCTGCGCACCCGCACCACCCCGAAGGAGCACACCCCGTGAGAAGCACCCGACTTGCCCCGGCCGCAGCCGTCATCGCCGCACTCGCCCTGAGCGCCACGGCCTGCAGCACCAAGAGCGGAACCGACGCGAACAGCGCCGGCAGCGACGGCATCAAGACCGGCCCCGGAGTGACGGAGAAGACCATCACCCTGGGCGCGCTGACCGACCTCACCGGCCCCTACGCCTCGCTCGGCAAGAGCATCGTCAACGCCCAGCAGTTGTACGCCGACCAGCTCAACGCCTCCGGCGGCATCTGCGGCCGGACCGTCAGGATCACCGTCAAGGACCACGGCTACGACGTCCAGAAGGCCGTGTCCGCGTTCACCGAGACCGAGCCGAACGTGGCCGCCGTGTCCCAGATGGTCGGCTCCCCGGTGGTGTCCTCGCTGTCGCAGGAGCTCGAGTCCAAGCACCTGCTCACGTTCCCGATGGCCTGGGCCTCCACCCTGCTGGGCGGCGAGTACGTCCAGGTGGTCGGCTCCACCTACGACATCGACATGATCAACGGCGTCGACCACGTCGTGCGTACGGCCAAGCTGAAGGCGGGCGACAAGATCGGCCACGTCTACTTCGAGGGTGAGTACGGCGAGAACGCGCTCGCCGGTGCCGCCTACGCGGCGAAGAAGGCGAAGCTGACCGTCGTCGGGCAGAAGATCAAGCCCACCGACCAGGACCTGACCGCCCAGGTCACCGCGCTCAAGCAGGCCGGCGTCAAGGCGATCCTGATCAGCGCCGGTCCGCGTCAGACGGCCGCCCTGGTCGGCACGGCCGCCGCCGCGGGCTTCACCGTCCCGGTCCTCTCCAGTTCGCCGGGCTTCGCCCCGCAGCTGATGGCGACCCCGGTCGGACCCGCCCTGGAGAAGATGCTCCAAGTGGTGAGCCCCGCCCCGGCGTTCAGCGCCGACAACCCCGCCATGGAGAAGCTCGCCGAGGACTACAAGGCGAAGTACCCGAAGGACCTGCTCGACTCGGGTGTCGTCAGCGGCTGGAACGCGATCAGCGTCCTCGGCGAGGACCTCAAGGCGGCCTGCAAGGCGAAGGACCTGACGCGCGAGGGCATAGCGGCGGCCCACCGCAAGCAGTCCAAGCTCACCGTGCTCGGCGTGCAGCTGGACTTCTCGGACCGCGCCAAGCCGGCGACGTACCAGTCCTTCATCCACAAGCCGGCGAAGACGGCCCCCGGCGGTCTCGCGAACGTCGAACCGGCCCACGAGGTGCCCGCGGCGCGGACCTACGCCCTGCCCAAGGGCTGAACCCGCCCGGCCCCAGGGCCGAGCCGCCACTCCCCACGGCTGGCCGTCCCAACGGTCCGGACGCTGACCGGCCGGTCAGCGTCCGGACCGGGAGCGGGAAACCCGCCTGCTGACTCAACTCCCGCTGATGCACAGGGAATTCAGCCCTCCCGGACCCAGCGCACCGACCCTCTGCGCGACCACTTCAAAAGCCAAAAAACCCTCGCCGAACACGTCCGCCTGAAACAGCGGCGAGGTTAATGATCAAGCTGAGGTACGGCAACAGGTCGTCGGTCAGTCGTCCCTCTGGAACAGATGCCCAGGGTGAGAGCTGCACCGAGCGCATCGCTCCGCCCGACCATCCCGTACGACCCATTCCTCGAAATGTTCCGCCGCTTCGGAGTTGCGGGCACGGCCGAGTGACGGCGTGTCACCCCGCGGATCCCACCCCGGCCGGGCTCAGGATCGGCCGGGGTGGGTGTCAGTGGGCGGGGACTTCTCGCGGAGGAGCGCCGTCCGGAGGGCGGAGTACAGGCGGGGCGTGTTCGTCCATTCGCGGTCACGCGACGGAGTGACCTGCCAGCACAGACCGGGGCACGTGACGCGGTGAAGCGGAGGGATCGCCACGTGGCAGCCCCGGCCCAGGACACGCACCCGCGGGAGGTCCCAGTCGGCGGCGGAACCAGGAGGAATCAGCCAGTACAGGCGTGCGCCGAAGCCGTCCCTGATCACGGCTCCCGTCTCGTCTCCGAGGTTGCGGAGTGCATCGGTCCCGAGGCCGAGCGGTACGCGCACGGCGTCCCACCAGCCACCCGCGGCCACGGTCCGCACCTCGACACCGCCCGGTTGCATCCACCACGGTCCTGCCGACTGTCATCACACTCACCGGCTCTCCGATCCGACACCCCGAACCGTAGGGCGGGGGCGAACCGCCGAATTTCGCCCGCGCGCAAGGAAGTTGCCCCCGTGCGCAGCGCGTGCCGGCGGCCCTCGCCCGGACACGCTACGTTCAAGTAGCTTTACGGCTCGTATTGATGTGCGAGCGCCTGGGAGACTTCCATGGGACACCCCCGCCCCTTAGTGATCGACCCGACCGGCCGCGACATCCACGGCGAGGCCACCCGGATCCGCGAGCGTGGACCGGTGACCCTCGTCGAACTGCCCGACGGCGTCCAGGCCTGGGCCGTCAGCAGTCCCGACCTGCTCAAGCGCCTGCTCACCGACCCACGCGTCTCCAAGGACCCGCGTCGGCACTGGCCCCGGTGGATCAACGGCGAGATCGCCCCGGAATGGCCGCTGTTCACCTGGGTCGCGGTGCAGAACATGTTCACCGCCTACGGAGGCGAGCACAAACGGCTGCGCGCCCTGGTCTCCAAGGCCTTCACCGCACGGCGCACCGCGGCGCTCCGGCCCCGCATCGAGGAGATCGCCGCGGCCCTGCTGGACCGGGTCGAGGCGGCCGGACGGCACGGCCAAGTCGTCGATCTGCGCGAGGAGTTCTGCTATCCGCTGCCGATCCGGGTGATCAGCGAACTCCTCGGCCTGCCCGAGGAACAGGGTGCGGAGCTGCGGGCCGTCGTGGACGGCGTCTTCCACACCTCCGCCACCCCGGAGGAAGTCACTGACAACTACGCACGGTTCTACGCGGCGCTGGGCGAACTCGTCGCCCTCAAACGGCGGTCACCGGGCGACGACCTGACCTCGGCGCTCATCGCGGCCCGCGACGACGGCGACACCCGGCTGAGCGAGCAGGAGCTGCTCGACACCCTGGTGCTCGTGATCAGCGCCGGCCACGAGACCACGGTCAACCTGATCGACAACGCCATCCATCTCCTGCTGACCCATCCGGACCAGCTCGCCCACGTCCGTTCCGGCCGCGTCTCGTGGGAGGACGTGGTCGAGGAGGCGCTGCGCGTGGCGGCGCCCGTCGCCAGCCTGCCGCTGCGGTACGCCGTCGAGGAGCTCAAGATGAGCGAGTTCGGCGGCCCGGACGGGGTGATGATCGGCAAGGGCGAGGCCATCCTCGCCGCCTACGCCGCCGCCGGACGTCACCCCGGGAAGTACGGCGAGGACGCCGACCGCTTCGACGTCTCCCGCGCCGACAAGGAGCACCTCGCCTTCGGCCACGGCGTGCACTTCTGCCTGGGCGCCCCGCTGGGGCGGCTCGAGGCCCGCATCGCGCTGCGGGCGCTCTTCGACGGTTTCCCCGGACTCCGACTCGCCGCGCCCCAGGACGAGTTGGAGCCGGTCGACTCCTTCATCTCCAACGGCCATCGCTCCCTGCCGGTGCGCCTGTCCTGATCACTCGCCGCGCCACCACGCGAGCAGCCGGGCGGCCCATCCGCGCCCTGCACGGCCGACCCCGGGCACCGCGGTCGGCGGGGGCGTCGGCGCGGTGCGCTCCACGGGCGGCTCGTCGCCGGCGGTGGACGGGGTGACGGTGGCCGGCGGAAACGCCACCGGCAGCGCAGCCAGCGCTCGGTGGAAGGGGCCCGGTCGCCAGGCCAGATCCTCGACCGGTACGGCGAGTTCGACATCGGGAAGCCGGTCGAGCAGCTTCTCCACGGCCACCGCCGCGATCAGCCGGGCCGCACTCTGCGCCGGGCAGGTGTGCGGGCCCGCGCTCCACGCCAAGTGGGCGCGGTTGCCCGCACGCTGATCCACCGTCAGGGACGGGTCGGTGTTCGCCGCGGCGAGACTGACCACGAGCGGATGACCCGCCCGCAGCACCATCCCTTCGTACACGACGTCGTGTACCGGGTAGTGCACGGCGTAGTTGGCCATGGGCGGGTCGGTCCACAGCACCTCGTCGAGGGCGTCCTCCACCGGCAGGCTGCCGCCCGAGAGGGTGCCGGCGAACCGGTCGTCGGACAGCAGCAGCCGCAGGCTGTTGGCGATCAGGTTCTGCTGGGGCTCGGTACCCGCGCCCATGAGCAGGACGAGGGTGTGCACCATCTCCTCGTCGGTGAGCCCGGCGGGATGGTCCATGAGCCAGGACGTCACGTCCGGCCCGGGCCGCCGGCGCTTCAGCGTGACGAGGTCCAGCAGAGTCGTCGCGAGCAGTTCGTTCGCCTTCTCGGCGTCCACTCCGTCGAAGATCCCGGACATCCCCTGCACCAGGCGCTCCCCGTAGTCGGCCGGGCAGCCGAACAGGCGGTTGAACACCAGCAGGGGAAGTACCTGGGCGTACTCGCCGAGCAGATCGGCCTGCCCGGCCGGGGCGATGCGGTCGATGAGCGTGTCCGCGCTCGCCTCGACGTGGCCGCGCAGGGTGGCGGGGTCCACCCGGGCCAGGCTGTCCGTGATCGCGCCACGCAGCCTGCGGTGTTCCGTGCCGTCGGTCCACAGCGCGTTCGGCCGGTACATCATCATCGGCACGACCGGGCTGTCCGGGGGGACGGTGCCGTCCGCCAGGTCCTTCCAGCGGCGGGCGTCCTTGGAGAACGTCTCGGTGCTGCGCAGCACGTGCAGGGCGGCGTCGTATCCGACGACGAGCGAGGCCCGCACGCCGGGTGCCAGTTCGACCGGCGCGATCGGGCCGATGTCGCGCAGCCGACGGTAGACGGCGGCCGGGTCGGCGGCGAACTCGGGCCCGTGCAGGGACTCGTGGGCGGGGCAGCCCGGCGGCGGGAAGGGAGGGACGGGGGATGCGGAGGTCACGCGTGCTCCAGGTGGCCGGTGCGATTCAGGAGGTACTCGACGAGGCTGATGAGTGCCCGCGTGGACGAGACCCGGTCGCGGGCGTCGCATCGGACGAGGGGGGTTTCGGGCAGCAGGTCGAGGGCCTCGCGCACCTCGTCGAGCTCGCACGCGGGAGCGTCGTGGAACTGGTTGAGCGCGACCGCGTACGGCAGTCCGTACTCCTCCAGTAGGCCCATGACCTCGAACGACTGGCTGAGGCGTCGGGTGTCGGCGAGGACGAGCGCGCCGAGCGCACCCTGCGTCATGTCCTGCCACAGCCGGGTGAAGCGCTGCTGGCCCGGGGTGCCGAAGAGGTAGAGCACCAGGCTGTCGTTGAGGGTGAGCCGGCCGAAGTCGAGGGCCACCGTCGTGGTCGTCTTGTCCCGCATGCCCGCGAGGTCGTCGATGAGGGCGCCGGCCTCGGTCATGACCTCCTCGGTGCGCAGCGGCCGGATCTCGGAGAGCGTGCCGACGAACGTGGTCTTGCCGACCGCGAAGTGCCCGACGATCAGCAGCTTGACCGCCGTCTGCACGCTGGGCCGCAGGTAGACGTCGTCAGAGGCGGGCGCGGAGTCCATCGAGCACCTCCTGGAGGATTCGGGCGTCGGTCGGCCGGGCGGCGGGAATCGGGGCGCGGGTGACGATGTGGCCACTGTCCATGAGGTCGGCGATCAGCACTTTGGCCACGCCGACCGGCAGCGACAGGTGGCCGGCCACCTCGGCGACGGACAGGGCTCCGGGCCGGCACAGTTCCATGAGCCTGCGCTTTTCCGGGTTGAGTCCGGTCAGCGGCAGATCGTCGGTCGCGATCAGCAGGGTGACCAGGTCCAGGGTGTTGCGGGTCGGGTGGGCGCGGCCGTCCGTGACGACGTACGACCGCACCAGCCGGTCTGCGGGGCGGCGCCGGGGTGTCATCCCGGGCTGCCGGTGTCCTGCCGGGCGGGGCTGGTCAGCTCCTTGCCGAGCCGGTCGACGAGTTTGTGCATGCGGTAGGTGACCGCCTCCATGTCGACGTCCTCCCCCGTGGAGACCGCCAGGTAGGCGCCCTCGCCGGCGGCGACCAGGAAGACGTAGCCGTGCGCGAACTCGATCAGGGTCTGGCGCCACGGGGTGTGCGGGGTGCCGCAGAACTCGGCCGTGCTGCGGCTGATCGACTGGACGCCGGACAGGCCTGCGGCCAGCCGTTCGGCGTCGTCCCGGTCGATCTGCTCGGAGAAGGCGCGGAGCATGCCGTCGGCGGAGAGCAGGATCGCGTGGCGCGCCTGCGGGACCTTCAGCACCTCGTCCAGCATCCAGCCCAGCTCGTTGCTGGTGGGCCCGGTCATTCGTGGCTGTTCCCTTCGTCGTCGTGGAGCGTGTGCCGGACGGCTCTGCCGGAGCGGGTGCCGCGTGCGAAGGCGCCCATGCGCCGGGCGTTCTCCTCGGCCGACCGGCCGCCGACCTCGTCGGCCGGTACGGGTTCCGCGACGGGTCGCCGTGCCGAGCGGCGACGGCGCCTGGGCAGGCCTCCCGGCGTCGCCTCTGCGAGTTCGGGGTCGGGATCGGGATCGGCGGCAGAGGCCGTACCCGGCGAGGGCGCGGGAGCAGGGGGCTGGGCGGGCGCGGCAGCGGACTGGGGCTCGGGCGGTGCGGGCTCCTGCGCGGCGTCCAGGTGCGTGAGCAGAGCGGTCGGCAGGAACGTCACGGCGCGTACACCGCCGTACGGGGAGAGCGTGTCCACGGAGACGCTGAACCCATAGCGCTCGGTGAGCGCCCCGATGACGGCGAAGCCGAAGCGGGGCGGGTCGCCGAGCCGGGAGATGTCCACCGCGTGGGTACCGGCGAGCAGTTCGGCGGCGTGCTCGGCTGCCCGGCCGGCCATGCCGACTCCGGCGTCGTCGATCACCACGCAGGCACCGTTGTGCACCGTCTGGACGGTGACCTCGACGGTCGTGCCCGGCTGCGAGTGACGCGCCGCGTTGTCGAGCAGTTCGGCGACCGCGAGCACCACCGGTTCGACCGCCCGGCTCCGCACGGCGATGTCGACCTCGCCGTTGATGCGGATGCGCCGGTAGTCGCGGATGCGGGAGGTGGCGCCGCGTACGACCTCGACGAGTGCGGAGGTGGAGCGCTGGCGGCCCGGCCACGAGCCGCAGAGCACGGCGATGGCCTGGGCACGACGGCCGAACTGGGCGTTGGTGTGGTCGATCTCGAGCAGGTCGCGCAGCACGCCGGGGTTGTCGTGCCGGTCCTGCATCTCGGCGATGGACACCTGCTGTTCGTTGGCCAAGGCTTGGATGGAGCGCATCGACGCCTTCAGGGCGGCCTTCGCCGACTGGTCGGCGCGCGACCGGGCGTGCTCGACCGCACCGGCGAACCGTTCCAGGACCCCGTCGAGGCACTTCGCGAACTCCGTGTCGGCGAGCCGGTCGTCGAGCAGGCCGACGGCCGGGGCCTGCTGATGGGCCGCGTCCTCCAGGGCCGGCAGCCGGGCCGAGACGAGGTGCTGGAGTTCCTCGTCCCGTGCCCGCAGGCCGTCCCTGAGTTCGGCGTTCCGTCTGCGCTGCCGTGCGCTGATGCCGCGTTCGCGCACCAGCAGCACGCCGACGGCGAACAGGCCCACGGCCAGGCACCAGAACACCGCCTCCGGTATCTGTTCCGTCATCAAGTCCTCACAGCAGGTGGCGGGTCGACGGGCGCACGACGGTAGCGGCGTGTCCGTGGGCGCACTTGTCCGTGCGCGCAAGGAAGTTGCCCTGGGACGCAGGCGCGTTCGTGGGACGTGCCGATCGCGACAGGCTTGTCTTTGGCATAGGCCAATGAGGCTGAGGAGAGTTCCGGAAACCGATTGCTGGTCCCTAGTCTGCGCCGAGCGACAGCCCTCGAACACAGGAGCGTTCCGGGCTGCCGCGCAGGCCGTCGGGACACGTCGCAGCGGAGGGGATGCGTTGCCCACGGGAAGTTACGTCGTGGAGACGACGAGGACCGCCGAGGTCGAGGCACGCGAGCAGACCGATCTGTGGAGTGAGCGCGTCGGGGCGTACCAGACCCGGCTGGACTACAGGTACGGACGCGCCGAGGTCTTCCGCGGCGAGATGATCCGCCAGCGCAGCGACACCTACCAGGTCGTCACGTGGTACAGCGACCAGATCGAGTACGCGCGCACACCGGGCCTGATCCGGCAGATGCCCGACCCCGACTACCGGCTCCTCTTCCCGCTCTCCGGCGAACTGCGGCTGCGGCAGGACGACGAGGAGGTGCGGCTGACGCCGGGCACGGGCAGCCTGATCACGCTCGGTGCGCCCTTCGAGATCCTGCACGGCGCGTCTCTGCGCGGTGTCATCATGTCGATCCCGGCCCAGGAGATCGACGGCCCGCTGAACCGGAAGGCACCGCTGGCCACCGGGCTCGATCTGACCAGGGGGCTGGGCCGCGTGGTGCACTCCGTGGTGCGCAGCCTGAACGAGGAGCGCGACCACCTCACCACCGCGCAGTTCGACGCCGTGTGCGACCGCGTCGTCGAGCTGCTCTGCATGCTCGCCTGCGGCGACGACCGCCCCGACGCCCCGGGGCAGTTGACCGGGGTGGAGGCGATGGTCCGCCGCTACGTGCGCGATCACGCGGCCGACCCCGACCTGTCCGGCGCCGCCATGGCCCGCGCCCTCGGCTGGTCCCTCCGCCAGATCCAGCTCGCGCTCCAGCATGCGGGTACCACGCCCCGCGACCTGATCCGCGAGGAGCGCCTGCGTCTGGTCCGGGAGCGTCTCCTGTGCGCCGACTGCGAGCACATGACGATCACGGACCTGGCGTACGCCTCGGGCTTCTCCTCGGCCAGCGCGCTGAGCACGGCCTTCCGCCGCCGCTTCGGGGTGAGCCCCCGGGAGATGCGTCGCAAGACCCGCTGACAGTCGGCTGGGCCCGGCGGGGTGTGGCCGTCAGCCGCCGGCGGCGAGCTACGGGGTCCTGTGCGGCAGCCTGCTGTACAGCGCGCCGACGGCGACCAGGCCGGCGTGCGCGGCGGTTTGCCAGGGCCGCCTCGGCAGGCCGCAGGCCCCTAGGCAGCCCAGTCGGTGGCCGGTAGTTTTTCGCCCCTGCCCGCCGGGAGGCGCGGCACGGCAATGGCTCAATGAGGGGGTACCGTGCGCGATTTCGGCCTTCCGCCGCTGGTGGAGACCTTGCCGAGGGGTGGCCTCGCGGATTCGGTGTACGACGTGGCCGAGCGCGACCCGAAGCTGGAACAGCTCTCCCGGCGCAGCGAACCGGACAGCGACGAGTGGCTTGCGGTGACCGCGGCCGAGTTCCGCGACGAGGTGATGGGGCTGGCGAAGGGGCTGTTGGCCGAGGGCATACGGTTCGGTGACCGGGTCGCCGTGATGTCCCGGACCCGCTACGAGTGGACGCTGTTCAGCTACGCGCTGTGGTCGATCGGCGCTGAGCTCGTGCCCGTCTACCCCACCTCCTCGGCGGACCAGGTCCGTTGGATCCTGTCGAACACCCAGGTGTCGGCCATCGTGGTGGAGCACGAGGACCATGCCATGACCGTGGGAGCGGCCTGCGACGGGCTGCCTGCCCTGCATGCGATGTGGCAGCTCGACGCGGACTGCGTGTCCCGGCTGACGTATCAGGGCCTGGGCATCCCGGACGCCGTGGTGCACCGTCACCGCCAGGCAGTGACACCGCGGTCGGTGGCCACCATCACGTACACGTCGGGTACCACCGGGCGGCCCCGGGGCTGCGTGATCACCCACGCCAATCTCGCCGCCGAGTGCGACACCCTGTACGCGGGCTGGAAGGAGATCCTCGCCGAACCGGGGGAACAGCCGTGCATCCTTGCCTTCCTGCCGCTCTCCCACATCTACGGCCTGATGGTGCAGGTGGTCTGCATCCGCGGTGCGGCGTCCGGCTGGGGCACCAGCCCGACCTGTCACCCACCGCACTCCTCCCCGCCCTCGCGTCCTTCCGGCCGACCTATGTCTTCGCCGTGCCGTACATCTTCGAGAGGATCTTCCACACGGCGCGCCGCGCGGCCGAGGAGGCCGGACGGGGGCCGTTGTTCGACCGGGCCATGGCCGTCGCGATCCGCTACACCGAGGAGGTGGAGCGGCGGAACACGGGAGCGGGATCCGGGCCAGGACCGATGCTCAAGGCCGCGCACGCGGTCTTCGACCGCCTGGTGTACGGCCGACTGCGGGGCGTGCTGGGCGGCCGGGTCCGGCATGCCACATCCGGGGGGTCGACCTTCGACCGGGAACTGGGCCTGTTCTTCGCCGGTGCCGGGATCACCGTCCACGACGGGTACGGGCTCACGGAGACCACCGCCGCGGTGACCAGCCAGCCGCCGGGCAGCCCCCGGTTCGGCACGGTGGGCAGGCCGCTGCCGGGCTGCGCCGTCCACATAGCGCGGGACGGCGAGATCTGGGTCCGGGGGGATGTCGTCTTCTCCGGCTATCACAACGACCGTGTGGCCACCGAGGCGGTGCTGCGCGACGGCTGGCTCGCGACGGGCGACATCGGCTTTCTCGACGACGGCTATCTCGTCATCACCGGCCGCAAGAAGGACATCCTCATCACCAGCGGCGGCAAGAGTGTCAGTCCCCGGATCCTGGAAGAGCGGCTCCGGAGGCATCCCCTGATCTCCCAGTGCCTCGTGGTCGGCGACAACCGGCCCTTCATCGCGGCCCTGATCACCCTGGACCCCGAGGCCGCGAGGCACTGGCACCAGCTGCGCGCGAGACAGCCGGCGCAGTCCACGGGAGTGACGGTCGACGAGGACCTGCGTGCGGAGATCCAGCGAGCCGTGACCATGGCGAACAGCGCCGTGTCCCGGGCCGAGTCGATCCGGGCGTTCCGGATCCTTCCGACCGAGTTCAGCATGGCCGACGGCCTCATGACACCCTCGCTGAAGCTGCGGCGGGGCGCGATCGTGAAGGCGTACGCGGCGGACATCGACGAGCTCTACGCCTCCTGACATGCGGAGGTCTCCCTGCGCTACGGCGCGGCAGGGCGTCCCGAACGCCGCTACCGGTTCCGTGGGCAGCCCTCCCGTCACGCCGGTCCACGACGATCCGTGCCCCACCGCCCGAGCCGACGACCTGATGCCCCCCCAGGTCCCGGGCCACCCGCAGCGTCGTGGCCCGGCCGCGGGGTGCAGACCAGCCGCCACCAGCCACTCCTGGCAGCTCGTTCGGCGAAGATTCGGACCAGCTGCGAGCCAACTCATGAGACTACGACCCAGAGTCGCGTGTTTTGCCTGGTCAACGGCCTGCCATCGCTGTACCACCAGCAGACGAAGAACGTTCTCGTTTCATACAGTCCAAAGAAACTTGGGTTCTTCTAGAGCGTGGCGGGACGGAGTGGAGCCAGGGTCACCTGGCTCCACTCCGTGGTGCGGGGTGTCACTGGAACTGTGCGAAGAACCTCCAGATCTCTGCTTTGGTCCAGGTGGTGACGCCGCTCTCGCCGGAGGAGCCGTCGACCGGACCGGGTATGTGGCCTCCGTCGAACGCGGCCCATTGGACCGGGTATCCGGCACGGCAGCCCGAGTAGGTGGTGGTGATGTGCGTTCGGCTGCCCGGCGCGGGCTCGCGCGGGCTTTGGGCGGTGCAGCCGTTGTTGGCGACGAACTTGTCGCGCAGGGACCGTCCTTGCCCGATGTTGAGGACGTTGTCGCTGATGCCGTGGATTCCGAAGTAGGCGATGGGCTGGGTGCCACCGCTGCACCCGCTGATCTGAGCGCCGGAGATGACCGCGACGGCCCTGAAGGCGTTCGCCCGGCTGCATGCGAGTGCGTAGCTCATACCCCCGCCCCAGCTGAATCCCGTGGCGAAGCGCTGTGCCGGGTTGACACAGAGGCCGCCCTCGATGTGCCGGATCATGTCGTCGACGAAGGTGACGTCCTCACCGCCCGAATTGGCCCAGCCGTTGCCGAGGCCCTGGGGGGCGACGAGGATCGCGTCGTTGTTCGACTGCTCCTGTTGGCCGTAGTAGGACCAGGCGCTCCCGCTCGTTCCGCCCGAGGCGACTTCGCCGGCGGTTCCGCCCCGCCAGTGGAACGCGAAGATCAGCCGGTAGCGGTGGCTGTTGTCGTAGTTGGGGGGAACCCTGAGGATGAAGCTGCGGCTCTTGCCGCCGCTCTGAATCGTGTGCGTGCCGCTCGCCAGAGTCGGAGCGCTGCCGCATCCGCCCTCGCCGCCGCCACCGGACGACAGCTTGACCATCTGCCACTGCTGGTTGGCGCCGCCCCAGTCGGAGTACTGGACGACGTTGCCGCCGTCGGCGGTGGAGGCGCCCTGCACCTCCACCGCCTTGCCGCTGGTTCGGTTGATCAGCCGGACGTGGCCCCCGTCGGAGTCGGCCAGGCGGAACTGCTGGTTGGCCCCGTTGTGGTCGGCCCACTGCTGGATCGCGGCACCGTCCGCGGTCGAGGCGCCGGCCACATCGAGAACTTTGCCCGAATGCCGGGCCTTGAGGCGGTAGAAGCCGCCGCCGGAGTCCACGAACTGCCACTGCTGGTTGGCTCCGTCGTGGCGCGTCCACTGGCTGACCCGCGCACCGTCGGCGGTGGACGTGCCGGAGACGTCCAGCGCCTTGCCGCTGCCGCGATTGACCAGGACGTACCAGGCATTGGTGTCCACCGTCGCCGCCTCGGCGGGCGCCGGATTCACCACGGCGAGCATGCCGATCGCAAGGGCCATCGCCACCACGGCGGCGACCCGGGACCACCAGTGATGTCTCGGTGGAGGGGCGGGGGAAGCCGCACCATAGGTCTTCATCGACTCACCCTTTCGTCTGTGGCAGGTCCCATCAGGTGCGGGTCCAGCGCTGGTTGCTGCCGTTCGAGCAGGAGTAGAGCTGGATCAGGGTGCCGTTGGCGGTGCCGCTTCCGACGCCGTCGAGGCAGAGGCCGGACTGGACGCCGACGATGGAGCCGTCGGAGTTGAGGCGCCATTTCTGGTTGTCGCCGCCCCAGCAGCTGTAGATCTGGACCTTGGCGCCGTTGCCGGTGCCGGCGGCGTCCAGGCACTTGTTCCCGTAGACCTTCAGCTCGCCCGCGGCGGTGTGCGTCCACTGCTGATTGGTGCCGCTGTGGCAGTCCCACAGCTGGACCTGGGTGCCGTCGGCGGTGCCGGCGTTCGGAACGTCCAGGCAGCGGCCTGAACCGACTCCCTTGATCTGTCCGGACTCCGTAGGGGGCGTGGTGGAGCCGCCGTTGAGTGCGTTGAGGACGGCGGTGTAGGCGGGCTTCTTGCTGCCGTCGTTGTTGAACAGCAGCGGCGTGTGCTGCGGTCGCCAGGAGTCGCTGTCGCGCACACCCCAGACGGTGATGCCGAGGCAGCGCGGGACGGCCAGGCAGTCGTTGGTCACGTTGGCGTAGGTCGTGGGCGAGGCGCCCTGGATGTCGAGCTCGGTGATGGCCACGTCGACGCCGAGGGCGGCGAAGCTCTGCAGGGTGGTGCGGAAGTTGCTGTTGTACGGGCTGTCGTTGTTGAAGTGGGCCTGGAAGCCCACGCAGTCGATCGGGACGCCGCGCTGCTTGAAGTCGCGGACCATGTTGTACATGGCCTGGGTCTTGGCCCAGGTCCAGTTCTCGACGTTGTAGTCGTTGTAGCAGAGCTTGGCGGCCGGGTCGGCGGCGCGCGCGGTGCGGAAGGCGACCTCGATCCAGTCATTGCCGGTGCGCTGCAGGTTGGAGTCGCGCCGGGCTCCCGAACTGCCGTCGGCGAAGGCCTCGTTCACGACGTCCCACTGCGCGATCTTGCCCTTGTAGTGGGCCATCACGCCGTTGATGTGGCCGATCATCGCCTGGCGCAGGTTGCTGCCGCTGAGGCTCTGCATCCAGCCGGGCTGCTGGGAGTGCCAGGCCAGGGTGTGGCCGCGCACCTGCTTGCCGTTCTGCACCGCCCAGTTGTAGACGCGGTCACCGGCGGCGAAGTTGAACTGACCCCGCTGCGGTTCGGTGGCGTCGATCTTCATCTCGTTCTCGGCCGTCACCGAGTTGAACTCGCGGCTGGCGATCGACGTGTACGCCGAGTCGCCCAGCCTGCCCGAGGCGATGGCGGTGCCGAAGTAGCGGCCGCTCTGCGCCGCCGCGGCGCCGAGCGTGGTCTCGGCGGCCTGTGCGGGCGGTGGCGCGACCAGTGCGCCGACCGCACCGAGGACACCGACGAGCAGCGCCAACAGCAGTCCGCGGACCTTTCGGCGGATAGGGGATCTGGGAAGGGCATACGAGCCCATGACTTGCCTCCAAGGTAGAAATCACGGAAGGACTGCAGCGCAGGGGAATGCGCCGTCCGCTCCCACGGCAGACGGACGGGGCGGGCCGGAACCCAGACGGCACGGAATCACCGGACACCGCGGTCAGAGGACCGGGGGTCTCAGCCGGCCCGGACGGCACCCGCCCGACCGCCGGGTGACGTACGGCGGGCGGCGGCGGTGTTTCGACACAGGCATGTTCGACACAGGCATGGGGGTACCTCCATCGCGGCTCAGCCGGCGGACCGCCACGCGGCGTCGCGCACCTCTCCAACTGCGCGAACGGGGTGGCGCGGGTGCTGTGGTGTGCGGCTCTGTCGTGCGGCTGTGCGCGGCCCTGCCGTGTGGCACGGACTGCTCAGTGCCGACGCGGTTCGGTATCTCGAACTATGGCCGCTTTCTCAGACGGGGCTGATTGAAGGGATGATTGAGGCGTTGACGGTGGATCGTCAATACTCCCCGCACAAGAAGTTTCGGTTTCTCCTCCGAAACTTTCCGGAGCCACTGGCGAGCCGGAAGGCAAGAGGAGGCGCTGTTTGTGGACAGATCGGCGACAGGGCTTGACCAGAGGGCCCCACATTCCTAGCTTGTGGCGTCACAGCGTCCGGGAATTCTTCGAAACATTCGAGATTCCCCCGCCCACCGGCACGTCCGCTCAATGGTTCATCGGGATCACCTCACCCCCGCCCCTAAAGGAGTGCCCTCCGATGTGGTTTCGCCACCCGTCCCCAGTCCGCCTAAGACGCTTACTAGCCGTCCTTGCGCCCTTGCTGCTCGTGGCCACCTTCCTCGGCGCCCAGCCGGCCAGCGCGGCGACCGTCGACCCCAACGCCTCATACGTGCTGGTCAACCGCAACAGCGGCAAGGCCCTGGACGTCTACAATCTGGCGACCAGCGACGGCGCCCGCATCACCCAGTGGACCAGGAACGATCAGAACCAGCAGCAGTGGCAGTTCGTCGACTCCGGCGGCGGTTACTACCGCATCAAGTCCCGCCACTCCGGCAAGGTGCTGGACGTCCATAACTTCTCCACCGCCAACGGCGGCTCGATCGTCCAGTGGGCCGACCTGAACGGCACCAACCAGCAGTTCCGGCTGGCCGACAGCTCGGACGGCTACGTGAGGCTCATCGCGCGCCACAGCAACAAGGCCCTCGAAGTGCAAGGCGCCTCCACCGCCGACAACGCGAACGTCGTCCAGTACGACGACTGGGGTGGCACCAACCAGCAGTGGCAGCTCGTCAAGGTCGGCGGCGACAACCCCGGCGCGTGCGATCTTCCGTCGACCTACCGCTGGACATCAACGGGCGCGCTGGCGCAGCCTAGGGCCGGGTGGGCCTCGCTCAAGGACTTCACCGTCGTCCCCTACAACGGCAGGCACCTCGTCTATGCGACGACGCACGGCGTGGGACAGGGATCGGGCTGGGGTTCGATGAACTTCGGTCTGTTCACCAACTGGCCGGAGATGGCCTCGGCCAGCCAGAACGCGATGTCGAATTCCACCGTCGCGCCCACGCTCTTCTACTTCGCGCCGAAGAACATCTGGGTGCTCGCCTACCAGTGGGGCCGGACCGCGTTCTCCTACCGGACGTCGAGCGACCCCACCAACCCGAATGGCTGGTCAGCGGAGCAGCCGCTCTTCTCCGGAAGCCTCCCCGACTCCGGAACAGGACCCATCGACCAGACGCTCATCGCTGACGGCTCGAACATGTACCTGTTCTTCGCCGGTGACAACGGCAAGATCTACCGGGCCAGCATGCCGATCGGGAACTTCCCGAGCAGTTTCGGCTCCAACTACACAACGATCATGAGCGATACGAGGAACAACCTGTTCGAAGCCCCGCAGGTCTACAAGCTCCAGGGCCAGAACCGTTACCTCATGATCGTCGAGGCGATCGGCTCGCAGGGCCGCTACTTCCGCTCGTTCACGGCCACGAGTCTGAACGGCTCCTGGACACCCCAGGCCGCGACCGAGAGCAACCCCTTCGCCGGCAAGGCCAATAGTGGCGCCACCTGGACCAACGACATCAGCCATGGCGAACTGATCCGCACCAGCGCCGATCAGACCTTCACCGTCGATCCCTGCAACCTGCAGCTCCTCTACCAGGGACGCGACCCCAACTCCGGCGGCGACTACGGCCAATGGCCCTACCGTCCGGGTCTGCTGACCCGGCAGCGCTGACGGAGTGCCACGAGTCCGGCTCCGGTAGGAGCCGGCCCGGGCGGGCTCGGCAGAAGGCCGAGCCCGC
>NZ_JBFALC010000101.1:0-24095 GCF_040656035.1 Streptomyces sp. NPDC050211
CACAGATCCGTGCACACAGTTGAGGCCAGAGCAGGACTCAGAAGCCATTCCCCACCCCACTAAAGCGGGGCGTCCCCTGGCTAGGTCCTGATGGAACTCTGTCGCTGAACCCGATTGCCTGAGACCAGAGGCGAATCGGACCAGATCACTTGAGACGCGGACCACATCGACGAAACCCGTCTCACTCAAGTCCGGGCACCGCAGGTCCATGCCGGGACTGCAGCCCATAGGCCGTATCGACCCCTGCGGCGGCCGGAAACCCTCTATACACTCAACGTATAATCGCTGTGTATAGTGGCGCGCCATGACGGAGACCTACCTGCTGCCGATCCGCACGGCAGCGCTGCTCTTCCCGGCGATCGCCTTACTGACGTTCGTGCCGACGGCGATCGTCCTCTACCGGCGGCATGGCGTCATGACCCGCTGGCGGGTGCTGTCGGTGTACGGCGGCGGGTACTACGCACTCTCCGCCTTCTGCATGACGGTCGTGCCGCTGCCATCGCCGTCGGTGGACGTCTGCGCGGCATACCCGTCCTTCCGCGAACCGCAGTTGACGCCGGGCACCGCCTTCGCCGACATCTGGAAGGAGGCACACCACCGCGTCACGCTCGACGCGCTCGTGCTGCACAACTCGGCCGTCTGGCAGACCGCGTTCAACCTGCTCCTGCTGCTGCCGCTCGGAGCGTTCGTACGGATCCACTTCCGGCGCGGGCTCACCGCGGCAACGATCGCCGGATTCGCGGGATCGCTGTGCCTCGAACTGACCCAGTACAGCGGGCTGTTGGGCCTCTACGCGTGCCCGTACCGCCTCTTCGCCGTCGACGATCTCATCGTCAACACGGCGGGCGCGGCCCTCGGCTGGGCGGCCGCCGGGCCTCTGGCCCGGGCCCTGCCCGACCTGGACAGCCTGGACGACCGCGCACTCGCCCCGCTCGCCGCCGGCAAGGTCCCCTTCGGCCGCCGCCTGCTCGCGCTGCTGCTGGACGTGACGGGCGTCGCCCTGCTCACCGGCGGCGTCGCGGGCGTCGCGTACGTCGTGCTCGGTGCGGAGAGCGTGCTGTGGGTGCCACCGGTCGTCCTCGGACTGTGGTTCGTCGTCGTCCCGTGGCGGACGGGCGCGACGCCGGGCAAGCACGTATCGCTGCTGCAGCTGGTCACCGCTGACGGCGGACGGCCGGGGCCCGCCCGGCTCGTCCTGCGCGCCGCGCTGCTGGGTCCGCCGCTGGCGGTCGTATGGCTCGCCGCCGGGGCGATCCTTCCCGACTACCCGGCCTCCCCTGCCGACGCCTCCGCGCTCATCGAGATCGCGGGCCAGGTCGGCTACCGGGACGTGGCTTACAGCCTGGCCGCGGATCCGGTCACCGGGCTCGTCCTGCTGCTGTCCCTGGCCGCCTGCCTGGCCGTGATCGGCGCCTATGCGAGGGCGGTTCGCCGCCACCCCGAGGGCCTCGGCCTGCACGAGCTCCTCTCCGGCGTCCGCAACCGCGCGCTCCCGCACACGCGGGCGCGGGAGCGCGCGGGGACGAGGACGCGGGGCCGACTGGACGTGTCGGGTCCGGCGAGCCCTCGCGCCCCGCTCGCTTCCGGCACGACTACCCGAGCGAGCCAGGCACAGGAAGTCGGGTGCGGCAGGGTGGGTCCTCCCTAGTGCTGGAATCCTCTTTCCCTGGGTGTAAGTCGCTAGGCAACCTGGCGAGCCCGCTCGGTGCTCACCGGACGGCGGACGGCTGTGCGCGCATTCCGGCCCCGCCGGGTCAACCCCCATGGCTTGAGGATCGAGATCACGGTCATGAAGACGTAGGCGGACAGGGAGACGATCGGTCCCATCACGAGGTCGGTGGGGTCGGGCACGGAGCCGGTCTCGGTAACGGCGGTGACCGTGGCGCCCAGGCCGGGGCGGAGGGCGAAGGCGGTGGCGGTGATCGTGGCCAGGGTGAGCCAGAACTTGACGTAGACCCAGCGGTGCCGTGCGAGCCCCCATGGGGTGCCCAGGGACAGCAGCAGGCCGGTGAGGAGCGTGAGGAACGCGGCCGGAAGCAGCAGCCAGTCGGCGAACAGCTTCATGGCCCGGACGGATGCCTCGGCGGTCACCGCGGACCCGGTGGTGATCGCGGTGACCGCCAGCGCGAGCAGCCCGAGCGTGAGCCCGAGCCAGCTCGCCGAGGCGACGACATGGACGACAACGGAAGCCCGGCGTGCGGGACGGCTCAGTTTCATGGGACTTACGGTGCCGGGCGGGGACGGCGAGGTCGTCTGACAGCGGGAGTAACCCCGCGTACTAGCGTCGGCGTACCGGAGAGGTCCCTCCCGCCCTGTCCCGGAGTACCCACAAAAAAGTGGGTACTTGGCAGCGCGCGGCCCTCGGGCGAGGCTGAAGTCGCGAGGTCAGGAGGCGCGGAGCCGGTCCAGGCGGCGGTGGCCCCAGTCGGAGAGGGGAGCGAGGAGTTCGGAGAGTTCACGGCCGAAGCCGGTCAGGGAGTAGACCGTCTTCAGCGGGAGTACGTCGTGCACCTCCCGGTGCACCAGACCGTCCGCCTCCATCTCGCGCAGCGCCTGGGTCAGCACCTTCTCGGTGAGCCCGGGCAGCCGGCGCCGCAGTTCGCCGGGCCGCTGCGGGCCTGATTCCAGCAGCCACAGCAGGCTCGGCTTCCACTTGCCGTCGATCACCGCGATCGCGGCGGTCACTCCGCACACGTTCGTGTCCTGAGCACGGCTGCGCGTCATCCTCGCCCCTTTGTCATCAATTACCGCACATTTTACGGGAGTTGAAGCATGTCTACGTACGACGACCAGTCCGCCGTCACCGTCCTCGGCCTGGGTCCGATGGGCCGGGCCCTGGCCGGTGCCTTCGTCGACGCCGGTCTGCGGACCACCGTATGGAATCGCACCCCGGGCAGGGAACGGGAGCTGGTCGAGCGCGGGGCGTCGGCGGCCGGGTCGGCCGAGGAGGCGGTGGCCGCGAGCCCGCTCACCGTGGTCTGCGTGGTGAACTACGACGCCTCCGACGCGATCCTCCGCGAGGACGCCGTCACGGCCGCTCTCAAGGGCCGTACGGTCGTCAATCTCAGCGCCGACACCCCGGACCGCGCGCGGGACACGGCCGACTGGGCCGCCGCGCACGGCATCCGCTACCTGGACGGCGCGATCATGACCGCCACGCCGGACATCGGAACGCCCGAGGGCGTCTTCATCCTCAGCGGCCCGAAGGAGCTCTACGACCGGCACCAGCCCACCCTGTCCGCCCTGGGCGGCACCCACACCCACCTCGGCGAGGACATCGGCCGGGCCGCCGCCTACGACATCGCCCTGCTCGACATCTTCTGGACGGCCATGGCGGGCTATGCCCACGCCCTCGCGGTGGCCCGCGCCGAGGGGATCACCGCCCGTGAGCTGGCGCCCTTCGCGCAGGGCATCGGCGCGATCCAGGGGCCTCTGTTCGCCGAGTTCGCCGCCGACGTCGACAACGGCACCTACTCCGGCGAGATCAACCCCATCACCTCCGCCGCCTCCACCATGGCGCACATCGTCCACACCGCCGAGTCCCACGGCATCGACACGAGCCTGATGCGCGTCACCGAGGGCCTGGCCCGCCGGGTCATCGCCGAGGGCCACGGCACGGACAGCTTCATGCGGGTCACCGAGCTTCTGGGCCGCACCGCCCACTGACCCACCGCCGCAGCACCAGGAAGTCCGCGTCGGTCAGCCCGTACCGGTGATCCACGCGATGCAGCAGGGCCCGTACGGGGTGATGGGCGGCCACCCACTCCCGGTCCACGTCGGTGATCTCGTCGTCGACCCAGACGAAGGGCCGACCGTCCGCCCAGGCGACCAGCGGCCGGGTCTTCCAGTGCAGGCCGCGTGGCTTGCCCTCGCCGCCGCCCGGCCAGTCGACCAGTGGCAGCGGGGGCAGGCCGAGCCAGGGCGCCAGGCACTCGTTGGCGTCGTCCATCCAGGTCGTGGCCCACACCAACTCGCAGTCCAGCGCGGTGAGCCGGGCCCCGAGCCCGGGATCGACGCGGGGCAGCAGCGGATGGCCGGCGCCCTCCGGCAGCGCGAAGCGAGCCTCGTACTCCGGGTAGGGCCAGGTCGCCCCGAACGGGATCAGCGTCCCGTCCACATCGAGAAAAAGGAGCATCGTTCAACAGGATCGGACAAACTCGCTTGCCGCGCATCCTCTCCCCCGGTTAACGTCCCGTCCATGACTGCCGGGTCGGCCTTGTGCCGTGAGCGAGTTGGGTGCCCGGCCTCTGAGTGAGGCCGGCGCGGGCGAGAGGCCCGCCGCTTCTTTATTTTCGCCGTAGCTCCCGCCCATGCGATCCGCATGGGACATCAGCGATCGAGAAAGAAGCGAGAACACCGACGCATGCCCAACGACTTCAACCAACAGATCATCGACGAGTTCCGCGCCAACCACGGCGCGGTCGGCGGCTACTTCGAAGGCGCCCGGCTCCTGCTGCTGACCACCACCGGAGCCCGCACCGGCACCCCGCACACCACCCCCCTCGGCTTCCTCCCCGACGGCGCCGAACGCGTCCTGGTCATCGCCTCGGCCGGCGGCTCCCCCCGGCACCCCGCCTGGTACCACAACCTCCGCGCCAACCCCCAAGTCACCGTCGAGAGCGGCGCGTTCACGTATCCCGCGCGGGCCGTCGTCCTGGAGGGCGAGGAACGCGACCAGGCCTTCGCACGGGCCGTCGAGGCGGAGCCGGGCTGGGCGGCGTACCAGGAGAAGGCGGGCCGCGTGATACCCGTGGTCGCGCTGTACGAGATCGAGCAGGACGGCCCGCCGAACATCAGGGCCGGCTCCCTCGGCGAGGCGATCAAGGTCATCCACGACGGCTTCCGGCGTGAACTCGCGCTGATCCGCAAGGAGATGGCCGACGGCACCGCCCTCGGCGCCCAGCTCCGCGTCAACTGCCTCACCTTCTGCCACGGCCTGCACTACCACCACACCGCCGAGGACATGGGCATGTTCCCGGTCCTCGCCGACCGGCACCCCGAGGCCGCCCCCGTCCTGGCCCGGCTGGGCGAGGAGCACGAGCGGATCGCCGAGCTGGTGGAGAAACTGCGCGCCGCCGTGTCCCCCGAGTCGGACGCGGCGTCCGCCCACGCCGAGATCGAACGCCTGGCGACCGAGCTGGAGGAGCATCTGACGTACGAGGAAGAGCAGTTGATTCCGCTGCTGGAAAGCGTCTGAACCCGACGGGCGGCCGTCGCTCGTCTGCGGGCCCGTCGTGGCTGGTCGCGCCCACGCGGCGGAGCCGCATATGTCACAGCCCCGCGCCCCTATCGGGGCGCACTGCCGAACCGCCTAGAACGGCAACGGCCGCCCGTGCACCACCTCCAGCCTCGACACCGCCCTGGTCAGGACGACGTACAGCCGGTGCAGGCCCCGCTCCTCCGCCTCCGCGATCGTCGCGGGCTCGACGGCGACGACGTGGTCGTACTCCAGGCCCTTGACGAGGCTCGCGGGTACGACGGACACCCGGGCATCCTCGATCCCGGCCGCTCCGAGCGCCGACCGCAGCCGGTCCACGTCCGCGTCGGCGGCGACGACTCCGATGGACCCTTCGCGGTCGAGCGCGGCGCGCACGGCCTCGACGACTGCCCCCGGCAGATCGCCGGATACCGCCTCCCGGAAGCTCAACTCCCCGTCGCCACGCAAGGACCGGGCGGCCGGCACGTCCACATCCAGCCGTGCCAGCAGCCGGTTGGCCAGGCCTACGACGGCCTGCGGCATCCGGAACCCGGTGGTGAGCGGAACCACGGTGGCGTCCGGTTTCCCGAGGTGGGCGAGGAGCGCGGGCCAGGACCGCGCGGCCCACGGCGTGGTCCCCTGCGCCAGATCCCCGAGCACGGTCAGCGACCCGAAGGACGCCCGGCGGGCGATGGCCCGGCACTCCATCGGGGAGAGGTCCTGGGCCTCGTCGACGACGAGATGGCCGTACCCCTGGGGATGCTCGATGAGCCCGGCGACCTCGTCGAGCAGGACGAGATCGGCGGCCGACCAGCGTGCGCTCTTCCACGAACGCGGCGGTCGCGCCCACAGCAGCGCCTTCTGCTCGTCGGCGTCGAACACCCCGTCGGCGGCCCCGGCCAACGCATCGGCATCGGTGAGGAGTTCGGCGACGACCTCCTCGGGCCGCACCCGCGGCCATACGGCGTCCAGGTGCTCGCCGATCGCCCGCGCCCGCTCGATCTTCCGCACCCAGGCACCCGGCACCGCCCCCGCACGCCGCTCCGCCTGCGCCCGAATACGCTCCACGATCCGCGTCCGTACCCGGTCCCGCCCGATGGCGTACGGCGGCTGCTCGGCCCGCACGCCCGCGACGATCCGCTCGAGCTCATCACCGGACACCCGCCACCGGTACGAACCGTCCGGAACGGCAAGGGAGTCGGCGCTCTCGATCGACACACGCGCGTACAGCGCCCGCCGCAGGACGTCGGCCATCCGGGCGTCGTGCTTGAGGAGGGCGGCGGCCGGCTCGTCCCTGCCGCTCACCGGATGCCGGGCGATCTCCTCGATGAGCGTGGACTGCCGTACGCCGGTCTCGCCGAGGGCCGGCAGCACCTCGGAGATGTAGGAGAGGAAAGTGCGGTTGGGCCCGAGGATGAGGAGTCCACCGCGCCGGATGCGCTGCGGGTGGGTGTAGAGGAGATAGGCGGCGCGATGGAGACCGACGGCGGTCTTTCCCGTCCCCGGAGCGCCCTGCGCGCACACCGACTGGGCGAGATCACCTCGTACGAGATCGTCCTGCTCGGGCTGGATGGTCGCCGCGATGTCCCGCATGGGCCCGACGCGGGGCCGCTCTATCTCGCGGGTGACGATGCCGCTGACGCGCTCCTCGCCGCGCCCGAGGTGCTCGTCCTCCAGCCCGGTCAGGTCGGCGGAGTCACCGCGGCTGCCGGGCGCCCATCCGAACCGCCGCCGTACCACCACGTCCTGTGGATCACGGGCACTGGCCTGGTAGAAGGCCCGGGATACGGGCGCGCGCCAGTCGACGACGAGGGGCGGGACGGCGGGGTGCTCAGTGATCCGCAACCGCCCGATGTGATAGTGCTGCCCGCCGTGCTCACTGTCGGTCCGGAAATCCAACCGGCCGAAGAACAGGGGCCCTTCAGGCAGTTCCCGCATCTCCTTGGCCCGGCTGCGCAGCCGGTATCCGAGCACTTCGGCGTCGGCACCGGAGGCGGAGACGTCCTCGCCGGTGACGACATGTTCCTGGGCGCCGTCGACCATGGCGGCGAGGGCGGTGCGGCAGCGGTCATGGTGGGCGCGTTCGCGGTGGAGGGAGTCCCGGAGGGCGGGGTCGGGTGACGTCATTCCAGGAAGCGTACCGGAATAACGCAACCGAGTAACATTTCTTACTAGGTATCAACGTCAAGCAAGATACGGAAACGCGCCCTCCAACTGGCCAAACGCCCGCTCGGCCGCCGAGACGGCATCCCGCCGCACCTCCCCCACCGACTCCCCTCCCCTGATCCGCCGCCAGTTCTCCTGCGCGAGGATCCGCCGCACGGCCACGATCTGCCCCGCGGCCAGCCGAGCGTCCAGATCCCCACCGAGCGCCTCGGCCAGCGCGGCCTCCGACCGCTCCAGATGGCCGTACATCCCCGCGACCAGGGCCGGAGTCCCGTACAGCAGCGCATGAAACGCCACCACCTGGGGATGGTCATTCATCCCAGTGATGGGATCACCCCGCTCCAGCCCCTCCAGAAAGTGCCGCCGCAACGCGACAAGGGGCGCCTGATCGCCCTGACCGACAACCCGCGCGGCCTCGTCCTCGTGATCGGCGATCCGGTACAGGACAAGGTCCTCCTTCGCCGGGAAGTACCGGAACAGCGTCGGCTTGGAGATCTCGGCCGCGGCGGCGATCTCCGCCACGGACACGGCATCGAAGCCCTTCTCCAGAAACAGCCGGATGGCGATGTCCGACACGGACTGATACATCCGCCGCTTCTTGCGCTCACGCAGGCCGATCTCGCTCATGGGGTGAGCCTACGCATCGCGGCGGCGGTGGCCTCAGGGCGCGACGCCCTGCCGCCAGGCCGGAACCGTGGCGAGGCCCCAGAGGTCGTCGAAGTGCTTGATCCAGGTGGTGACGGCTTCCTCCGCGGCTGCCGTGCCCTGCCGCGACCAGACGTTGAGGTCGGTTCTGTATCCCTTCGGGTCGAAGTAGTCCTCGCCCCGGTGGTGCATCCGCACGGAGAGGTCGTACAGACCGTGCAGCACCTGTACGCGGTTGAAGATGCAGATCTTGTCGCGCGGGATGCCCGGATAGCAGCGGTACTCACACTCGACGACCAGCCTGCCGGTGGCGGTGAGCCGCTCGGCGATGTCCGACAGCTTCTCCTCGTACTCCTGGCACCGCTCGGACATGCGGTCACGGAACGCCACGTCGTCGACCGGCCGTCCGTCACCGCCCACCTTCGCGGGGACGGTCATCTTCTGCCCGAAGTCCGGGACGAGCATCCGCACCGAGACCCTCCGGGTGGGGCCGGGGTTGTCGGACAGGTCCTCCAGACGGTGGTACAGCTCGTTGTAGAGGGTCTCGCCGGTATAGCCGAGGAAACTTATCTCCACTTTCCTGGTCTGGAAGGCCTCGCTGACGAAACTGCCGAGCTGACTGGAGTTCACCAGCGGCCGCGTCGGCACCCGCACCGAGGAGGAGAGATCCTTCACCGCGTCGTACAGCACATAGCCGACCAGGCTGAGCAGGGCGCCACCGAGATACGCCTTGCCCTCCAGGGCGTCGCCGACCGGCTTCACGAACTGGGCGAGCAGTCCGGTGACGAAGACCGCGGCCAGCAGGACACGGGTCACCGCGGGTTCATAGCGTTCCTGAACGCGCCTCAGCCGCCTGCCCACACCGTCGTCGGCCGATCGGCTCCCCCGCTGAAGCATGCCCCCGCCCCCTCCCCACGCCGCCCGCACCCGACGCAACGTCATATGCCCGCGGGCAACCCGCCTTTGGGTGGAGTCATGGTCTCCCTAGACCAGAGCGCGGGCAAGATAGGGGTTCGCCGTCCGGCGGTCGGGCAGACCCAGCAACCCCTTGGCGGCAGCCAGTGTCATGGCGTAGGAATCCACGGCACGGCGTACGTTGGGAGCATCCAGGCTCGCTCCGGTGACCAGCCGGTCGAGGTCGATGTACGCGGACCGCACGATCTCGATCCACCGGTACACACGCCAGTCCCTGCGCCAGTCACACGTGTATTCCGGGGGCAGCAGACGCTCCCACAGCCGGAACATCCGGTCGCGGATCTCCGGCCGGGTCGGGGTGAGGTGCATGTGCCGGACGAGGTCGTAGAGCGGGTCTCCGACCACCGCCATCTCCCAGTCGATGATGGTCAGCGCCAGGCGGTCGTCGCGACGGACCAGGTTCCAGGGGTTGAGATCACCGTGCAGCAGCGCCGGCTTCCGGTCGGCCACCTCGTGGCGGGACAGGAGCTGCCTCAGACCGTCTGCGTCGGGCAGCCCCAGCTGCCGCGCCAGTTGCTGAGATTCCTTCGGCAACTCCCTGACGAGAACCAGGAGTTGTTCGGTCAGCCAGCGATGGAACCCGCCTTCGCCGGCAAGGGGGTCGACCCGCTTGTAGTCGACCTCCGTCAGCGCGGCGAGCTGGCGGACGAGCCCGTCAGCCTCATGGGGCAGCAGGCCGTGGACGGGATGGCTGGGGGGCCGCCCGATGTCATGGGGTCCGACGTACGTGTGAATGGTGAAAGGGTCACCGGGATACCCCCGACCGAGCGCGAGCGCCCTCGGCGCCGCCACCCGCGCGGGCGATTCCTCGATGGCCCGCAGCACCGCGTGCTCACTGAGAAAGCTGCGTTCCCGGCGGCAGACGCCCAGCAGCCTGCGCCTTACGACGACGGGAAATTCGATGTCCGGCACCCGGACCACCGTGTTCAGATGCGCGGTCCCCTTGAACACCTGGCCCGCCGGAGCGGCCCCTTCCGCCATCAGGGCATCCGTCACGGCGGAGTCCGGGAATTCGGGGTGCTCGGGAAGGCGTCTGTCCGGCTCCCAGGTGAAGGCCTGGGCGATCAGGTCACCACCGACGCGCTGGTTCCGCGACGCCAGCCACCGGAAAAGGGCGCCTTCGATCTCCTCCTTGCTCGGCACCTTGCCGAGCCGGAGCGGTTCGGCCGCCGCCTCGAGGGCCCGGTGCACCTCCAGCGTCGCCTCGTCCAGGCTGTTCTGAGTGAAGGATTCCTCCAGCGACCGCGCGGCGCGCATCACATCCGGGTAGACCGACTGGGCCAACTCGAAGGCGAGGTAGTTGCGCAGGTCCCGGCCCAGGCCGTTGACCGCGGCGGGGCGGGTCTCCTGCATCGCCTCCGCCCAAGCGTCGACCACCTCGGTCCGCTGATGGGACGGGTACCGCATGCGCACGAGATGTGTCGCGAGGTCGTGCAGCGGATCGCCGTAGGTCGCCAGCTCCCAGTCGACGCAGATGAGGGGCGGTTTTTCGGCGGCGGAGGCATACGGCAGGATCAGGTTGTCCCGGTGGAGGTCCGCGTGGAGCAGGCTGTACGGTCGCCGCGCCATCACGGGGACCCGCTCGGCCAGGCGGACCATAGCGTCCTCCGGGACGCCGAGCGCCGCGAACAGCCCTCCGAACTCAGCCCAGTTGGGCCGTCTGATCTGCTGGTCCGCAAGATGCGCCAGGGTCTGCAGAAAGCCCTGGCTGTCCAGATGGTTGCTGGGCCAGGCCTTCGGCAGCGGCGGCAGCTCAATGCGCCGCACCCGGGTCATCTGGGCGAGGAGGCCGGCCAGTGCCTTGATGAGTAGTGTGTCGACGGGCTTGCCGTTGTCACACACGCTGGAGAGCGGAACGCCTTCCACATAGCTGTGGATTGCGAAGCCGTCCTGGTTGACGAGGCACTCCGGAACGTGCGGCAGGACCCCCTTGATGGCGTCGAGGACCGCTGCCTCGTTCTCCCAGGTCCTGATCACCACGGGCAGCGCCTCGGCACGCCGGATCCGCACGGTCACGGACGTGCCGGGGTCACGGCGGAGCAGCCGCGCGTCAGTCTCCGTGAGCGGAAGTACGTAGTTCTGATTGTGGTGCCCGCTGGTTGCCTGACCCGACTGGACGGCGTGCTTCATGAACGCCCACGCAGCGGCGGCCCTGGCACGCTCCCCGGGAGACGGACGGGGATAGGGAGGTGCGCCCACGGGCTGCTCCGGGTACGAGACGGAATGTATGGCAAACGGTAAGCACGGTGGTGGCATCGCGCACCACAGAATGGCCTCTGTACGGCCATGACGGGCGCATTCCACCCATCTGCATGAGACCTGCCCGAGCCCGTTCGGGGCTGGCTGGTTCTGCCTCTTGATACGTAAGAAGGCGAGCGTTTGCTCAGTCGGTGCGGGCATGCTAACAGCCCTCGACTGGACCCGATCTCGCGCCCCTCTCGAGCGTGCTTCGAGAGCTGACGGTCACTCGGACAGCAACGTCCAGACCGACTCGAACCAGGACTCCATGCTTTCCACGAACACGGATCCGGGCGAGTTCTGGTCCATATCCTTCACATGGTGGGTCAGCGTGGCTCCGAGACCCAGGACATCGAGGGCGTCGATTTCTTCGTCGCCGATCACCACCGGACGCCGGGTGATCCCGTACAGGCCGTGCAGCGCCTCTACCCCATTGAGCAGATAGAGCTTGAACGTCGGTGTCAGCGGCGCATGCCGTATCTGCACATCGACGGACGGCACCAGCTTCTCGGCGTGCAGTTCCCTCAGGACGTTGCGCAGCGAGTCCGTGTGCCGCTCCGTGATGGCGCGCAGGCGGGCCTGCAGCCGCGGCGTGTCCCTGTCGATCTTCAAGGCCTTCGGATAGGGCAGTTGCAGGGCCGTGGACGGCAGAAGCATGCGCAGGGCGATGTGTTCCGGACGGATGAAACCGGCCCGGATGCGCTCGGCCTGAAGGCGAATATGCGCGTCCAGGGATTCGGACGTCAACGTGTAGACGTCCAGGGTGACTTCGGGCCGTTCGAACGCCTCGCTGATGAAGGGGCCCAGTGTCGCGCCGTGCCGTGATCGGGTCGCCTTGGGATCCGACGACTGGATGCGCTGAATGTTGATCACGCGCGTGCCGCTGCCCTGCCGCGGGTCGATCCACCGTTCGCCCGCGAGTTCACGCAGCGCCCGCTGCACGGTGTCCCGGGAGACGCCGAATTCCTCGGCGAGGTCGCGCTGTGACGGCAGGAAGGACCCCAGAGGGTAGGTGCCGTCGGTTATCCGGCTGCGGAGCTCGTCGGAGACCTTCTGGAACTCCTTGCCGCCACCCTCACCGGTCTGCTGTGCGTCCACACCTGGACCGTACCGCTCCCAGTCCGCCGGCAAACCATGGTCCGGTCAACTTGGCAGGCATATTGGCCCGTTGGTTAAGGGATCAATCGGACCGGGCAGACCACCTTCAATCAACCAGTCCAATTGGACGGCTGGTTGAGGTCATCCTGGAAGTGGAGGGGAGGTGGTGGGCATGCTGTCGTTCCACATGGTCATGGAGCTCTTCGAGATCTACCTCGGGCAGCGGGCACAGGCGCAGCTCGGCGTCGTCGGCGTGCTGCTCCTGTTCCTGGTCGGCGTGGGGATCCGGGCGCGACGGTCCGGACTGGCCGTCGGGGCCGCGGTCGTGTTCGTGGTGCTGATGACTCAGGCCTGATCCCGCACCGCATCCAGGACCGGAGACAGCGACTGCACGATCGACGTGGCTCCGGCCTCCCGTAGCAGCTTCGCCTTGCGGCTGTTACGCGCGTAGCCGAGGAACGGAACGCCGGCGCTGCGAGCGGCGAGGTAGTCCGAGGGGGTGTCGCCGATCATCAGGGCGGCGGACGGGGCCGCGCCCATCACCGTGAGGGCGCGGTTGAGGCAGTCCGGGTCCGGCTTGAGGCGGTGGAGGTCCTGGGTGCGGCCGTAGATGTGGGGGGCGAAACAGGAGGCCAGGTCCCGACCGAGAAGGTAAGCGCTGACCACGCGCGGGGAGTTGTTCGTGGCGATGGCCAGGCGGGCGCCGGTCGCCGTCCAGGTGCGTATCAGCGGGTCGGCGTACGCGGTGGGCATCGCCGAGGGCACTGCTCGCAGCTCCTCCTGGGTGAGACGTTCCTCCAACTCCGCGACCAGGTCGCTGCCCGGGTGCCGCGCGTCCACGGCGCGCAGGACGACATGCGGGTCCAGCGACTGGCGCTCGGCCTCCGTGACCAGGCCGTGCAGGCCCTGGCCCTCCAGCCAGTCCACCAGTTCCACCGCCACGCGTTCCGCCGAGTGCCCGGCGAACAGGCGGCAGACGGGGCCGTCGAAGTCCCAGAGCACGACCCGGGCAGGTTTGGTCAGCTCCCGGAGCTTCTCCAACTGCTCCGTGTCGTTCTCGTTCTCTGCTGCCACCGGATCAGTCTGCGTCGTATCAGAAGTCACTAGGGAAGTGTCAGGTCCGTGGTGATGGTTTCCCAGAGGGCGTCGAACCACTTCTGGGATTCCTCCACGAATGCGGCGTCGCGCTGGCCGGCCCGCTGGACGAAGGAGAAGAGGAGGGATTCGGTGCCCAGGGTGTCGTACATGTCGAGGGTGCCGGTGTCCGTGGGCTCCTCGCGGCGCGTGATCATGTAGTACGCGATCAGCGCCTCGGCCCCATTGAGCAGGTACAGCTTCACCGGCGGGGTGAAGGGCAGGGCGCGGAAGGTGACGTGTACGTCGATGCCGTGCGAGGAGCGCAGGGCCAGCAGGTTGTGCCGCAGGACGTGGCCTTGGGCGTTGCGCATGGACAGCCAGCGGTCGTGCACCGACTCGTCGTCGCCGTCGACCGGCGCCGGGAACGCGAGCGTGATGTCCCGGGAGGGCAGCAGGATGCGCACGTCGATCGACTCGGGGCGCACCTTGCCCTCATGGATCCGGCGCAGTGGCGAGCTCAGGGCCAGCATCAAGGTCTCGGCGGTCAGGCAGGCCGCGTCGATGCGCACGTGCGGCTGCGAGAACGCGTCCGCCAGACGCGGCGCCAACCCGACCATCGTCGGCTGGGGCTCGCCCAGCACCGGTGCCGGCTCGGCGACACGGGGCGGGCTGCCCTTGCTGACGTTGCTCAGAAGACCGTCGTCCTGGAGCGCCCGGAGGGCCTGGCGCACGGTGCCGCGCTCCACGCCGAACTCCTCGGCGAGGTCGGCCTGAGTGGGCAGGCGGTCCCCCGCCTTGAGTTCTCCGGCGCGGATCCGCTCCCGCAGGGCGTCGGCGATCTCCTGGGGCGACATTCTGTTGCCGTTCACGTTCACTGCCACGTTCTCCTGGGTCACGACCAAACGCTACAACTGCGATCCATCTAGGGGGAGTTGTCTGCGAGTTGTTTATGAGTAGGTACCAACTGGGGACAACCTAGTCAGAGATGGTCGCCAACTTAACCAAGTTGGCGGAAGTTTTGCCTCCCCATCCGGAGACGTCACACACGCACCCCCCACCGCTCGTCCCGCCGCCCAGGAAGCCCGAAGGGGGAAACACCGTGCCTGCCCTCGCCCTCATCTCCGCAGTGTTCGTCGTCGGCTTCGAACAGATGGTCCAGTGGAAGTACGGCGCCACCGGCATCCTCGGACTGCTGCTGCTCACCATCGGTATCAAGGCCAAGAGCCCGGCGCTCAGCTCCATCGGCGCCGTCATGCTCGCCGTGCTGGTCGCGGGGCCCGCTCTATGAGGTCGGATCACACCGCGGACCACCCCGTGGGAGACGTCAGCTCGTGAGCACCAGCTCCGAACTGATCGTCTCCCACAGTGCGTTGAACCACAGCTGGGACTGCTCCACGAACGTGGTGTCGCGTAAGCCGCCGCCCTGCTCGAAGGCGAACAGCATGGACTGGGAGCCCTCGGCGTCGTACATCTCCAGAAATTCGTGCTCGATCTCCTGCTCGCGTCGCGTGAGCGTGTAGTACGCGAAGAGCGCCTCCGTGCTGTTGAGCAGGTACAGCTTCACGGGCGGGGTGAAGGGCAGGGCGCGGAACGAGACGTCGACGTCGATGCCGTGCGAGGAGCGCAGGGCCAGCAGGTTGTGCTGGAGGACCTGGCCCTGGGCGTTGCGCTGGGAGAGCCAGCGGCGGTGCACGGAGTCGTCGTCGGTGGGGTCCACGGGCGCCGGGAAGGCGAGTTCGATGTCGCGGCTGGGCAGCAGGACACGGACGTCGACCTTGGCCGGTTTCAGCTGCCCGGCGTGGATCTGGCGCAGTGGCTCGCCGATGGCGAGGGTGAGGTTGATCGAGGTGAGGCACAGCGCGTCGATCTCGACATGCGTGCCGGCGAACGCGTCCGCGATGCGGGGGGCCAGCGCCACCATCGTGGGCAGGGGCGGGGCTCCCGGGCCGATCAGCGCCCTGCTCAGGTCGGGTGCGACGGTGGCCGGGCTGCCCTTGGAGACGTTGGTGAGCAGGTGCTCCGACTGCAGGATGCGCAGCGCCTGCCGTACGGCCCCCCGCTCGACGCCGAACTCGTCGGCCAACTTGGCCTGGGTCGGCATGCGTTGGCCCGGCTGCAGCTCACCCGACCTGATGCGGGCGCGCAGCTCGTCGGCCACCTCTTGATGTGACTTGGGTGGCGCCTGTGACCTCGCCCGTCCATTGACGGCGGCGTGTTTCGGGTCCACGACCAAACAGTACAACTTCTCGCCATCTTACGTCAGTTCAAAGAAAGGTGGTTATGAGACGCTTCCAAGCGGAGATAAGTACAGTGGAGTTGGTTACCAACTTGAGCAACATGGTCAAGACTTCAAGGGGTTGGCCACCAGCGTCGGATCCTTCGACCAGGTGGACGGTCCTCAGCAGGGTTCCGCCTCACCGTCCCAGGGCGACCCGTCCCGAAGGAGGGACCGACATGCCGCTCGCCGCCATCGTCCTTGCCGCTCTCGCCGTCGCATTCGAGCAGCTCATCGAGTGGAAGTACGGCCCGATGGGAATCATCGGCTTCATCGCACTGGCCGTAGGAATCAAGGCCAGGAACACCGTCTTCGGCGGTATCGGCGCGGTCATCCTCGTGATGCTGCTCGCCCAGTCCGGCTGAGCACCACACCGGCCGCCCCGCCCAGGATCGGCTGACCGGGCTCCCTTCCGGAGGGGAGCCGGGAGCCCGGCCAGTCTGCACCAAATGCACAGCCACAACTGAACACCGACAACCGAACAGCAGCGTCAGCTGCACACAGGCACAGCCACAACTGAAGAGCACGACAACTGAAGATCACCCAACAACTGAAGAGCACAGCTACGGATGAACGGTCAGTCGTCGTCGGCAGAGAGGAGACCTCAGAACATGTCCGGGCACCAAGGCCGCCTGGACGTACGCAGCAGGGCGTCGGCCATCTTGGCGGCGCCCGCTCGTTCTTCCTGGACCCGCCCCAGCGCGGCAAGCCGTACGGCGGACTCGTCACCCAGCCACAGGGCCGCCAACTCACCGACATCGAGCGTGAGTTCGGCGGAGGCGGTGGTGGGCGCGCAGTCGGCCCCCTCCGGCGAGGCATCGAGACGGTACCGCCCGCCGCTGAACCCGCCCGCGTCCCGTACGTCGACGACGAGCGACCCCTCCCCCTCGTACGTCCGTGCCTCCAGGGCCCGTACGACATCGAGGATCCGCACCCACAGCCAGTCCGCCTGCCCGGCGATCCGGGCGGCCCGTGGATCGGGAAGCAGGAACGGCAGCAGATCGTCCGGCGCCCGCCACCCGCTCTTCACCGTCGTGATCCAGTCGATGGAGCAGAGGTAGCGCCACAGCGCCCGTTCGGCCCCCGGAGTGGTGGTGATCAGCCAGTCCACCTGGGCGGTGTTGTGCGGCTGCTTGTCGTGCCAGTTGTCGTCCGACCGGTACGACACAAGCCCCTCGACCTCGCCGGCCGCCGACCGGTACACGGCGAAGTGGGGCTCGGTCCACGACTCGTCGAAGCGTACGGCGCCGGTGTTGAGCTGCCACCACAGGTCCTCGCGGCTGACGGCGCCGGGCTGGCTCCGCCGCAGCCGCTCATGCAGCTCGGGGCCCAGCTTGCGCACGTCGTCGCCGTCGACGAGGTCGATACGTCCGCCGTCATCCGGCCCCGCCCACCGCGGGTCGAGACCGGCCCGCGGCACATCGACCGTCCATTCACTCATCCAGGTGGCGGGCCCGAAGCCGTACCGCCCGTAGATCGGATACTCGGCGGCGATCAGCGTCGCCACCACATCGCCCCGCTCCTTCGCCGCGGCGAGATCCCGGTCCATCATCCGGGTCAGCAGACCCCGGCGCCGGTGAGTGGCGGTGACGGTGACGGCCGAGATGGCATCGGCCGGGACCGACGCACCACCGACAGCCGTCAGCTCCTGCGCGAACGACCGGAACGTGGCGACACACCGACCCCCGTCGAAGCCCCCGAGAAAACGCCCCGCATCGAACCGCCGACGACGGACCTCCAACTCCTCCTCCGGCGGCGTCGGCCGCCGCAGGAACCCGGTGTTCACCGCGCGCAGCCACTCCGGGAACTCGGCTTCGGTGATCGGACGGACGTCGATGTCGGCGCGGCGGCTCATGGGATCACGGTAGGCATACGACGGTGAGGGTGTCGCGTGGTTTTGCCCGCACCCTTTTGCCCGCACCCCCGCGTCACGTCAGCAGGTCGTCCACCTGTGCCTCGCCCTCCCGGTACCGGCGGGCGATCTCGCCGCTGCAGTCGTCGGCGGTGCGTTGGAGGCGCTGGCGGCGGTGGGAGACCTGTTGCTCGTAGCGGACGAGGCGGCCCATGGCGGTGTTGAGTTCAAGGTCGGTGCGGGCGCCGAGGTCGGAGAGTTCGACCTCGGCGAGCATCTCGGCGGCCAGCTGCCGGTACTCCTCGCTGTACGGCGTCCCCAGCGTCACATGGCGGGCGGAGGAACGGTGGCGGGCCGGGGCGTCGGTGAGGATCTCCGGGAGGCGGTCGACGACGGACGCCTGCCCCGCGGGGCCGCGCCGTGCCAGTTCCGCCCGCAGGATGTCGATGCGGCCCTGCAGCAGCCGCCGTACATAGCTCAGGTCCGCCTCGTCCCGCTGTGCGTCCCGGCGCAATGTGCGCAGCTCCGGCAGGCTCAGCGCGGCCAGGTCGGGCTCGGCCGGCTCGGCGGCCAGCTGCGGCCACAGGCTTGGGCTCGGACTGTCGGTGCGCTGCGTGGGCGGCCGCAGACGCGCGACGTCCGCCGCGCTGACCGTCGGCGGCTGCCCGGTACTCGGTGTGCTCATCTGCCTCAACCGTCCCCTCGACCGGCGTGTGGAAGCATCGTGCCACCCCAAGTGGCCAGTATGTGAATGAGTGCCCCCGATCGGCCCCAGATGGGGGGTTAAGGAGCGATACGCAGTAGCATGCAGCCGCTCGCGGGCCGCTCCCGGCCGCAGGGCATCATGGGTGCATGCGTGCAGTGGTGCAGAGGGTCGACGGCGCGAGCGTCGTGGTCGACGGTGAGACGGTCGGGGAGATCATCGGCGAAGGGCTGTGCGTCCTGGTCGGCGTCACCCACGAGGACACCAAGGAGAAGGCCGCCCAACTCGCCCGCAAGCTCTGGTCGATCCGCATGCTGCAGGACGAGAAGTCGTGCAGCGACATCGACGCCCCGCTCCTCGTCATCAGCCAGTTCACGCTGTACGGCGACGCCCGCAAGGGCCGCCGCCCCACCTGGAACGCCGCCGCCCCCGGCGACATCGCCGAGCCCCTCGTCGACGAGGTCGTCGCCCAGCTGCGCGCCCTGGGCGCGACGGTGGAGACGGGCCGTTTCGGTGCGCGGATGCGGGTGAGTCTGACGAACGACGGCCCGTTCACCGTGCTCCTGGAGATCTAGGCCTCAGGGCTCTACGACCGCTTCCTGCGCCGCGGCCGTCGCATCCGCCATCAGCCGCGCATCCACCGGCACGTTCCGCTTCACCAGCGCCAGCGCGACCGGTCCCAGCTCGTGATGGCGCACGGACGTCGTCACGAAACCGATCTTGCGCCCGTCGGGCCCGTCGTCCGCGAGCCGGATCTCCGTGCCGGCGGGCGGCAGGTGCACCTCGCTGCCGTCCAGGTGGAGGAAGACCAGGCGGCGCGGGGGCTTGCCCAGGTTCTGCACGCGGGCGACCGTCTCCTGGCCGCGGTAGCAGCCCTTCTGGAGGTGGACGGCCGTGCCGATCCAGCCCAGCTCGTGCGGGATGGTGCGGTGGTCGGTCTCGAAGCCGAGGCGGGGGCGGTGGTGCTCGACGCGGAGGGCCTCGTACGCCAGGATCCCGGCCGCTGGGCCGGCCTTCTCGGCGTACGACTCCAGGTCCGCGCGGGGGAGGAAGAGATCACGGCCGTACGCCGTCTCGCGTACGACGACGCCGTCCGGCACTTCGGCGATCGAACCGGCGGGCAGATGGACGACCGCGAACTCGCCCGTCCGGTCGGCGACTTCGACCCGGTTGAAGAACTTCATCGACTCCAGGTACGCGATCAGCGCGTCCTGGGTGCCGGGCTCGACGTGGGCCCAGGTCGTCGATCCGTCGTCGACCAGGTAAAGCGCGTGCTCGATATGGCCGTGCGCCGACAGGATCAGCGCTTCGGTGGCCTCGCCCGCGGGCAGGTCGGTGACGTGCTGGGTGAGCAGGAGGTGCAGCCAGCTCAGCCGGTCCTCGCCGGTGACGGTCACGACACCGCGGTGCGAGAGGTCGACGAAGCCGGTGCCGTCGGCGAGGGCGCGCTGCTCGCGGAACAGATCGCCGTAGTGGGCGGCGACGCCTTCGTCCACGCCCTCGGCGGGGACGGCGCCGGGCAGAGTCAGCAGAGGGCTCTTCATGGGACCAAGCCTACGACCCTACGAATTGGTAGTTGAATTCTTGAGCGTGCAGTCGCGGCACCGGCCGAAGATCGCGAAGTGCTTCATGTCCGTGTCGAAGCCGAACGTCTCGCGCAGCTTGGCGGTGAACTCGGCGGCCACGGAGACATCGGCCTCGATGACGTTCGTGCAGTCGCGGCAGACGAGGTGGATGTGGTGGTGCCGGTCGGCGAGGTGGTACGTGGGCGCCCCGTGCCCCAGATGGGCGTGGCTGACCAGCCCGAGCTCCTCGAGCAGCTCCAAGGTCCGGTACACCGTCGAAATATTGACCCCCGACGCCGTCTTCCTCACTTCCACGAGGATGTCGTCAGGGGTCGCGTGCTCAAGGGTGTCCACGGCTTCGAGCACGAGTTGCCGCTGCGGGGTCAGCCGGTAGCCGCGCTGCCTCAGATCGCTCTTCCAGTCGGTGCTCACCACACCGTCGAGTCTAGAGCTACTTCAGGAAAGGCCTACTTGAAGAAGGCGATCCCGTCGTCAGGCATGTCGTCCGGGAGGGCCTTGGCCCAGCGCTCGACGTCCTCGGGGGTGACGACCTTCTTCAGATGCGCCGACATGTAGGGGCGCAGCTCGACCTCGGGGGTCTGCTTTTCGCCGACCCACATCAGGTCGCTCTTCACATAGCCGTAGAGGCGCTTGCCACCGGTGTACGGGCGGGAGGCGCCGGTCCGTGCCACCGCGTCCGTCACGAGGTCGATCTGGGGCTTCTTCTCGGCCAGGTCGCCGTACCAGATCTCGACGACGCCGTCGTCGCGGACCATCGTGACCTCGACCTTGCGGTCGGCGTCGATGCGCCAGTAGCCGGTCTCGGACTCCAGCGGACGGACCTTGTTCCCGTCGTTGTCCAGCACCCAGGTGTGGGACCGGTACTCCAGGAAGTCCCGGCCGTCATGGCTGAAGGAGACCTCCTGGCCGAAGTTGCACTTCTCGGCGCCCGGGAAGTCGTGCACGCCTGCGCCGGCCCAGTCGCCGAGCAGGAAGGCAAGGGGGACCAGGTCCTTGTGGAGGTCGGACGGGATCTCGATCATGAGCGGGGCAATTCCTCGGTGGGGGTCAGCGCTGGCCCTGGTACAGCTTCTTCACGGTCAGCCCGGCGAAGGCGAGGACGCCGACGCAGACAAGGGCCAGCAGGACTTCGAAGAAGATCTCCACGGAATGCTCCTTGGTGAGCGAGAGTACGCGTTGCACAAGACCGGGCCCCAGCTTACGCGGCCGGGGCCCGGCTCTCTCCGTGAGGTACGCCCCTCGCGGGGGTCAGCCGAGCAGCTGGCTCTGCAGGATCACCGTCTGCTGGAACGGAATCGCCTCGGCCGTGCCCTTGCGGGACTGGACGATCACGGCGAGGACGTCACCGGCGGCCAGGTACGCATGCCGGACGTGCTCGGCGCCGTACGGCTTCGTCTCCGTGTACACCGAGCGCTGGATCTGGTCGACCGGCGCCGCCTGCGGGAAGTCCTCGTCGACGACCGACGTCCCGGCGCCGCGCAACAGACGGTCGGGGCCGCTGGTCGCGAACAGCACGTCCGCCACGGCCGCGGTGTCGAAGTGGAGGAGGTAGATCCGCGTGTGTGTGCCGTCGCCGGTGGTCCAGCCGCGGGCCGCGATGTGCCGGAGGCCGTTGTCGGTCAGCTCCTGCGCGAACTCCTCGCGCTCCACCTTCTCGTACGCCGCCAGGAAGTCCTTCGTCGCCAGCCAGCCGTCCTCGCCGCGCAGAGCCTTGTCCTCCTCGGCGCCCCTGGGGGCGGGCAGCGCGAGGGTCCGCAGATCGGCGTGGTGCGCGCCGGCCTTGTTGGCATAGGCGAAGGGCTCGGGGCTGCCGGAGGGCAGCGGCGGTCTCTCCAGCTGCGGGTAGTCCCACCGGCCGTCCGACTCCGTCGCCAGTCCCGGTACGTCCGTCCGCTCCATCCGCGTGATCCCGTACGCCGCCGATGCCCCGACCGCCGCGAAGACCACCACGGCGGCGGTCCAGCGCAGTACGGCACGCAGGACCCGGCGGTCCTTGGGAGCGGGGGGTACCGGGGGCGGGCCGTAGGGCTGGAGCGGGACGAGGGGCGGGGCCGCGGGGGGCGGCGGGGGCAGGAGGGGCTGCGGCTTCGCCACGACGGACTCCGTCGGTTCCGTGGTCCTGGGCTGCTCGGTCATACCGCCTCCCCCGGTTCGGCGATGCGGTCGAGCTGCTCGGCGAGAAGCATCGCGACTCCCTTGGTGTCGAGTGGCTTGACGCCGTCGGCGGTGGCGGTGACCAGGACGTCGCCCTGGTAGGCGGAGCAGTACATGGTGTCGAGGTCCGTGTCGTCGTCCTCGGGCGGCAGGAAGCAGTGGGCGTTCTTGTGGCCCTTGACCTCGGGCCCCTTGCGGAAGATGTCCAGGGCGTCGAGGAACTCGTTCTGGTACGTGGCCAGGTCCCGCACGGCCGCCCGGCTCTCCATCTGCGCCAGCACGATGCTCACCGCGTAGACGTTGAGGTTCTCGCTGTGGGTGTAGGGCTCCTGGTTGAGGTAGCTGCGCATCGCCATGCCCTTGACGCGCTGCCGGTCGATCTCCTTCTCCAGCTGCCTGCGCTGGGTGCGGGGCAGGTCGGCGAGCGCCTCCTTGCGCAGGGCGGTCGCCTGGGCGCCGCCGAGCTCGGCGTCGGAACCGAACTCGCCGAGGTCGGGACCGCGGGTCCAGCTGCCGGTGGTGCCGTACGGCACGAGCAGACCGGCGAGCCCCTTGGCGGTGGCCGCCTTCTCGTCCCCGGCCGTGGTCTTCGGGAACGTCCAGACGGGGGCGCCGGCGGCACGGTCGGCGTCTTTCACGGTCACCGCGGTGTAGCCGACGCCGGTGACGAGGGCACCGGCCACGACGAGGGAGCCGGTCACCGCGGCGATACGGCCGCGGAGGAAGGGCTTCTTGGCGGGCGGCGGTGCGGAGACCTCGCCGGGCGGGCCGGACTCGACGGCCGGCGCGCTCTGAACCGGCTCGTTCTGAACCGGCTCGCTCTGGTGCTCGGTCACAGCCGCTCCATCTGCCGCTTTGCGAGGTCCATGATCTTCTTCTTGCTGATCGGCTCGGCGCCGTAGACCCAGATCTCCATGGCGATGTCGCCGCGCCAGGCGTGGGCCTCCGCGCTGTACACCGGCAGGTAACCGGCCTCGCGCTCGGGCTCGGTATGGACGTACGCCATGCCGTTCCCGGTGCCGGGGAGGGTCCAGCTCTCGGTGGCGCCCTCGGCGTCCGCCCAGTGCCGGTTGTTGTCCACCGAGGCGGCGGCCGCGAGGGCCTCCTCCTGGCGGAACTGGACCAGCCGGATCTCCAGAGTGGTCGTACCGGACTCCCAGCCGGTGACGGCCGCCCGGCGGAACTCGTTGCCGATGAGGTCGCCGAACATCTGGTCCGGCTTCTCGTAGGTGTCGGCGTAGGCGGCCAGGTCCAGCCAGCCGTCGCCGGGCAGCCAGTCGGCGTCCTGCGCGCCGGCCGGCTTCTTCAGCAGCAGCTTGCGCAGGTCGCCGTCGGTCTTCACCCGGCGGTCCTGGGCGGCGGACAGCGGCTCGGGTTCCTCGCCCCTCGCCTGCGGCAGCGTCGGCTGGGAGAGCGAGGGCAGTTTCGTCGGCTCGCGGTCCGCCTGCACGAGGTAGCCGGTGCAGGTACCGGCGACCAGGCCGAGGGTGGCGGCGCCTGCGATCAGCAGGGCCGTACGGCGTACTTCCAAGACGTCCCCCCACAGAACGTAAGTGCGCATTCCTTATGCGCGCTCACAGGGACTCTTGGTCAGCCGCCGAGTTGTAAGGGAGTTGATTACGATTCGGCCATGGCGAAGAAGCTCGTGATCAAGGTGACGGCCGGGGCGGATTCCCCCGAGCGGTGCTCGCAGGCGTTCACGGTGGCGGCGGTGGCCGTCGCCAGCGGTGTCGATGTCTCCCTCTGGCTGACCGGGGAGTCCGCGTGGTTCGCCCTCCCCGGCCGCGCCGCCGACTTCGAACTCCCCCACGCCGCCCCACTCCCCGACCTCCTCGACTCCCTCCTCGTGGGCGGCCGCGTCACCCTGTGCACGCAGTGCGCGGCCCGCCGGGACATCACGGAGAAGGACGTCATCGAGGGCGTACGGATCGCGGGGGCGCAGGTGTTCGTACAGGAGGCGCTGGGGGAGGAGACACAGGCGCTGGTGTACTGACCCGCATTGACTTCGCCCCCGCCGCCCCTACCCGTCCCATCCTGAAGGGGCTCCGCCCCTTCGACCCCGCCAGGGGGCTCTGCCCCCTGGACCCCCGCTCCTCAAACGCCGGAGGGGCTATTCATAGCCCGTCCGG
>NZ_JBFALC010000102.1:0-23172 GCF_040656035.1 Streptomyces sp. NPDC050211
ACTTGTGCCGGCGGGGTGGGCCCCCCCCCCAACAACGGCCACCCCCCCGGCCCGGGGGGTGCGCGCCGCCCCCGTCCCCACGGTGCGGCGCGGACAGGTCACCGTCCAGTCATCCCATGGACGGCGGCCTGGGTCTCAGGTCAGGCCGAGTGACGGCAGCACGGCGGCCTCCACGAATCTCAACAGATACTCGGGGTCGGCGGATTCCCCCTCGAGTACCGGTCGTACGCGCTGGACGCCGAACATCTGCGCCGCGACATACGGCAGCGCGGGATGGTCGGCCGCGACCTCGCCCCGCTCGACCCCGCGCCGGAGGATCTCCTCCAGCGCGGCGACCTCCGGCTCGACGAGCGCCTCACGCAGCGCCTGCTGAAGCTCCTTGTCCTGCATGACGGCGTGCCCGAGCGCCTGCATGAGCGTGGTGGCGTCCTTCGTCGACCACTCGGCCGCGGCGCGCGCGACCTCGCGCAGGTCCTCGGCGAGTGATCCGGTGTCGATGCCGGCGAAGCGGACCTCGCGATTCGAGCGCAGCGCCGCCGCCACGAACTGGGGCTTGGTCTTCCACTGCCGGTAGAGCGTGGACTTGCTGCACCGGGTGCTGGCGGCGACGCCGTCCATGGTCACGGCGTCGTATCCGCAGCTGCGGATCTGTTCGAGCACGGCGTCGAAGAACTCCTGCTCACGCTCGGGCGTGAGTTTGGAGCGGCGCGAGGCGGCGACCGTCTCCGGTCCGTCCGCGGCCTGCGACGTCATGGACTCTCTCCTCGCTCGTCTGCGGCGGCGCCCCGAGGGGCCTGCACTCCAGTGTGGCGTACGTCTATCGATACGCCACTGTACCGGTACTCCGTCGTATCGGTACAGTGGCGTATCGAAACGGCCTAGTATCGGCACCGACGCGTATCGGTACATGGCCGTATCGGTGAGCCACCCGCTCCACCCACAGCACCACGTCAGCGAGAAAGGGCCGGGGGATGAATGCCCGCACCGAGCCTGCCGAAGCGGAGTCCGACGCGATAGCGCGGCCGCCGCTCGTCCGTGAGCTCCTGCTTGTCGCAGGGCTCTTCCTCGTCTACAAGCTCGGCCGCATGCTGGCGACGGGCCACACCGGCGAAGCCTTCCGCAACGCGCACCACGTGTGGGACCTGGAACGAGCGGTGCATCTCCCCGGCGAAGGTGCGGTGCAGTCCCTGCTGCTGCACGACGGCACGCTGGTGCACCTCGCGAACACCTACTACGCCACCATCCACTTCCCGGCCACCGCGGCCTTCCTGATCTGGCTGTATCTGCGGCGCCCCGCGCACTACGTCTGGGCCCGCCGGATCCTCGCCGCGGTCACCGCCGCCGCGCTGGTGGTGCACCTGGCCTTCCCGCTGGCCCCGCCGCGCATGCTGGCCGCGACCGGCCTGATGGACACCGCGCACGTGTACGGGCCGTCGGTCTACGGCTCACCGCAGACGGACACCCTGTCGAACCAGTTCGCGGCGATGCCGTCGCTGCACTTCGGGTGGGCACTGATGGTGGCGATCGGCCTGATCGTGGCGACCCGCTCGCGCTGGCGCTGGCTGTGGCTGCTGCATCCGATGCTGACGCTGCTGGTGATCGTGGGCACGGCCAACCACTACTGGCTCGACGCGATCGTGGCGGCGGCCATGCTCGGACTCGCCCTGGCCATGATTCATCTGCCGCACCGAACACGGACTACCGCCGGCCGCGGTCAGCAGGCGGCGCTCGCGCCTGCCGACGAGCACGTCCTCGTGGGGGCCGGACGATGAGCGGCGGCACGCTGGTCGCCATCGTCCTGTCCCTGTTCTCCGCCGTCGCCTACGCGTCCGCCGCCGTCGCCCAGGAACGGCTGGCCTCCCGTACGAAGGGGGCGAGCCTGCTGCGGCTGCTCGGCACCGGCGCCTGGTGGTCCTCGGTCGCGCTCAACGCGGCCGGCGCGGTCATGCACGTCGTGGCGCTGCGGTACGGCCCGCTGACCGTCGTACAGCCGCTGGGTGCGCTCACGTTGGTCGCCGCGGTTCCGATGGGGGCGCGGATGGCCGGGCGGCGGGTCAGCGCGGTGGAATGGCGGGGCACGGTGTTCACGCTCGTCGGGCTCGCCGCGATCCTCGTCGTGGCGGCATCCGGGTCCGAGCCCGGCCAGGTGCTGAGCATGCCGGAGGCGCTGGCGGTCGCGGGGGTCAGCGCGACGCTGATCGGCCTGCTGGGGCGGCCGGGCGACCGGTCGGGGCTGCGGCACGCCGCCGCGTCCGGCTTCGCCTCCGGGGTCGGGTCCGCGCTCACCCAGACCGTGACGGTCGCCGCCACGGACGGTACGGGCCCGCTGCTCAGTTGGCAGGTGATCGGGGTGGCGCTGCTGGTCGCGGTCTTCGCCGTCGGCGGGTTGCTGCTGTCGCAGTTCGCCTACCGGGGCGGCCTGGGTGCCCCGCTCGCCGTGGTGACGCTGGCCAACCCGGTGGCCGCCGCGGTGATCGGGCTGTCGCTGCTGGGCGAGGGGCTGCGGGGCGGCGCGCTCGGTGTGCTCGTCGCCCTGGCGGGAGCTGTGCTGGCGTCCTGGGGCGTGGTGCTGCTGACCCGGGTCACTCCCGAGAACCACCCGGTGGCCGCCGTACTGGCCCTGGAGCCCGAATCGGCGTCACTGGAACCGGTGTTGGTGTCGGCAGTCCCGGCGTCGGTGCCCCGGCAACCTGAACCGGGGCACCTGACACCGCTGTGAGCACGTGCGGGTACGTCAGCCCAGGCCGCGCTTGTCCTGCTTGAGTGCCGTGTCGACGGTCAGCGCCGTCGCGACCACGAGGCTCAGCAGGGGCTCGGGCAGCTGGTAGTGGACCTGGAGGACGTAGTTGTCCGCGGTCGTGAACATCGTCTTGGCGAGGCCTTCCCAGGTCTTGGTGATCCGGGCGACCTCGTTGTCGGCGTGGTCCACGATCGCGAAGTTCCAGGCCCGCCAGTTCTCCGCCTTGATGGCGCCGGCCTGCTGGCCGTTCACGATCATCGCGAAGTTGATCTTCCCGAAGACGTTCTGCTGGACGATCTCACCGACCGGCTGTCCGTCCGGACGGGTCACGATCACGCGGGACTTGATGAACTTGCGCGGCCGGGTCAGCAGCAGCACGGGCTGCCCGTAGGCGTCCCGGATCTCCAGCTTGTGCGTCATGTACTGATCCAGGCTGGCGACGAAGCGCAGCGCCTTCTTCAGCGCGCTCTGCCCGACCTGGACGACCGAGCCGATCTGGTTGCCGTGCTGGTCCATGACCTTGTACTCGTTGGTCAGCTCGATCAGCTTGGCCTTCTGGTTCACCACCAGGACCGGCTCGGTGAACAGGGTGCCGCCGCCGGAGCCGCCCCCGGCGACTCCGGCCTGCTGCTGCACCTGACGCTGGACCCGCGGATCCGGACCGGCCGGCTGCTGCTGCACCGGAACGGCCGGCTGCTGCGGCACCGGCCCGGCGTGCTGCGCCTGCTGGTCCGGCGCGGTGTGCTCGGTCCACTGCGCCCCGTCCCAGTAGCGGAGGGTCCGGGGCGCTCCGTGCGGATCGGCGTACCAGCCTGCAGGTGTGTTCGAATGCGTGGTCACCGGGGCACACTACCCCGAGCACACCAGCACCTGACCAGCCCCGGCCATCCCGTACGCATCAGGCTTTACCGCCCCATTGCAGTGACGGTCATTCCGTGATGACGGCCGGGTCGCTCACCCCGGGACGCCCGGTCTCGACCCGTCCGGCGAAGCGCCGCAGGAACGCGGAGTCGGCGGCGGACGTGACCGTCAGGTCGTACCACTGCCCGCTCGCCCCGAGGTCGAAGCTGTGCCGCACGGTGGCACCGCGCCGCACCACGAACCGCTTCGTCCGGCCGCTGTAGCCGTCGGCGACCTTCAGCTCCACCGTCGCGGAGCCCTTGTTGGTGAAGGTCAGCTCGAGGTCGTCGCCCCTGTGCCGGGCGGTGACCTCGGGTCCGGCGGTCTTGTTCGCGCCCTTGAAGGCGCGCACGAAACCGTTCGGGCCGTGCACCGTCAGTTCGTACGAGCCTCTGGAGTACGCCGAGTTCCAGGTGTCCGCGATCGACTTGCCCGCCTCCGTGGTGTACATCCACGGGCCGTCGGTGCGGTTGCCGGAGGTGACGTGGAAGGCGCCGCCCGCCTTGGCGCCCGTGGCGAAGGTGAGCGTGAACTTCCCGGCCGCGGTGTCGGCCGAACCGTCCACGTACGGGGCGTACTTGAGCGGCCGGGACCGGCGCAGACCGCGCTCCTGCTTGGGCAGGCGCGAGTCGGCGGGCGGGGTGGGCTTGTAGTCGGGGTGGCGCTCGCGGTCCGGCGGCTCGTAGCCGTCGGTGTCCGGCAGGCCGACGGGGCGCGGGTCCTTGCGGGAGAAGTCGAACGCGGAGGTGAGGTCGCCGCAGACGGCCCGGCGCCACGGCGAGATGTTGGGCTCGCGCACCCCGAACCGGCGCTCCATGAACTGCAGGATCGAGGTGTGGTCGAGGGTCTCGGAGCAGACGTAGCCGCCCTTGCTCCAGGGCGAGACGACCAGCATCGGCACACGCGGACCCAGGCCGTAGGGGCCGGCCACCCGGTTGGCGTCACCCTTGTAGAGGTCCGGCTCCACGTCCACCGTCGACTTGCCCTGCGCGGCGGACTTGGGCGGGAGCGGCGGTACGACGTGGTCGAAGAAGCCGTCGTTCTCGTCGTACGTGATGAACAGCGCCGTCTTCGCCCAGACCGCGGGGTTGGAGGTGAGCGCGTCCAGGACCTGGGCGATGTACCAGGCGCCGTAGTTCGAGGGCCAGTTGGAGTGCTCGGAGAAGGCCTCGGGGGCGGTGATCCAGGAGATCTGCGGCAGCTTGCCGGCCTTGACGTCGGCCTTCAGCTGGTCGAAGTAGCCGTCGCCGTTCTTCACGTCGGTGCCGGTGCGGGCCTTGTCGTACCAGGGGTCGCCGGGCTTGGCGTTGCGGTACTTGTTGAAGTACAGCAGGGAGTTGTCGCCGTAGTTGCCGCGGTAGGCGTCCTGAATCCAGCCCCAGGAACCGGCCGCGTCCAGGCCGTCGCCGATGTCCTGGTAGATCTTCCAGGAGATCCCGGCCTCTTCCAGGCGCTCGGGGTACGTGGTCCAGCCGTAGCCCAGCTCGTCGTTGCCGAGGACCGGCCCGCCGCCCGTGCCGTCGTTGCCGGTGTAACCCGTCCACATGTAGTAGCGGTTGGGGTCGGTCGAGCCGATGAACGAGCAGTGGAAGGCGTCGCAGATGGTGAACTTGTCGGCGAGCGCGTAGTGGAACGGGATGTCGTCGCGGGTCAGGTACGCCATGGTGGTGGAGCCCTTCGCGGGCACCCACTTGTCGTACTCGCCCTCGTTGTACGCGGCCTGGCCGTCGGGCCAGGAGTGCGGCAGGCCCTCCAGGAACTGCATGCCGAGGTCGTCGGCGTCCGGGTGGAAGGGCAGCAGGTCCTTGGTGCCGTCCGACTGGTACCAGATGGACTTGCCGTTCTGCTGGGTCACGGGCCGCGGGTCACCGAAGCCCCGGACGCCTCTGAGCGCACCGTAGTAGTGGTCGAAAGAACGGTTCTCCTGCATCAGGACGACGATGTGCTCGACATCCTCGATCGACCCCGTGCGGTGGTTCGCGGGGAGCGCGGCGGCGCGCTCGATGCTGCTCGACAGGGCGGCGAAGGCCGTGGTGGCGCCCGCCACTTGGAGGAATCGGCGCCGGTTGACTTCGGGCATGGGTGAGGGACCTCTCCCTTGGGGGTGTTCGACCCGTCGGATCAAGATGACGGAACGCGCGCGGAAGGAGTGTTCCAAGAGCACCAAACGTCAGGGAAGGGTCTGATGGCCCTCATGTGAAAGTCGTCGGTACGAGAGGTGCGGGAGCGGCGACCGACGGATGCTGGAGCCTGGGGTATGGCCAGGTGCCCTGCTGATCAGGAGGGACAGGAGTCGCTGGAGCCTTCGGTCTGCCAGGCGCCGGGGACCGTCACGGTCACGGTCGTCGGGGCGCTGTCGAATCGGGCGTAGGCGACTGTGCAGGTCAGCTGGGCAACGGCCGTTTCGGTCAACGGCCCGGTGCCCCGGGGCAGTTCGACCGTGACCTCGCCGCCGCCGCTGTCCGTGCGGACCGAAAGTGCGCCCGTCAGCGGCGGAAGCTGGGTGGTGATGCCCCTACGGCGTTCCCTGACGTCCGGCCCTTGGAACACCGTCGCCACGGCTGTCTCGACGTCGGCCGAGGGGAAGCCCAGGCGCCGGACGGGAACCAGGATGCCTTCGCTGACGAAGTAGGAGACCAGAGCCGGCCGGATGCCGGTGGCGGGCTCTCCGGTCTCCACCACGCCGGTCTCGGGGATGCCGCAGGAGGCGAGGAGAAGGGCGGTCGTGCAGAGCAGCGCGGGCCGGAGCGACCGGGGGGCGGGGCTCATGACTCCCCTTCCTTCAAGGACAGTTGCAGGGGCTGCTGCTGGGGGATCTCGACCGTGAACACGGCGCCGCCCTCCGCCCGGTTCGCCGCCCGGATCGTGCCGCCGTGCAGGTGGACGTTCTCGGCGGTGATCGAGAGGCCGAGGCCGCTGCCCTCCGTTCGGGTCCGGGCCGTGTCCGACTTGTAGAAGCGGTCGAAGACGTGGGGCAGAACGTCGGCGGGAATGCCCGGCCCACTGTCCAGCACCTCGATGACGGCCCACCCCGGTGCACCGGCCTCCGTCATCTCCCTTGCGTGCAGGCGCAGTTGGACGGGCCGGGCTCCGTGCCGGAGCGCATTGCCCACCAGGTTGGCGACCACCACGTCGAGGCGGCGCGGGTCGATCCGGCCGCGCAGTTCGCCGGCCTCGGGGAGCCGGGCATCCACCAGGTCCAGCCAGGCGCGGGCGGCGAGGGTGCGCCGTAGGGACTCGGCGAGATCGATGTCGTCCAACCGCAGATCCGCCGCGCCCGCGTCGAAGCGGGAGATCTCCATGAGGTCGTCCACCAGGCGGGCGAGCTTCACGGTCTCCTCGCTGATGAGCCGTACCGCGGTGGCGGTGTCCGGGTCGAGCCCGCCCGCGTCCTCGTCGAGGATGTCGGTGACGGCCGACATCGCGGCCAGCGGGGTGCGCAGCTCGTGTGACACGTCCGCGACGAAGCGGCGGGCGCGGGCCTCCATACGGCGCAGCTCCGACACGGACTCCTCCAACGCCGCGGCGGTCTCGTTGAAGGTGTGTGAGAGATCGGCGAGTTCGTCGGAGCCGTTGACGGCGAGCCGGGTGTCCAGATGGCCCTTAGCGATCCTGCGGGTGGCGCGGCGCAGTTCCCGCACCGGGCGCAGCACACCGCGGGCGGCCAGGAGGGCGAGGAGGACGGCCAGGCCGAGCGCCGGCACGACGGCGCGTCCGATGGCGGCGACCAGGGCATCGACGTAGCCCTGTTCGACGGTCTGCGGCACCGTGACGAAGACGACGACCCCGGACGCCGGGGACTCGCCGGATGTCTCCAGGGTGATGGGCATGCCGACGACGAGCGAGGAACGGCCGTCCGTCGACACCCGCTGGAAGACGGCGGCCCGGCGGGCGGCCACGGCAGCGCGCATGGCGGGGGTCAGTTCGGTGAAGCTGTCCTCGGGCGTGGAGGTGGCGCGCAGTTCCCGATACGTCACCAGAACACGCCAGTTCTGTGCCGGCTCGGCCCGGGCCACCTCTGCGGCGGCCCACTCCAGGTCGCCCTGGACGGGTGGGTAACCGATGCCCGGCGCAACGCCGTTGACGTGATGGCGGAGGCGCTTGATCACGGTGTCCTGGCCCTGCTGGAGCACTCCGACGCGGGCCTCACGGAAGGTCAGGGCGCCCGTGGTCAGGGTGGCCACGGCGGCGACCAGCACGAAGGCCACGAGCAGCCGGCCGCGCAGTCCGCGCAGCGGTGATTTCACCGGGACCGGAACCGGTAGCCGAAGCCGCGCACGGTCTCGATGTAGCGCGGCTGCCCCGCCGGCTCGCCCATCTTGGTGCGCAGCCGCTTGACGCAGGCGTCCACCAGCCGTGAGTCGCCGTGGTAACTGTGCTCCCAGACCGCCTCCAGCAGCTGCTGCCGGGAGAACACCTGGCCGGGCGAGGCCGACAGCGTCAGCAGGAGCCGTAGTTCGGAGGGAGCGAGGACGACCGGCTCCCCCTGCCGTGTGACGGTCAACCCGGCCCGGTCGATGGCCAGTTCACCGTGGGCGCCGTGGGTCTCTATCTTCGGTATGCCGCCGTCGGCGGGTGTGCCGCCGACCCGGCGCAGGACGGCGCGGATACGGGCGTCCAGGACGCGTGCCTGCACCGGTTTCACGACGTAGTCGTCCGCTCCGGCTTCGAGCCCGACCACGATGTCCGTGTCGTCGCCGCGGGCGGTCGCCATGATGATCGGCACCTGGTCCTCGGCGCGGATCCGGCGGCACACCTCCAGACCGCTCAGCCCGGGCAGCATCAGATCGAGCACGACGACATCCGGCCGGAAGGACCGCAGCCGGGCCAGCCCGTCCTCTCCGGTGGCGGCGCCGCTGACGTCGTGCTGCTGACGGCGCAGCGCGAGCACGACGCCCTCCCGTACGGCGCGGTCGTCTTCGATGAGCAGGACACGTGGCATGCGCCCAGTATCCGTACGGATCAAGGGGGTTGAGGGCGGGTACGAGGTCCGGCCGGGAACTGTTACGGGACGATCACATAGCCCGGCCGAAGATCGACCGTTATGGCTTCGTTACCATTCGGGCCACGTCTCATCACATCGCGTACACAGCCTTGACGGCCATGACCAGGACCACGCATCGTGCGACGCCTTCGACCCCACGGTCCCGGCGCCGTCGCCGCAACGGCCCCGCACACTCCGACGGGCGCGGCTGGAAAGGAAAAGGGCCCCTGCTGGGCGGCCTCGCCGCGATCGCCGTACTGGCCTCGGTCACCGCTCTGGCCATGCACCGGACACCGCCGGAGACCTCCGCGACCGACTCCCGCGACGCACCCGTCGCCCCCACCCGGCCGCCTTCTCCCCCGCCGGCACCGGACCGGTCCACGAAGCCGAGCAGCGCGGAGGACGACGAGCGGACCGACAGCAAGCCCAGCGGCATGGGCGACCCGTCCCCGGACGCCTCCTCCTCGGCCGCCATCCCGCCTTCGGGCCCCGGCACATTCACCACCGCCGCCGGCGAGAGCGACACGGTGGGCAAGGGCAGCCGGGTGCTGCGCTACGAGGTCGTCGTCGAGGACGGCCTCACCCAGTCGCCCGCCGAGGTCGCCCGGCAGGTGGAGGGCATACTCGCCGACCCGCGCGGCTGGACCGCCGACGGCGAGTCCGCGTTCCGCCGCATCTCCAGTGGCACGCCCGACTTCGTCATACGGCTCGCCACGCCGAGCACGGTCGACAAGATCTGCGGCCGCTACGGCCTGGACACCGGCGGCGAGGTCAACTGCAGCGTCGGCAAGGACGTCGTGGCCAACCTCAAGCGGTGGCTGCTGGCGACCCCGGTGTACGCCGACGACGTGGACGCCTACCGGGCACTGATCATCAACCACGAGGTCGGCCACTTCCTCGGCCACGGTCATGTCACCTGCCCGGGCGCCGGAAAGCCTGCCCCGGCGATGATGCAGCAGATCAAGGGCATGCTCGGCTGCACACCCAACGTCTGGCCGTACGACGCGAAGGGCCGCCTCATCACCGGACCGGCCGTGCCCTGACCGGCTGGCGGGGCGAGGGCGTCCACGGTCGTCGACGCCCTTGACTCCCGCACCGCGTTCTGTCACCGGATGTCGTAGGTGTGCTCGATGCCCTCGCGCTTGGTGTAGACGTCCCAGTAGAGCTCGGCGATGGTGTCGGCACGAAGGCCCGCAGGGCGGCCGAGGCGACGGCGAGGTTGCCGTACTCCGGCGGCCCGGCGAGTACCTCCATCGAGGACCCGCCGGTGGTGAACAGCAGCGTGCCGGCGCCGCGTTCAAGCATCTCGGGGAGCACCTGGGAGGCGTTACCTACGTCCAGGGGAACCGCGTCGCGGTCTTCGCCCGGGGCACGCAGGAGATCTCGGCGCAGTGGAGCGGCTTCTACCGTGACTGCGCGGCGGAGTCGTTGTGCCGTTCCCTGACAGGCCACCCGTAGGCGTCGTTCCCCGAGGGCCTCGACTCGTGACTGCACGCCGACGTCGAGCGAGGAGTACGCCCAGTACGCGGCGACGGGCCGGCCCCGGGCCGTCAGCCGGCGCGGCGAGCCTGGTTGCCGGGTGATTCTCCGTACTGCCGCCGGAACGCACGGGCGAAGGTGCCGGGGTCGGTGAAGCCGCTGGCCAGGGCGGCGTGACGAATCGTCGAACCGCCCGCGAGGAGACCCGCGGCGAACTCGAGGCGGACGCCCCGGATTTCGGCGGCCGGGGAGATGCCGGCCTCGGCGAAGAGCGCCTGCAACGAGCGCACGGACAAGTGGAACTCGCGCCCCAGCACGGCAACGGTGAAGTCAGGGTCGTGGAACTCCTCGCGCACACGCCTGAGCATGGCCTCCCGCACCGATCGACGCGACGGTACGCCGGCGATGTCCACGGCGTGGCGCAGCGCCCGGCCCTGCTCGGCGGGCCCGCGTCGGTTCGCGACGAGCCGATCGGAGGCCTCGGCGAACGAGAGGAGGCGCCGGCCCGAGGATCCCAACGCGCGCGTGGTCCAGGTGACCGGCAAGGCCCGGCCGCCGCGGGTGAGGAACCACTCCGGCTCACCGGCCTCGTGCGAGCCGGCACGGTCGAGGATCGGGCAGGCGTGGGGTGGGTAGTCGGATCCGCCGGGGCGGCGGCGGTGCAACGTGTCATGGCTCGACTCGTCGATCACCTCCGCGGCCGAGCGGTAGCCGAGCAGCGCGAGCGCCGCGGGGTTGGCGAACGCGACGGCCCCATCGGCGCCGATGACCCACAACGGCACCGGCGTCGCGGCCACCATCTCGGCGAACACGCCCGGCCCCACGGATCCGCCCACGGCCTCGTTCGCTCTGTCATCCATGCCGCACCTCACCGCCTCACGACGCAGCGAGGTTAGGAACGGTGTCGTACCGCTGCGCTTCACGTCGGTTTCGCGGTCGTAACGGACGACTCACGCTGCGCAAAATGCCGCGCACCCTGCCTGTTTGGCCCTTCTGGCAGGCAACTCAGGTCAGTTGTGACGGGCCGATCAGCGGTCAACGGCGACCGGACAGTCCCGCATCCCGAGGAGAACGAGCATGAGTCACCGCCCTGCGGCGGTTCACGGGCGAGCGTCTGCGCACCGACGGACTGCCGATCGACCTGTCCGAGAACACCTCGAAGGGCAAGGCGTTCTGGCTGGAGGCGACGTAGGCACGGGGCGCACCCAGCGCGAGGGAACCGGCCAGGCGCTCCCCCGCAGGAGTGATCCACCGAGCAGCGTCACTCCGCAGCCCCTGCCACGTAGATGGGCCGGCGGGCGACCGCGCCGTCACGGATCTTGGTTCTGTCGGACAGGAGTTGGCGTCCGACCGTCCGCCGCCCTCGGCAACGGCATCGAGGCGGCATACAGCGTTCCGCTGCCGGGAATGCCACCGCCGACCAGGGCGGACGGCAGGGCGTCGGAGACAGTGCCGGACAGGGACGGGGACGGGGACGGGGACGGGGACCACCGTGCTCGTAGCGACAGCGGGTGACCGCCGACGCCGAAACCGGCCGCGAGCTGGGCATAGGTGTGTCCGCACCGTGCCGGGAGCCGACGCCATCGGGTACCGAGCTCACGTCGCCGGGCAGCCAGCAGGCGGGACAGGAACCGAAGGGGCGAGCTGGGCAGAGCCAGCCCCGATGGGTAGACAGGCACATGAAGCTCCAGGCGGACAGGTTGCTCTTGGTCGACAACCCATCTACCAGGAGCTTCAGCTCTTCCCACACTCGGCCCCCGCACCAACTCACGCCACCGCCAGCCAGGTTGGCAAAGGCTCACTGGCTCTTCTTCAGCGGAGAGCTCAAGGAGCCGTTGTCCAGCGACATCGCGCGGTGAACTTCTGTAATCGGTTGCAGACCTTCGGGATGGAGTGTCTGATCCCGGCTATGACGATTGTGCTGGGTACGCCGACTGTCGACGGGGTATGCGAGGCCATGGCCGCGCTGCGGGAGTGGCAGTACGACGAAGCGCCGATGCAGTTGCATTCCGGGGACATCGGGTGGAACTACCGGTTCGGAACGGCCGAGACGGCCGCGGTGGTCCGGACCTGGAGTCGGGACGGGCGGATTCTCGCGGTCGGGTTGCTCGACTCGCCGACGCTGGTGCGGATGACGGTCGCTCCGGACGCTTTCCAGGATGAGGACTTGGCGCGGCGGCTTGTCGAGGACTTCTCGCTGCCTGAGCGCGGCGTGCTGCCGGAAGGAGCGGTGTCCATCGAGGCGCCGCTGGGCCTGCTGCTCCACGACCTGCTGAGCAAGGAGGGCTGGGGCGTCGACGAGCCGTGGACGCCGCTCTTCCGCGACCTCACCGAGCCGGTGGAGGACCCCGGCGTGCGGATCAAGTCGATCGGCCCGGAGCAGGCGCAGGACTTCGCCGACGTCCTGCGGTCGGCGTTCAACACCTCGCGGCCTACGCGCGAGTACTGGCACGCGATGTCGGCGGGACCGTTCTACGCCGACGCCCGCTGCCTGGGCGCCTATGACGACCAGGGCAGCGTGGCGGCGGTGGTGACGGTGTGGTCGGCCGGCCCGGGGAAGCCGGGGCTGGTCGAGCCGATGGGCGTCCACGAGGACCACCGCGGTCGCGGCTACGGTCGGGCGATCACCGTGGCCGGGGCGGCCGCGCTGCGGGAGATGGGCTCGTCGAGCGTACGTGTATGCACGCCGAGTTCCAACGTCGGCGGCGTCGCCACGTACAAGGCGGCCGGGTTCGAGGTGCGGCCGGAGGTGCGGGACCGGATCCGGACGGCCTGACGCCGGGGCTGCTCGGTAAGGCGGCAGTCTGGGGCGTAGATCGTCTGGCAGGTGCGGGTTTCCGGTTTCTCATCCGCCGTCGCGGGTTGCGCTCGTACGCTCCGGCGCATGGTGGACCCCGAGGTGCATGAGCGGATCACCGCGCGCCGCGCGGAGCTGGATGAACTCGAAGAGCAGCTGCTCAAGCAACTGTCCGAGGTGCGGGCCGAGCGGGACGAGCTGGCCGTGGCGGTGCGGGTGTGGCAGCGGATGAGCGAGCAGCTCGCTGACGAGCGGGCAACGGCCGGGTCGCCGGTGGTACAGGTGGCGGGTCGGGCAGTGCGGCTGGTCCCGGACGGGGCGTCAGGGGTGGCCGAGTCCGCGCTGCCGACGGACTACCAGCGCATCCTGGCCGCCGTGCGGCCGGCCGGCGGGCCGGTCGCCACCCGGGCCGTCGGTGAGGCGTTGGGTCTGGACACCGGGGAGCGGGGCAAGCTGGAGCCGCTGCGCGGGAAGTTGACCAAGCTGGCCGATCGCGGCTGACTGCACAAGCGTGGTGACGGCAAGTTCACCGTGCGCCCGTAGTCGCCGGACTCGAAGAGCGGGTGGGCGCCCGGCGCCCAGCGCTCGGTCCGCCACAGCGGCTCCGCGGTGCGAATAGTCCTGATGGTCCGGGCAGGTGAACGCGGATGGGAGGCGCTACACGACCGAACGCTCAACTCCCGCTCCGGACACAGCAATCAGCGCCAATCCACCTCATGGTGTTAGCCGCTGTTATGTCGCGGCTATTGAGGCTGCTTTTTCACATGAATACGTGACCCCGGAGTCCCGGCGCGCAGATGTGAACTGTGGGCGCACACAGGCGAATTCGAAGCGCGTATGTGATGCGTGCGCCCCTAAGGGCTGTCCTACCTCACGCGCAGGTATGGCTGTAAAGGCTGAGCCGCTTGACCACCGATCGTGAACTCGCCTCACCTCTCGACCAGTTCAGCGCCCTTCGGGCGGGAACGCCACGAATTCTCACTCGGACGAGGGGTTTGGTGATCTCGTACGATCTACCGGACTTACGCTTCCTCCCCTTTGTCTCGCAGTGTGGTGCTTCACAGGCAATGCCGGTGTCCGGTTATGGCGGCCCCTGGCCACATCTTCGCGGACTCCGCAGAGCCACGCATCCGAGAAGGGAGGCTCGTGATGCCACAGCAGCACCACGAGGACCAGTCCACCGACCGCAGCAGCCGGTCGTCCCAAGAACGGGACCCCGGCGCACTCCTGCAAGCGGCCACATATCTCGTGGCCGGCCTGGCCGACCTCGCCCTGGATCAGCTGCGCCACGGCACCGGCCGGGCACAGCAGGTGCTGGGCCGGGCAGATCTGGGCAGCCTCGTCGAGGAAGGCATGCGTGACCTGTGCGCCCGCGGCCGACTCGCCACCCAGCGGATCGCCCAGCGGTCCCCCGACAACTACCTGGAGGACTTGGCACAGCGGGCGAGCACGCGCGACACCGCCACCCCTCACAGCGACCGCACCAGCGAGAACAGTGTCTGACGGCAGCCGCGTCAAGGAGCGCGTGGACGCGTACCTGGAGCGTCTCATCGCCGACGAGGAGGCACGGCTGCTGGGGCTCAGCGGCGAGCTGGCGCCGCTGGTGAGCCAGCTACGCAGCGCTGTGGGGTGCGGCAAGCGCCTACGCGCCACGTTCTTGTACTGGGGCTGGCGGGCCGCCGGGCAGCCGGACTGCGAGGACGTGCTCCAGGCCGCCGCGGCCATGGAACTGGTGCATGCCGCGGCCGTCACTCACGACGACATCATCGACAACAGCAGGACCCGGCACGGCCGGCCCACCGCCCACGTCGCCTTTGCCTCCAGCGGCGCTCCGGCCCCGTCGCGGGCCCCGGCGGACTGGGATGCCTCCAGCCAGGGCCCGGGCTCACCGCACGGCCGGCCGGCGGCACTCGCCATGCTCCTGGGCGACCTGCTGATGGGATACGCAGGCCATGTCTTCACAACCTGCGGCCTGCCCGGCGCCTATCTGGCGAGGACGGTGCCGCTCTGGTCGGAGTTGCTGCGCGAGACCGTGGCCGGGGAGTTCCTCGAGGTGCTGCGCACGGGCAGCACGGCTCGCTGCGTCGCCGAGTCACTGGAGGTGGCGCGTTACAAGACCGCGAAGTACACCGTGGAGCGGCCCCTGCACCTGGGCGCCACACTCGGCGGGGCGCGCGAGGATGTGCTGCGTGCGTTCACCGCGTACGGGCTGGCTCTCGGCGAGGCGTTCCAACTCCGCGACGACGTGCTGGGCACCTTCGGGGACCCGGCGCTCACCGGCAAGTCCGTCCTGGACGACGTGCGCGGCGCCAAACCCACCGCGCTGCTGGCCATCGCCACAGCCCGGGCCTTGGGCCCCGACAAGCGGCTGCTCGACAAACTCGTCGGCGATCCTGACCTGGACGAGGCCGGCGGCGAGCGGCTGCGCGAGGTCATGGAGCGCTGCGGGGCCCGGCAGGAGATCGAAGCCATGATCACGGACCGCATCGCGGCCGCACGCGCCGCTCTCGACCTGGCACCGATGCCGCCGACGGCGCGCGGCGCCCTCGACGACCTCGCGGGCACAGCGACCGACCGCGCGCTGTGATGAGGCGTGCCCTGTCTGCCCTGCCCTGCCCTCCCGCGTCGCGCCGTAGCCGTGAGCGCGAGTGACGCACGCATGAGAAAGGACCAACCCATCAGCATGACCCCGCCGAACACACAGCCCACCGAGGCTCCCGGCATTCGATCCCAGCCCTCTGCCCCCGCAGCCGACTCCGCCGCCCCCTCCCCCCGGTACACCCACGCCGCCCTCGACGCTCTGCGTTCCCAAGGTGATCCGCTCGCCGACGAGACGGTCGCGGCGATGTTCGCGGCCGGCGACGTCGGCGACGTGAACACGCTGATGCGGTTCTTCACCACGGCGGACCAGAAGTTGCCGCCGGGCATGCCGTCCTCAGCGGCCGACTACCTGGAAGCCACGCGGATGCCACCGGACTGGGTGGACTGGGATGTCATGGAGCGCGCCCGCGTGTTCTTCATCGACAACGCCGCCCACATCAACACCGGCCTGTCCTTCATGTCCATGCCCGCCACCTACGCGATCCCGCGGGTCGCCAGGCTCCTGGCGTCCACACACTCCATGGACTACCCCTCGCGCCGCATGGCGGAGACCGGGCAGTTCGTGACGTATCTGATGCAGCCCAACGCCTTCGAGGCGGGTAGCAAGTTCCTCCCGGCAGCGCAGAAGGTGCGGCTCCTGCACGCCGCCGTCCGCCACCACCTGCGTGCCTCGGACCGCTGGGACGAAGAGCGGGACGGAGTGCCGCTGTGCCAGGAGGACATGCTCGGCGGGCAGATCGCCTTCTCCCTGCTGGTCCTGGACGCCATGGACCGGATGGGCGTGCACATGAGCCAAGAAGGCGCCGAGGCGTACCACTACGCCTGGCGTGTCATCGGGGCCATGCTCGGCTGCAACACGGAGGCGGCCCCCCGTGACCTCACCGAGGCCCGCGCCTACGGTGACCTGTATGCGCTCCGCAACCTCGGCCCCAGCGACGCCGGCGTACGGCTCAACGCCCAGCTGATGCGCATGTACGAGGACGTAGTGCCGGGCACGCTCCTCGACCCGATCGTCCCGGCCACCATCCGCTACCTCGTCGGCCCCACCATCGCCGAGTGGCTCGAGATCCCGCGCAGCCCCTTCGACACCGTGGCCCAGGCCGTGCCTGTGCTGCTCGGACTGCTGGAGACCGTCGAGGACAGCAGCCCGCTGGCCGAGTGGGCGCTGGACAAGGCCGGGCACCTGCTGACCCGCTTCGAACTCGGCGCGCTCACCCGCGGCCGCGTCATGCAGTACGCCATCCCAGAGGAGCTGAAATCCGAGTACGGCGTCCGCTCCCACGCCGCCCGCAACCAGCGTTGGACACCGCCGCCCCCGACCTCGGTCGGCTGAGCAGCTGCCTCTGGGGACGATGCGCCAATGCCGCAACATCGTCGGCGCCGGCAAGCCGGGTGGCCATCCGGCGCCGGTACCGCGGGGTCCGGGAACACGGGCTGGCAGCACAGGTACGCGAGGACCAGCGTCGTTGGGCGGGGAAGGCGGTGTGTTCGTCGAAGCGTGTTCGGTTGCGCAGACAGAAGTAGAGCTGGCCGAGCAACCGGGCAGCCTGGGGGGGGAACGGTCGCCGCGATCACGCGCTCAGTATTAACGGCCCAGTGCCAGAACTCCCGCCCCGTGTCCAGGAGTTTGACCCTGGAGGCGGATCCGCTCGGCGAGCTTCGCAAGGCGTGGGTCGGTGGGTCCGAGGTTTATCTGGAAATGGGCCTCATACGGCTGGCGGAAGGTTCCGCCCCACCGCACCACGCCGTCGCACTCTGTGAGTATGTCGGCGATGATGGCGCGCTGTTGAGGGAACATGCCACCTGTCGCCCCGGGCGGGTAGGCGCCGGGACGGATCGCCAGGGCGGTGCCGGAGGCGTGATTGGTCGTGGGGCCCTTGAGCGCCCGTCCTGGGGTGCGATAGCCGATGACCTCGTCCTGGACGAGAGTGTCGATCTCGTAGTGGTAGCGGCGTATGACATGAATGAGGATCGTCGATACGTCTCCGAGGCGCAGCGCGACGCGGACGGTACTGCCGGCGACGGCCTGGGTCCAGATGGAGCCACCGATGTCGGCGCCCTTCTCGACGGGCCAGCCGTTGGCACTGTTCTCTCCGGTTCTCAGGCGGGCGTCGAGCCGGCGTCTTGCCGCTTTCGCGGAGGCGTCTGCCGACGATGGCGTGGGAGCATGCGCGGCCAGGGCCTCGGGGGTGGCCGAGAAGCCGAGGCCTGCCGCGGCCACGAGGCCGGCGCCGGCGCTCACCACGGACCGCCGGGACAGCGATCCACCATGGTTGGACATGATGTGGTGCCCTTTCGTCGAGCGGATCTGGGTGGTGGACGGGAAGGGCCCGGTCATGCGCGCAGCGGCGCGTTGTACTTCTCGAAGACCCGGTACAGCCCGAGCATCGCCTGCCCGTAGTTGTCCGACGCGGGAGGCTCTCCGTTGTAGCGGCCCATGATGCGCCTGCTGTCGTCCTCGCTGATGTTCAGCCCGGGGCGGGGCAGGCCGATGGTGCCGGCGCCCCAGAGCAGCACGCCGGGAATGGTCTGGACGTTGTAGATGTCGTCCGCGTGCAGCTTCTGCCAGACGGCCCAGATGTCGGCGCCCTTCCCCGGGTCCAGGACGGTCCCGGAGATGATGCCCTGGTTGATGGCGTAGTTCCTGCCCTCGATGGCGGTACGCGCCTGGATCTGGGCCAGACCTGTGCTGCAGTCGTCGCGCAAGGCCCAGATACCGGCCGTGTACCACATCACGACCGCGTCGTCGGCGACAGGATCGCCGAGGTTGTACTTGCGCATCTCCCACAGCAGCGGGCACTGGATGAGGGCCTTGCGAATCCTGTAGTGGCGCGACAGCTGGGTGGTCAGCCAGTCGAGGTCGATCAGAGTGTCGACGCACTGGGTGGTCGTGCGGACGGTTCCGTCGTTGCCGTCAGGGCCGCCCTTGTCCGGCACCCCGAGGACGTCACCGGTCCCATGCCCTGATCACATCAAGCACTGCCCTGGCACCGCATGTGTTCAGCTTGTTCCTTACGCTCCAGTGTCGAAATAGGCCTCGAACTGGACGCCCACCTGGGCATTCGCCTAACACTGAGAGGGCCTTCGCCTGATCATGTGCTCTGACCAGGGTGCACGTGACCACGACGAAGGCCGTGAGGATGAGTCTGCTGCCGGAAGCTGATCGAGAGGAAGCGTCACGCTTCCGCGACGACGTGTTCGACTGCCTGACCTCGCGCGGAGACGAGCTGTTCGAACTGACCGATGCGTTGCTGTGCGCGGACGGTCCGGTGATGGCGCCGGTAGACCTGACACTGGTGGCCGAGCACCGGCGCGGGCACGGCGCCATGTACGACGCGCTGAACAGCGGGAACATTGACCTGCCCAGGCTGCGGCAGGTACTGGCCGGACTGCCCATGCCGCAGGCCGCCGACGGACGCCTGGTCCTCGCGGTCGACATGAGCCACTGGCTCCGTCCCGACGCGCCAACCAGCCCGGACCGTCTCTTCTGTCACGTCTACGGCCGTGGCGGCCGGGCCTCGGACCAGTTCGTGCCCGGCTGGCCGTACTCGTTCGTCGCCCTGCTCGTGAGCGAGGCGTGCAACATCGGCATGACCCCGGTCATCAACCCGAACTACGAGGCGCTCACCCGCGCCCAGCTGGTCCACGTCGACCAGTACTACCTGCGCGGCGACACCATCGCCGCGACGAACGCCGCGCTGATCGAGGCCCAGGCCCGGGTGCCGATCGTGCAGTTCTGGGGCAAGGGCCTGCTCGCCTCCGTCGACGGCCTGCGCTTCGTCGTCCCCGTCCGCACCATCAACGACGGCCCGAGCCCCAAGTACTTCGCGAAGAAGAAGGGCATCACCTGGCTGAACGCCATTAACGACCAGGTGATCGGCATCGGGCAGATGGTGGTGCCCGGCACCCCGCGCGACTCCCTGTTCATCCTGGACGCCCTGCTCAATCTGGATGGCGGGGTGAAGCCGGAGATGGTCGCCACCGACAACGCCTCCTACTCCGACATGGTGTTCGGCATCTTCAAGATGCTCGGCTACCGCTTCTCCCCGCGCTTCAAAGACCTCGAAGACCAGCGGTTCTGGAAGGCCCAGATGCCCGGCGCCGAGACGGCGGGCGGGTACGGGCCGCTAGAGGCGCTGGCCCGCAACAAGGTCAACGTGAAGCAGGTGCTCACCGCCTGGCCGGACATGCTGCGGGTGGCCGGCTCCCTGGTCACCAACCAGGTACGCGCCTACGACCTGCTGCGGATGTTCGGCCGCGAGGGCCACCCCACACCGCTCGTGCAGGCGTTCGCCGAGTACGGGCGCATCGCCAAGACCCTGCACCTGCTCGCCGCGAGGAGGCAGTTGCATGGGGCCGAGTCCTGCCCTTCGACGCCCGCACTGATCGAGATGTGCGACCTGCTCCAGGGACACGTCAGCGAGATCCGCGCACTCCTGGTGGCCTTGGGAATGACGGACGAGGACCTTCAGACGCTGCTGAGCGGCGCCACCGAGTAGGGGGTCCGGGTAGGAACGGATCAGGGAACCGGTGTTGCTGACAGAAGTTGATAGGCGCTGGTCCGGCCCCCAGAGACGACATCGCCCGGGAACGCTGAAGCGCTCCGGGCAATGTGCGTGAGCGGCAGCGACAACGTTACCGGGAGAGCCGCAGGTCCCAGCCGTCGCCGGTGCGGTTCAGGGTGGGGGTGTAGGCGGCGGGGCGGGCCAGTCGGCTTCCCGTGGGTGAGATTGCCGGGCGACCTGACCATCAGCGGCAGCGTGGGAGTGGAGTGAACCTGCTGGTCATGGGCAGATCTATCACCCGCGGGCGAGGCGGTTCAGGAAGCGAGGACCAAGGTGGCGTTATGGCCGCCGAAGCCGAAAGAGTTGCTCAGGGCCGCCAGTGGTCCTTGAGGAAGTTGGCGCGGTGATCCGGTCACTATGTCCAAGCCGATTGCGTCGTCGGTCTCTTCTGCGTTGAGGGTCGGGGGCACGACGCGGTGGTAGAGGGCCAGCAGGGTGGTGATCGCCTCGACGGGGCCGGAGCCGCTCTGCAGGTGTCCGATCATGGACTTGGGAGCCGAGACGGCGATCTGGTCGGTGTGGGCGCCGCACACACGATGTAGGGCGCGGGCTTCGGCGAGGTCTCCGGCCGGTGTGGAGGTGGCGTGGGCGTTGACATGGGCGATGTCGGTGACCGACAGGCCGGCGTCGGCGAGCGCCCGGGTGATGGCTTTGGCCGCACCGAGTCCCTCGGGCTGCGGCTGGGCGATGCGGTGCCCGTCGACAGACATTCCGATACCGAGGATCCGGCCGTAGACCCGGGCACCGCGGGCGCGGGCATGGGCCTGCGACTCAAGGATCACGATGCCCGCGCCCTCGCCGAGCAGGAAACCGTCCCGGCTCTTGGCGAAAGGGCGGGAGGCACCCTGCGGGTCGTCGTTACGTCGGGAAAGGGCACGCATGGCGGCGAACCCGCCCAGGCCGAACGGGTGGATCGGCGCCTCGGCGCCGCCGGCGATCACGACGTCGGCCCGGCCCAAGCGAATCATGTCCGCCGCCAGCCCGATGGCCTCGGCCCCCGAGGCACAGGCGCTCACCGGCGCATGGGCACTGCCTTGGGCGCCGTACTGGATGGCTATCTGCGCCGCCGAGCTGTTGGGCAGCAGGGAGGGCACCGCGTAGGGCGACATGTGCTTCCAGCCCTTGGTCTGGAGCGTCTGATGCGCAGCGAGCATGGTCTGTAGGCCGATGGTGGAGGAGACCGCGACCGAGAGCCGCTCGGTGTCCAGCTCCGTAGCGGTATCGAGGCCGGCGTCCGCCCAGGCTTCGTGTACGGCCATCGGCGCCAGCTGCGTGACGCGGTCCATCCGGCGCGCCTGAGCGGGCGGGAGGGCTGCCGCGGGGTTCACGGCCGCGGGTGCGGCGATCCGCACCGGCATCTCATGGGCCCACGGTTCGTTCAAAACCCGGGCTCCTGACCGGCCTTCCAGCATGCCCTGCCAGCTGGAGGTGACGTTGGCGCCCAGGGGCGTGACCGCTCCGAGTCCGGTGACCACGACATCCGATGCTCCGGCGGAAGCTTTCTCTACCACGATCCTCCTCATTCAGTTATCTGTTTGACCAAAAGGGTAAAGCTACCTGAACGTCGCAAAATGGTGGCTGTCAGGTGGAATTGGGTCGCAGTCGACTTCCGCGTCGTAGAGGTGCGGGCCCAGCAGGGTAGCCAGAGTGTGCAACGTGGCCTCCAGCTCCAGTTGTTCGATGGCTCCCGGGCGGTAAAACCGTCACCGCCCGCCTTGCGCCAGCGGGGGCTGGCTATGGCGACGCGTTTTGGGACCACCGAGGCGCCTCGAATCGGCCCCAATCTGTGAAGATCGCCGCCAGCGAAGACGGTTTGAAAACAGTCCTACTTGGCCCTCCGAGCCGGTCACGGGCGGGGCCGATGCAGGTCGCCTCGGAGCGGGCTTCACATTTCGGGGCCTGCTGGAATCGCCTCGGTGGGGTCGGAAGAAGTCGCCCTAGCCAACCCCTCCACCAGCGAGGAGTCCAAGACCACATCGGGTGACCCAGGCCAGATCGACACCGACGTTATGGCCTGGGTCACCCAACGCTGACGAATTCCGCACAGCCCCTAGACGCAGGCGCCGGAGAACCGATTGTCGACGATCCGATACAACGGAAAATTCATGGCGGAGTAGGTGTCGGGGCCGTACTCGCCGTCTACGTGGATTCGGTGCTGCGTCTGAACAGCGCGTACCGCCGCCTTGGTGGCGTCCCCGTAGATGCCATCGGGCACAAGATTAGGGATGTGGTTGTAGCAGAAGTTGATCGCCGCCTGAAGCGCTCTGACTTCGTCGCCTCGGGTTCCGTAGGCCATCCAGCAGGTGTAGAGGCCGCTGGTGTGCGCAGGCAGGTAGAGATACCGCCCGCTGGGGGTGTCTAGGGTCGTGATCCTGCCCCAGTTGCACTCGGGGGTGGTGGCGGCAGAGGCAGGGCTCGCGGTCAAACCAACCAGCAGCGTCGAGATCACGCCGGTGATGGCACTGATGGCGCCGACCTTGAAACGGTTTCTGTTCACGGTTCTCCAGTTCGTAGGTAACTGACAGGGGCGAGCGTGGCGTGCATTTGTCGTGTACATGAACTTACGGATCTTCGGTGGAAGATTCGAAGCCGAGTGCACCGACACACCCGCCCACACCTGCGTTCCGCTGTCAGCCCCGTACGGCGGGCACAGTAGCCCGGCTCGGCCGCTGAGTGTGCCGGTCGTTTGACCCACAAGGGAACGGCCGCCGCGAACACCGGAGTACGGGCAAGGCGGCGGACCAGACCGCCTCTGGTTTACAGCCGCGACCTTGTTGAGCTCGACTGCCGCTACCGCTGGGACCACGAGAAGTCGCCCTACGGGTCCGTCAGATCCTTGGCTCCCAGCGAAGGCGCGGGTCACCGCGGAGTGCGGAGAGTTGGGTGCTGGGGTTGTGGGTTCGACAACTTTGCGACGTCATCGCGCAGCTTCTCCACGATCTGCTCGTACCGCTGGACGCTGGCGTTGCCGATCTTCTTCGTACTGGGCACCGTGCCCCCCTGCTGGCTAGCCTCGCGCTTTCACGAGGTGGGCTGTCCAAGCGCTGATCAGAAACACGGAAAGTGCCCTTGACCTGCAACGATAGGACTTGCTGAGGGTCCTGTT
>NZ_JBFALC010000103.1:0-22212 GCF_040656035.1 Streptomyces sp. NPDC050211
GGCGGCGCGCCAGCAGCGCGAGCAGCACCGTGGCGACCGCGGCCAGCTCCGCCGCGTCCGCCTGGCCGCGTTCCACGCGGAACAGGGCTTCTTTGCTGTTCATGCGACCCCTCCCCCCTCCTGCCGGACCTTGGGGAACACGGTCGGCGAGGCCGCTCGAGAACCGCTGTGGCCGCGCTCGAGACGCCGGCGCACGCCGCACCCCCAAGGCCCCCTCCGCCTGCGGGCCGGCTCACCCGCCGGCCCGCAGGCGCCCTGGCGGGCAGCGGAGAAACCACCAGGCCGGGCGGCCGGTGCGGGCAGAAGCGGAACCCGGCCCGCCATCTGGAACAGGGCGCTCCCCATCCCGCGCCACCGGAGTCGGCCGTACCGCTAGAAATTAAACCGGTTGGTATGTATCTTCTCGTTTCCAGGGCACACGGCCCGCCCGTTCACTTCACACCGACGCGGCTCAGGGGGAACAGACATGTCTGCGAGCACGTTCCGCATCGAACGCCACATACCCAGCGCGCCGCCCGGCAGGGGCGCCGCGGCGCCCGGCACCGGCGTCTTGCGCCACCCGTCCCTGACCACCACCGTCCCCAAGGAGTTCGTCCACCGCGCCGGCGTGGCCGAGGTCATGCTCACCGACTGGGACCGGACGGGCGACGACCGCTTCACCGTGTCCGCCCAGTGGCCGCGCGGGCACAGCTTCTTCACCATGGAGGACCGCTACAGCCCGCTCATCGCTGCTGAAACGATCCGTCAGGCCGGGATCCTGCTGGCGCACACCGAGTACGGCGTCCCCCTCGACCAGCAGTTCCTGGTGGGGGACATCCGCGTGAGCGCCCGCGGCGAGCACTTCGGCGTCGGCTGGACACCCGCCGCGCTCGAACTCGACGTCGTCGTCCTTGAGGCGAAGCGGCGCGGCGAGACCCTGACGGGGCTCAGTGTCACGGTGGAGATCCGCCGGGAGGGCCGGCTCGCGGCAACCGGCGGCGGATCGTTCACCTGTGTCACCCCGCCAGTCTACCGGCGGCTGCGCGCCCCCCACCTGCCCGGGGACGGCCGGCCCCGGGTGATGGCACTGACGGCCCCGGTGCCCCCGCAGACCGTCGGACGCATCTCGCCCACGGATGTCGTCCTGTCCCCCACCGGAAAACCCGGCCGCTGGCAGCTGCGCGTGGACACCGCACACCCGGCGCTCTTCGACCACCCGCTCGACCATGTGCCGGGCATGATGCTGCTCGAAGCCGCCCGCCAGGCCACGGTCGCGACGCTGGGGCCCTCCTGCATGCCCCTGGAGATCACCAGTGAGTTCAGGCGCTACACCGAGCTGAGCAGTCCCTGTGTGATCGAGACGTGCCGCATCCCCACCGCCGGCACGGCCCCCGGGCAGTCCGTGCTCGTGACGGGCCACCAGAACGGAGAGCTCGCCTTCCGCTGCCTGGCGACCGTGCCCGCTCCCCCCGGGTGACGGCCCGGGCCGCGCTGCGCCGCGGGCCGGGGCAGGCCTTTTCCGCCTGCCGCACGAGAGCCCGGTGACCGGAGCGCGCCCGCCTAGCTCTGGTGGCGCGCGGCGCGGGCCGGCTCAGCCCGCCGCCGCCACCGCTTCCTCGGCCAGCGCCTCCTGCGCCCGCAGCTCGTCACTGCGGGCACCGAGCTCCCTGGCCCGCTCGGTGGTGATGACGAGGTTCGCCAGGACGGCCGGGACCGCGATGCCGGGCAGCAGGTGCTCGAAGAGCGACACCACGCGCGCCTCGAGGTCCTCGCGCTGCGACAGGATCTGCGAATAGACCTGCACACCGGTCCACGCCGCCGAGAACATCCAGGCGGTCTCGGCCGGCACGATGTGCGGAAGCAGCTCACCCTGCTTCTTGGCCTCACCCAGCAGATAGCCGCTGGCGTCGATCCACTGGGTGATCGCCGAGGTCCCGAACTGGGCCCGCACATCCTGCTCCAGGCTCAGTCTCGCCACCGCGCTCACCAAAGGATCGCGCCGCATGCGGTAGGCCACCGTCAGTCCCGTGTCCACCAGCTCCTGCAGCTTGCAGGGGCTGTGCTGAACCGAGACCGCGGTGAACTGCTCGTTGAGCACGCCCTCCGCCAGGGCCGCCTTGGAGGCGAAGTGGAAATACAGCGCCCCTTTGGTCACGCCCGCTCTGGCCAGGATCTCGCCGATGGTGGCGCGCTCGTAGCCGTACTCGTCGAAGACCGAAGCCGCCGCCGTCAAGATCGCCAGTCTCGTGCGGATCGCACGCTCCTGCCGTGCCATGAGGCCTCCCTGGTTGGTGCGTGGGTTCGGCACAGGATCGGTGCCCACCCCCACAGAAAAACAAAACCAGTCAGTCCGTATTTTCACAAGTCACCGTGCGCCGCACTTCGCATATTTCGCCGTCCCTTCACACCTGCCCGGGACCTCAAGGAGCTCTCGCATGCTGAAGAACGTGCTGGTCACCGGCGCAAGCGGCTTCATCGGCCGCCATGTGGTCCGCGCCGCCCTTACTAAACCGGGCGCGCGGGTTCGGCTGGTACACCGCGGCCCGCAGGCGTTCACCGGCGAACGGATCGAGGCCGTCCGCGCGGACCTCACCGACCCCGCGTCGCTGACGGGCCTGTGCGAGGGGATCGACGCCGTCGTGCACTGCGCGTCCCGCGTGGGCGGAACCGAGCAGAGCCTGCACACGGTCAACGACCTGGGCACCCGGGCGCTGGTCGCCGAGGCGCTGCGCTGCCGGGTGCGCCGCGTGGTGTACGTCAGCACCGCCGCGGTCTACGGCCGCGGCCCGTTCCGCGGGGCCGGGCCCGACCTTCAGCCGGCCCCCGCGTCCGCGACCAGCCGCACCCGCGTGGCGGCCGAACGGCATGTGCTGGCCGCCGGCGGCACCGTGCTGCGCCCTCACCTCGTCTACGGCACGGGCGACCGGTGGGTTCTGCCCCAACTGGCCGGGCTCGTACGGCTGTTGGGCGCGGGCGTGGCGTGCGCGTCGGTGCACTCCGCCGTCGACGTCGGCGTCCTGGCGAAGGCCGCCGTCACGATCGCGGTCCAGGAGGGGGACCTGCCCGGCGCCTTCCACGTCAACCACCCGCGTCCGGTACCGGCTGCGGCGCTGATCGCCCTGGTGACGGCGCACCTGGACCTGCCCGAGGCGGACCTGCTGCCGCTCGAGCGGGCCAGAGAGCTGGCCGGCGGCATCCCCCTGGCCCTGCACCACCTCGAGATGCTCGGCGCGGACCACTGGTTTCGCAGCGACCGCATCTGGCGGGAGCTGGGCTGCGATCCGGGCCAGGCCCCCGCCGACGGCTTCGCCGCCCACCTTGCGTGGTACCGCCCCCTGCTGCGCGCGGCCGCTAGGGCCGGGGGGGCGTGACGGGCGGCTGCTGCCCCGCGGCGGCCGCCGGTCCGAGCACGACGGGCAGCTCACGGTGCCCGTTGGAGATGAACGACTCAAGCGGGCGCAGCTCCTGGTACGGCACGGCGAGGTCCAGGGCGGGGAACCGGGTGAACAGGCCGCTCAGCGCGACCGTCGCCTCCAGCCGGGCCAGCGCGGCACCGAGGCAGAAGTGCGGGCCGTGGCCGAAGGAGAGATGGCTGCGGCGGCTGTCCCGCGTCACGTCGAACAGGCCGGCCCGCTCTCCGTGCACCAAAGGGTCACGCCCCGCGGCGACGTAGGAGATCACCAACGGGTCACCCTTGGGGATCACCACCCCGCCCACCTGAACGTCCGCCACCGCATAGCGCAGGATCCCGTTCGCCCCCGGCGCCTGCACCCGCAGCGTCTCCTCGACGGCGTCCTCCCAGCCCGCCCGCCCGGACCGCACGAGCGCCAGCTGCCCGGGCGAGGCCAGCAGCAGGGCGATGGCGTGGTCGAGCAGGTTCACGGTGGTCTCGTACCCCGCCGTGTACAGCAGGATCAGGTTGTCGACCAGCTCCTTCTCACCCAGCCTGGCGCCGTCCTCGTCCCGTACCGCGATCAGCGCGCTGGTCAGGTCCTCACCGGGCGCGCCGCGCTTGAGGGCCAGCAGCTCATTCATCGTCACATACAGGTCGACGCCGTTGCGGCGGGCCTGCTCCAGCGAGACGGAGGTGTCGAAGAAACCCGCGATGATCCGGCGCAGCCGCCCGCGGTGCTCCTCGGGGATCCCGAACAGCTCGGCGAGCACCTGCGCGGGCAGCGGGTGGGCGTACTCCTGCCGCAGGTCCACCGGCTTCCCCTGCGGCAGCCGGGCCAGGTGGTCGAGCAGGTCCTGCGTGATCTGCTCGACGCGCGGGCGCAGCGCAGCGACCCTGCGGGGGGTGAACGCGGCGGCGACGAGCCTGCGCAGGCGTGTGTGGTCCTCCCCGTAGGCGGTGACCATGTTCTGCACCGACACCCAGATCGCCAGCGGCCAGGTCTGCGCGATCTCGCCGCCCATCCACGCCGGCCAGTGCCGGTAGGCGTCCTTGGAGATCCGCGGGTCGGTCAGCAGGTCCCTGATCTCCTGATGACCGGTCACCGCCCACGCCTCCACCCCGCCCGGCAGACTCACCCGGGCGACCGGGCCCCGCTCCCGCAGCCGGGCGGCCTCGCCATGGAGGTCTCGGCCCGACGGATCGAAGGTGTACGGGCACTGCTGCTGACGAGGCATTGACCCTCCGGTCACAAAGGCGGACCGGACGAACCGGACCACACAGCCAACAAAAACCGCACAAGCGGTATGTTCACTCGCGAGCACGCCCTCCCCGGCCCGGCAGACGCCGGGGCCGGCCTCCCCCAGCGGAAGGCCTGCCACCGCTTATGCCGGGACAGGAAGCGCTCGGGCTCCGCCCTCAGCATGCCAAAAGGGGCTTGAAAATAAAACCGGTGAGTCCGTATCTTATTGCTTCTGAGCCACCCACCACCCATCTGCCCGACTGCTGTGGAGAGAGGCGGAGAGCGCGCGTGACTCCTTCGACGACCCGTACGACAGCTCTGGTCACACCGCGACAAGAGCCCGGAGCATCCCCCGTGACAGGCCTGCGCGCCATGCCACGGCTGACGACCACGGTCCCCCGCCAGTACGTGCACCGGGCCAGCCATGCGGAAGTCTTCCTGACCGGCTGCGAAAAACTCGACGAGGGCCGGTTCGCCCTCACCGGCGAATGGCCGCGCAGGCATGCGTTCTTCACCCACACCGACCCCGCGCGCCACGACGCCCTGCAGGCAGCAGAAACCATTCGCCAGGCGGGGCTCTTCCTCGCCCACGCCGAGTACGACGTGCCCCTGGACCACCAGTTCCTGCTCTCACAGCTGCATCTGACCACCCTCCCCCCCAACATGGTGACCGGCCCGGGCCCCAGCGAGCTGTCCCTGACAGCCACCTGCACCGACGTGGTCCGCAGAGGCAAACGGCTCGCACAGTTCCACATGAACATCACCATCGACCGCGCCGGCCGGCCGTGCGCCGCCGGCGGCGGCCACTTCACCTGCATCTCCCAGGCCACCTACCGCCGGCTGCGCGCCACCACCACCACGGCCACCCCGCGCGCCCGCACCCAGCCCCAGCACACCCTGCCGCCCGCCACCGTCGGCAAGACAGCCCCCGCCGACGTCGTACTCTCCTCAACCGGCCACACCAGCGCATGGCTCCTCGACCCCGACCCGCGCCACCCCATCCTCTTCGAACACGCCGGCGACCACTACCCCGGCATGGTCCTGCTGGAAGCCGCCTGCCAGGCGGCCACCGCACTCAGCCACCCCCAGCCCTTCACCCCCACGGCCGTCAAAGCACACTTCCACCAGTACGCCGAATTCACCTCCCCGCTATCGATCGAAGCAACCCCCCTGCCCGCCCACCCCACCCACGGCCCCAGCACCCGGATCACCGGCACACAGCAAAACCACACCGTGTTCACCACAACCGTCACCGGCACACGCGACAACCCCACCTGACCACACCCCCCAGCCCCCGCCCCACACCACACCAGCCACCCGCACACAGCCACGACCAACCCACCACCACCCCACGACCACCGCGACGAGAACGACAAGCACGACGGGCATGAGCAGGCAACAAACAGGACACGACGAACAGGACACGCCGGAACACACCTGCGGACCACGCCGAGGACCCCCGCCCCGATCACCACGCCCCGGCCCGCGGAACACGGCCGCCGGCCCGCAGCACACCCCGAAACTCACGACCCGCCGGAGGACGTCTCGCACGCGATCGGCACCATCGAGGGCCTGCCCGACGAAGTCTGCGATCATGGAGTAGGGCGAGAACTCACGGATCGGCTCGTACGCCCACTCCGCAAGGAACGAGCGGGACTGCCGCAGCAGATCACGGTCCTCGTGCTGGATGCGCAGCGTGCGCGGGCGCAGTCGCGCGGCTTCGTGGTAGCGGCCCAGCCGGCGGCGCCACAGAGCCAGACGGCCGCCGTCATCGACCGCCACCAGCCACCGCCGGGCCAGCCGGGCCAGCACGGTCAGCGGCACCCCGTCGATGGCGTCGAACGTGCAGTCGGACTGCCGGCGGCGCCGCGCATCGAGCCCCGTGATGCCCACGATCCGCACCCAGCGGACCCGCAGGCCCGCGGCGCTGCCGCCGTGACGGCGCCGATGGGCACGCAGAACCCGCACCGAGCCCAGCAGATACCGGTGCCGACGCAGCACCCCCACGGCGGCCAGCAGCCCAACCGCGGCAACACCCCAGGCCCAGCCACCACCCAGGGCGAACCCGGCCGCGAACGCCAGGCCGAGGGCGAAAAACCACCAACAGGCCATCACACTCCACCCCCCGCCCCCGGTCTCTGCCCCTGCCACCGCGACAGAGCGGTCAGGGTGACACGGCCGGCCGGGGACCGGTCCCGGGCCGCCCCCCCCCGCTACCGCCCATGGCTCCACACCGACTTCCAGGAGCACCCGCATCCCCTCTACATCGATGCCTACGCCTCCAGGGAGACCACGGCAGGCCCGACCGCTCCGCAACAACGGAAAGCGACCGCACCACACACGTGGAGCCAGAGCCGCTTCTCACCGACACCATCACTGGCGCGTCCGTTGCAGGCCCAAGGGGGCGTGCCAGGGCTCACCGAACGCCCTCCCCGCCGGCCGCCCCGCACTCCCTGGCGGGTTCACTCCCCGGAAGCCCTGGATACAGGATTCCCTGAATCCAGAAATCTGTGTACCGTTATCCGTGTGCTGACCCTCGCCTCCGACATCGACGCGCTGGCCCGCTTCGGCCGCGCGCTCGCCGACCCGATCCGCTGCCGCATCCTGCTCGCCCTGCGTGAGGCGCCCGCCCATCCGGCCGATCTCGCCGAGCGCCTGGCAATCTCCCGCACCCGGCTGTCGAACCATCTCGCGTGCCTGCGCGACTGCGGCATCGTCGTCGCCGTCCCCGTCGGCCGGCGCGTCCGCTACGAGCTGGCCGACGCCCGCCTCGGACATGCCCTGGACGACCTGCGCGGCGCCGTCGTGGCCGTCGAGGCCGACCGGACCTGCCCGGACGCCGACGAGAAGGACTGCTGCTGATGGCGGTGCAGATATCCGTCGGCCCCGCCCCGCAGCGCCGCACCCAACTCGCCCGGCGTATACGGCTCCTGGTCGCCGCCACCATCACCTACAACATCGTCGAGGCGTTCGTCGCGATCATCGCGGGTACGATCGCTTCCTCCACCGCCCTGATCGGCTTCGGCCTGGATTCCGTCATCGAGGTCTGTTCGGCCGCGGCCGTCGCCTGGCAGTTCTCCGCCCGCGAGCACCACGTCCGCGAGGCGCGCGAGAAGACCACCCTGCGGATCATCGCCGTCTCCTTCTTCGCGCTCGCCGCCTACGTCACCGCCGACTCCGTCCGCGCCCTGACCGCCGCCCGTGAGGCCGCGCACTCCACCCCGGGCATCGTGCTCGCCGCGCTGTCCCTCGCGGTGATGCCGTTCCTGTCCGCAGCCCAGCGCACGGCCGGCCGTGAACTCGGCTCGGCCTCGGCCGTGGCGGACTCCAAACAGACCCTGCTGTGCACCTACCTCTCCGCGGTCCTGCTCGCCGGCCTGCTCGCCAACTCCCTCCTCGGCTGGTCCTGGGCCGACCCGGCCGCCGCCCTGATCATCGCCGCCATCGCGGTCAAGGAAGGACGCCAGGCATGGCGGGGCGAGGCCTGCTGCTCCGTTCCGGCCGGCCTCCCCGAGGCGGCGGGGCGGGAGACGGGCGATAGGGAAGGCTGCGGATGCGGCCCCAAGTGCTCGTGCCACCGGCCTTGCACGTAGCCCACGCACACCGCGCTACCGCAGCCCAACTCCCCCAGGCAGGCGATCAGTTCGCATCGCCGTGGCTGCAGATGAACTCGGCGACACTGCCGGCATCGCGCCCGCATCAAGCAGCCCAGCGAGCCCCGCTACGACGGAAACCGGCCGTCCGCCACGAAGGGTTCAACCAGTGGCAGCGGTGACAGCGCGCACCGCTCCCCCAACCGGCCGGGCCCGCGGACTACCGGCCGGCCGCAGGCGCACCCGGACGCTGCGATGCCCCGGGCACGGCCGGCGCGGTGGGCCGGTAACGTACGAGCATGATCGCGGGCACCGCGGCGAGGACGAAGAGCACCCCCGCCATCGCGACGTACAGGTACACGCCGCTCGCCGTGCTCACCAGAGCACCGTCCGCAGAAGTGACGGGAGTCCGGGTCGCTCTGAGTACCTCTCCCCCGGCGATGTTGAAGACGACCGAGCCCAGAGCGAGCACGACCGACACCAGACCGGCGATCGTGCCCTGGCGCTCGGGCGCTGCGAAGCTGGTCGCCAGGTTGTAGCCGGAGGCGCCGATCGCGCCGGCGGCCATGCCGACCACGGCGCCGCAGGCGATCGCCACCGGCAGCGCCGATACGCCCGCCAGCATCGCGAAGGTCCCCGCTGTCCCGACGGCGATGCCGCCGAGGAGGGGCAGCGCGGGACCGTAGCGCCCCGCGATCCATCCGGCACACGTGCCGCCGATCACGATGCCGGCATTGGGCGTGGCGAGCAGCACCGCGACCGACTCTCCGTCGCCGAGACCGTAACCGAGCCCCAGGCCGGGCGGCACCTGCGCGACGATGCCCGTCAGTTGCAGCAGGCTGCGGAAGGAGCCTGCCGCCAGCACCAGGGCCAGCAGCGTCAGCAGGACCGGGCGGGACAGGGCCCGGATGTCGATGACGGGCTCGTCGAGGCGCAGCGCCATAAACGCCCAGCCGGCCAACGCGGCAACACCGGCCGCCAGCAGCGTGATCATGCCCCCGGACAGCCATCCGAGGTCCCTGCCCAGACTGATGTAGGCGAGCACCGCGCCGAGTCCGCCGCCGAGCAGGAACGCCCCGCGCACATCGATGCGGCCCGTGCTGCGGACCGGCGACTCCGGGATGAAGGCCCGCACGCAGAGCGCGGCCGCCGCGGCGAGCAGCGCCGCCGTGATGAACACGCTGCGGTAGCCGAGCTCTTCAATGACCGGCTGCATCAGGTACGGCTCGATGACCCCGACGATCGACGAGCCCGACGTCACCAGCCCGACCAGCGCCATCGCCACCCGCGGGGTGCAGATCTGGCGTGCCAGGGCCACCGTGAGGAAGACCGCGGCGAAGGCGGCGCCCTGGAGAAAACGCCCCACCAGGAAGATCCAGACATTAGGGGCGGCCAGGCAGACCAGCGCTCCGGTGCAGGACAGCAGCAGCGCGTAGATGAGGATGCGGCGCCTGCCGAAGAGGTCGGAACTCTTCGCGAGCAGCGGCGACCAGATGGCCCCGGCCAGCATCGCGCTCGCGTTCAGCCACCCGACCTGGTCGGTGCCGAGGTGCTCCAGCAACTGGGGCATGACCATCATGGGCGAGCCGATGGCCACGTCGGCCAGGACGTTGGCGAGGGTGAGAACCACCGCCCAGAGGATGAGCCGCCTGCTCCAGCGGCGCTCCAGGGCGGCGGGGGCGGGCTTTTCCAGCGTGTCTTCCACTCTGCAATCTCTCCAGCGCATGGGGGGTGAGGTCCCGCACAACGTGCGGACGCCCGTTTGTGGGCGGTGTGCAGAAGGTCCTTGGGCGTTGTCCGCACGCCGCCCGGGAACCGGATACCGGTCGCATCGCGCCCGGTTCAGGGCGCACCGGTGCCCGATGCCCGCAGCGCCTTGTTGCGGGCGGCAATCGCAGCCCACGTCGCCGGCAGCATGCGGTCGCGACCGCCGTAGACACGGTCCTGGGCGAAGGTGACATAGGGGCGCTGCCGGGCCTCGTACCGGGCGAAGGCGGCGGCGTGGTCACGGCCGCACCGCTGGAGTTCCTCGGCAAGGAAGCGGGCGCCGGTGAGCGCGAGTGAGGTGCCCCGGCCGGACAGGAAAGCCGGACTGTACCCGGCGTCCCCGACCAGGACGACCCGGCCACGGTGCCAGGAAGGCAGGTGGATCTGGCTCGCGGCGGTGAAGAAGAAGCCCGGATCGGCAACCGCCACATCGAGCAACTCCGGGATCCGCCACGACCGGTAGCCCGCGAAAGCGTCGAGGAGGATCTTCTTCTGGGCGTGAAGGTCGTGGTGGTCGAACTCGATCCGTTCCGAGCGGAACTGGAAGACCGCAACCGCCTTCCCCTTGTACCGGAACAGGCCCGCCATGCGGCCGGGCACGTTGTAGATCGAGTTGTGTAACGGGTCGGCGCCCTCGGCCCGCGCCTCGCCGGGGTACTCGGCCAGCGCGAAGTAGACACCGAGATGCCGCAGGCAGGCCTCCTCCGGCCCGAACACCAGCCTGCGCACCACGGAATGCTGACCGTCGGCACCCAGCACCAGGTCATACCGCCCGGTGCGGCCCGACACGAAACGCACATCGACACCGCCGTCGACACCGCTGCCGCCGTCGGTCAGTGTCTCGATCGAGTCGCCGAAGCGGATCTCGGCGGTGTCCGGGAGGGCGTCGGCGAGGATCCGCACGAGGTCTTCACGCAGCAGCTCGATGTCGTCGCCGGAGTCGCTGATCTCGGCCATCGGGACCCGGGCCACCGGCTCGCCGTCGCTGTCGACGAACTGGGTGAGCTCGGACATCCGCACCCGATGCTGCTGGATCTTCGCCAGCAGTCCCATCCGGTCCACGGTCTCGATCGCATCCCCGCGGATGTCGATGGGTGTGCCCGTGAGCCGAAGGTGACGGCCGTACTCGACGACGGTGACGTCGTGGCCGCGGGTGCCGAGCTCACGTGCGCTGGCGAGCCCGGCGATACCGGCTCCCAAGACAAGGATGTTCACGTGGGTGCGCTCCAGGCTGTGCTGAGGTGGGTGGGCGATCGGACCGGCTTGCTGCTCGCCGGCCGGGCAGGCGAATGCGCGCAGCGGTGCAGTCGGCGGGCAGGCCGCTGACGTGCCAGCCCAACGACTAAAGAAACAAACTGTCGCTTTTAGCGAGCCTACGTCCCACCGGCTTGCACCGCAACGCCCCACCTGGCGACAATCGGCACCCCAGCCGGAACAGGAGGTGAGCGCGGCCATGGCCAACGGGACCGCCGACCGGCCGCCCGCCCGGCGCCCCGGCGGCCGCAACGCCCGCGTGCGAGCGCAGATCCTCGACGCGACCGTCGAACTCGTGGCACGCGACGGCATCGCGGGCTTCCGCTACGAGGAGGTCGCCGAGTTCGCCGGCGTGCACAAGACCAGCGTCTACCGCAACTGGCCCGACCGCGAGGAACTGGTGGTCCAAGCCCTCCTGCGCTACGCCGAGGACCTCGCCTCAATCGCCGACACCGGCGACATCCACCGCGACCTGGTGGACTTCCTGCTCGCCCTCGCCGGCGGCCTGCAAACACCTTTCGGCCAAACCCTCGAACAAGCCATCCAGCCCGCCCGCCACCACTCCACCGTCCAGGCGCTCACCCAGATCCTCGACCAGCGCGTGGCCGCCCTGCAGCAACGGGTGGACACCGCCGTCGACCGAGGCGAACTCCCCCCCATCGACAGCTCCTTCCTCGGCGAGATGATCTCCGGCCCGGTGCACCTCATCATCAACCGCGGCATACGCCCCTTCACCCGCACCGACGCCGAACGCATCGTCGCCGTCGTACTCGCCGGCATCCGCGCCACCACACCACACCCCTGAGCCAACGCCCCGACCCCACCGCTCACGCCGCAGGCCACAGCACCCGTCACCGCCGCGCTCAACGCAACACGTCGCAGTACCACACCAGAGCGGGCGCGCCGGGACACGATCCCCGGGCGGGTCCAGGAAGCACCGATTCCGCGATGGTGGGCCGGCCCCGGCCGCCCAGCCCGCCACCGCACCTGCACGAGCCCGACCGGGACACCGCACGCACCCATCCCACCGCCCCACCACGGAAGTCCACCAACGCGAACGCCCACTCGCTCACCGTGTTCCAGCCGCACCTGCCGGAAGTCCCCCCACCTCCAGACACGGCCACTCGGCGAGGCCACGCAGCAACCGGCGGTCGCGCGAGGCCACGACGACGACGGCACTCGTGTGACAGATCCCGTCGATGAGTCCGTCAACCAGCGCCGGCGACAGGTCGTTGGCTCCGGTTCATCGAGCAGGACCAGCCCGGACCGCCCGGCCACCGCCAACGCCAGCACCAGGCGCCGCCGCAGCCCCTGCGACATCCGCCCCACCCGTGCGCGCATCGCCTCCCAGCCCAGCAGACCCACAGCCCCGAGCAGGACAGCGCCGGATTCGCGAAGCACCCCGCAGGCCACCAACCGCCCCACATGCCGGGCCTGCACCTAACGGGCCGTGAGTCCCGGGTCCTGCTGGGCGCTCTCCTGGCCGACCCGGACGATCCGTGCGCCGTCCGCCGACCACACGTGCCCGCCGGTGGGCCCGAGCGAACCGGCCAGCACCGCCAGCAGCGTGGACTTCCCGGCACCGCCCGGTCCGGTGACGAGCAGCCGGTCACCGCCGTCGAGGGTGAGGCCGACCTGACCGGCCACCCGGCCTTCGACCGCGATACCGTACGCCCGCAGCTGCGGCGCACCCGGGCCGACACCCAGGTCCGGCCACCTGAGCGGCGACGGCGGCACCGGTACGTCGACCCGGTACGCCCGAAGCGCTACCTGCCGCCGGTACAGCCACCGCACGACACCCGGTACACCGGAGGCGCGCCGATACCTGCCGGCCCCCTCGACCAGCCGCCAACCGGTGAAAAGCCGGTCGCGGGCCTGCGACACCGCCTCCGTCAGCCGCCGGTGCCCGGCCAGCTGTTCCTCGTGGTCCTGCTCCCAGCGCGCACGCTCACGCCGCCGGGCGTCCTGCCAGGCGTCATAGCCGCCGGCGTACAGGCGCGGCCTCCCGTCGCGGGTCGGATCCAGGTCGAGGAACCGGTCCGTCACATCGCGCAGCAGCGCCCGGTCGTGGCTCACGACGGCGAGGCCGCCGTCGTGCTCGCGCAGCCTGCGGGTGAGGAAGTCCAGCCCGTCCGCGTCCAGGTGGTTGGTGGGCTCGTCGAGCAGCAGGACGTCGTGCCGCGCGCCGAGCAGGCACGCCAGCCGGACGCGGTAGCGCTGTCCGACCGACAGCGTCGACAGCAGGCGGTCGCGTTCGCTGCAGGCACCGAGGGCTTCCAGGGCGACACCGACGCGGCGTTCGGCATCCCACGCGTCGAGCCGGGTGGCGGCGTCCAACGCGGCGGCGTAACAGTCGCCGGCAGCGGGATCGCCGTCCGACATGGCCAAGGTCGCCTCGTCCAGCGCGGCGAGAGCCGCGAGCGACGCGGCCAGCGCCTGCGACGTCACAGTCCCCACGGTCACACCGCCTTGCGCGGACAGCTCCTGGCGGGCCACAGCGGCCGTGCCGGAGCGGCGCACGCTGCCCTCGTCGGGCGTGATTAGTCCGGCGAGGACATGCAGCAAAGTCGTCTTGCCACGGCCGTTCTCGCCGACGACGGCGACCCGTGACCGGGCGGAGACGGTGACCGAGACATCGTTCAGGACACGCCGCAACCCGCGGGCAACGGTGACGCCCTCGGCACGGATGTGCGCACTACCGCCCGCCTCAACGGGCAAGGACATGGATTCGGAGGTCGGATTGAGGTTCAACGGATGCTCCGCAGCTCGCACTCGAGCCGGGCAGCAACAAGTGGCCGCCCAGCGGGAACCGGGACCGCGAGCGCTGATTCAACAGGGAGAAGGCGCCGCCGTCAGCGGGCGGAGCGAACCTTCTGCGACCAGATACCTCGTGCCATGACGATCACGACAACAGCGCCAACGCCTTCGTTCCTCCGAGCTTTTCCGGCGTGCGGGACCCGGTGACGTCGGCGGTGGGCGAACATGCCGCACTTGCGCTCAGCGAGGCGATTTCGCGTGAACCATGCTCCATGAGTCATCCATGGAGGACAGACCCTAGGTCTTCCTCATCAGGCGATGAACCAAGCGGCGAACCCCCCGTCGTGCGCCGGGCGAGCACCAGTACGCGCTCGCCGCGCTGCGGGCCGGGGCGAGCGGTTTCCTGCTGAAGGACATCCGCCCGGAGGAGCTGCTCGCTGGCATCCGGGCCGCCGGGGACGCGGTGATCGCGCCGGCGCTGACTCGGCGGCTGCTCGACGCGTTCGCCGACCGGCTCGGCGATGACCTCTGCGGGCCTGTGCGGGAGGATCCCCGGCTGGACTCCCTGACCGGCCGCGAGCGCGAGATCCTCGTCGCCATCGGCCACGGCCTCACCAACGGCGAGATCGCGCAACGGTTCACGCTGTCGGAGTCGACGGTGAAGACCCACGTCGGGCGGGTCCTCGCCAAGATCGGCGCACGGGACCGGATCCAGGCCGTCATCCTCGCCTACGACCTGAGACTCACCCGGCCGATTCAGCGCTTCATCTCGCGCGTCCGCCGGGGGCGCGACCGTAGTTCCGAGCCGCACCGCTCCGGGCCGATCCGCTCCGCGTGCATGTGTCCCAGCCCCGCGTACACCTTCACGGGCTGCGGTACCGGGTCGTCGCAGGTTTGGGTGTTGCCGGGAATGGGTTTGCCGTTGCTGCACTGTTGCAGCAGCTGGCCTTCGGTTCGGCGACCTCGGCGCCGAAGCGTTTGGCGACATCGGCGACGGCAGCGGCCCGGTCGCACAGCGGGCCGGATTCGTCGTGGCGCAAGGTAGTTCGATCGGAGCCTGCACCACCAGTGTTGCCAGCGGTTTGGTGGCGACGGTGCCGTCGGTGAGGCGCAGCCGGACTCCGGACTTGTCGGTCTCGCGGCCGCGGCCATCGCTCAACTTCGACGGTATTTCCGGCGCCATCCCTTTGGGTCGCTTGACACCGGGCTTGGGTCCGGTTATGCGGTGGTGACCTGCCCGTCGACGACTTGCACTGGCACGTTGATCAGGGGTTTTGTTGCCGGCCCGCCGGTGACTTGGCCGTTGCCGTCGAAAGTGGAGCCGTGGCATGGGCAGCGGAAGCCGGAGCCTGTGGGCGTGATGGGGCAGCCCTGGTGTGTGCAGGTGGCGAGGAATGCCATGAAGGTGTCGGTCGAGGGGCGTAACAGGTATGCGGCGGAACCGTTCGGTGTGGTGAATCTTGTCGACGAACCGACGGCGACGGCAGAGACCGCAGCGATCACTGTCGGGGAGTTCGTTCCTGGGTCTGTTGGCTGGCTTGGTTTCGGGTTGGTGGTGGTGCGACGGGTAAGGGCGATGACGCCGCCGCCGAGGGCAGCGGTCGTCGCGGTGATCAGGCCGCCCCAGAGCAAAATGCGTCGCTTGACGTCGTCTGGGGTGGAGTTCGGCTGGCGACGACGACGTATCGCGGCGCGCAGGCGGGCCGTCGTGGAGAACAGGCCTGCGTCGCCAGCAACCAGCAGCGGGGTCCAGGCGGCTGCGAAGACGATGTCGGCGCCGAAGTAGTACGGGCGGGTCGTCCAGCTCACGGTGAGGAAGAAGCTCAGCGCGAGGAGAAACCCGCCGAGTGCGGCGATGTCGGTGAACAGCCCGAGCAGAGTACCCAGCCCGACAGCGACCTCGCCGAAGGCGATAACCAGGCCGGTGACGGTCGGGTGTTCGGCCGCGAATGACACCAGCGGGCCGATCGGGGAGGTTGTCGCGGCGTGCAGCATCTGAGCGTGGACGCCGAGGGGTGAGGTGTGGTCCAGGTAGTGGGTGTCGAGGATTTTGGAGAGGCCTGCATAGAGGAATGTGCCGCCGAGGAAGACGCGTAGCGGCAGGAGTGCCCAGATCGGCGTCCGTAGTGGCGCATCGGCCCGTGGCGTTGTTTCGCCGGGGGAGGGCGTGGGGGACAAGAGAAGTCGCCTTTCATGTCGCAGGTGTGGCGACGAGAATCCCGGTGCACATTTCGTCGCTGGGGCCGTCACCCCACACGACGTATCGCAGCGGGAGTCTTTTCAGCTGCGGCAGGAGTTTGCGCAGCCCGGCGTCGTGGGTGCAGGTGACCCGGAGGTTGTCTCCGGCCTGAGGACGAAGGGAGTGCCCAACTGCTCGTATTGCTGGTCGTCGAAGTTGAACGACGGCACGTCGAGAATGGTGTGGGCATCGGTGGGGCCGGGATTGACCTCGACCTTCATGGAGCGTCCGAGCAGGTGACCGACCGCTCCGCTGCCGGGTCAGCCGGGTCACCGCCCGTCCGACCGCCACGACGCCGCACGGGTGTGAGTTCAGTGCGGACGTGTGTGAGCTCAGAGCTGTTTTTCGGCTTGTTGACCTCAGTGAGCTCACACACGTTCGACGCCTCGTCAGGACTTGCGGGGGGAGACCGCCATGATGCCAATGCACATCTCGTCGCTGGTGCCGTCGCCCCACACCACGTAGCGCGGCGGCAGCTTGCTCAGCTGCGGCAGGCGTTTGCGCAGCCCCGCGTCGTGCGTGCACGTCACCCGCAGGGTGTCTCCCGGGCCGATCTCCACCGGCGACCGCAGCTTCATCAGCCGCTGGTTGTCGAAGTCGAACTGCGGCACGTCCAGCACGACCTTGGCCTTCGGCGTGCCTGGGTTGAGTTCGACCTTTATGGCCCGCCCGAGCATGTGCATGTGGCCGAAACCGGCGAACAGCGTCATCGGCGCCTCCACCTTGTGGTCGCAGGTCTGGGTGTCACCGGGCTTCGGCGCGCCGCCCTGGTTGCACTCCTCCACCTGACGGTCCGCCATCTCGCCGACATCCGGCCCGAACCGCTTCGTCACGTCCGCGATCGAGGCCGCCCGGTCACAGAGCGGACCCGACTCGTCGGCGGCGCAGGGCAGGTCGGTCGGCGCGTCGAGCGACCACGTCTCGAGTTCCCGGGTCTGCGGCGTGCCGTCCGTCAGCCGCAGCCGCACCGCCGAGCGGTCCGACCCGGCCGGCTTGCCGTCGGTCGCGAGCAGGTTGTAGTGGATCTGGAGGACGAGCAGGCTGCCCGGCTCCAGCTTGTAGCCGGCGTCCTGGTCGAGCAGCGTCTCCGTGGCGCCCGGCGCCCAAGTGTCCACCCACGCCGCGTCCCCCTCTTCGACCTCGGCGCCGGCCACGCCGGTCCCGCCGAAACACTGCCAGCCGAGGCCGGGGGTCTTCGCGTCCTGCTCGCGCACCGCGGCAGCGCCGCCCGGCGGCACCGCGTACACGATGGCGTGGTGTGCGATGGCGACGTTCTCCGGCGTGAACTGGGTCCCGGTCAGGAACGCCGCCTTGGTCAGGCCCGGATCGATCACCTGGCACCGGTACTCGTCCGTGCCGCCCTCCGGCGGCGCGGGCGTGTATGCCTCGGCCATCTTCAGGTCGACGAACCGCTCGCCGGCGCGCAGCGGCTGCGGTGGAGCCGACGACCCGCTCGCATGCGCGCCGTGCGATCCGGTCGCGGCGGGCGCCGCACTGTTGTCGGCGTCCGACCCGCAGGCGACGACAGCGAACGCCGTCGCCAGCACCATGGTGGCCGCCCCGAACCTCAACCGCCCGGGCGGCGCTTTCCCTGACGGCGCTGCGTCGACTGCCATCACTAGCCTCCTACATACGGGTTGCATCGCTTATCTGGATGCCTGCTTCCTACCGAGCGAACCTGAGACGACTGTTAGAACCCGTCCTTAAACCGTCGCGGTGCAGAGGCCGGACGGATGCTCGACGGCCGACGCTGTCGCATATGGCTCTCGTCGCCCCGTGGATCCATGTTGTGTATCGGTGCGAGAATCCCTGAATGCGCTCGACCGATGACACGATGCCGGTCACTCTCTGGCCAGCGGACAGCGAACTGCGTCCCGTTATCGAACAGTTGGGGCAGTTCTACCGTCATGACATGTCGGAGTGAGCTGCCCCGAGTTTCGTAGCGGCCGATCTTGTGTGTTTCAGGCGGCTTTCGGAGTGACCAAAGAACGGTAGTAGGCCGCCTCGAACTCCTCGGGTGGGAGGTAGTCGAGTGCGGAGTGCAGGCGCTCGGTGTTGTACCAGCCGACCCACCGCACGACGGCGCGTTCGACCTGGTCAGTGTCCTGCCAGGGGCCTTGGTGTTCAATCAGTTCGGCCTTGAAGGTGCCGTTGAGTGCCTCGGCCATCGCGTTGTCGTACGAGTCCGCGACGGAGCCCACCGACGCGGCCGCGCCGACGTCCATCAGCCGTTCGCTGTAGCGGATCGAAACGTATTGGCTGCCGCGATCACTGTGGTGAATCAGGCCCGATCCCTTCTTGATGCCCTGGCGCCACAGCGCCATCTCCAGGGCGTCCAGCGGGAGATCGGTGCGCATGTGGGTCGCGAGCTGCCATCCCACGATCGTGCGTGAGTACACGTCCAGGACGAACGCGACATAGACCCAGCCGGACCAGGTCCGGACATAGGTCAGGTCGGCTACCCAGAGCTGGTTCGGCCGGGTCGCGGTGAAGAGCCGGTTGACCAGGTCTGGCGGGCGCGGGGCGGTCGGCTCGGGCACCGTGGTCCGACGTCGCCGGCCGCGGATGACGCCCTCCAGGCCGTCCTCGCGCATGAGGCGTTCGATGGTGCAGCTGGCCGCGGTGACTCCTTCGCGCCGCAGCTGGCGGTGGATCCTGCGGGCGCCATAGGTCTCGCCGGACGTGGCGTGAGCTGCACGGATCTTGGCCAACAGTTGCTCGTCGCGCAGACGCCGGGCGGACTTCGGCCGCCTGCGGCGGGCGTTGTATGCCGAGACCGACAGGCCCAGTTCCCGACAGGCCGGCGGCTCGGCCCCGAAGTCGTCGCGGAGATGGTTGATCACCGCGTCGGCTTCGTGCGGGGCTGGTCGAGCTCCTTCGCGAAAAACACCGAGGCGGCTTTCAGGATCTCGTTCGCCCGCCCTTGTCAACTCCGCGTTTTCCTTCCGGAGCTGGGCGAGTTCACTCTTTTCGGCCGTGCTGAGCAGGTCAGGCCAGTCGCCCTGGTCGGCCTCGGCCTGGCGGACCCATTGCCGCAGGGCTTCCTTGTGGGTGCCCAGATCCCGGGCGACGTGCGCGACCGGACGGCCCGAGGTCTGAACCTCGCGGACAGCTCGCTCACGCAGCTCGTCGGGGTACTTCCGTGGTGCAGGCATCGGACCTGTGTTCTCCCATCTGCCGAGGCGGGCATGCCTGGCTTCAGGGCCGCTACAAAATCCGGGTCAGCTCAGTGCCCCGACATGAAGTTGACGCTGGAGCGGCGCGACCCGGACGTCGTCACCGCGGTGACCCGGTCGGCGGACCTGCTGCGTGAGGGGCGTGGGCTCCTGCTCGACCTCGTCGACCGCGCGGAGGCCCGCGACGCCGCGGCCGCGTGGACCGGACGGGTCAACACCGTCACCGCCCGCACGGACCGGGTGGACGTCGACGCGTTGCTCGTCCGGCCCGACGGCTGTGTCGCCTGGGCCTTGCCTACCGGGCAGGACCTCGACGCCACCACGCTGGTGCGTGCGCTGGGCACATGGTTCGGCCAACCGGCCTGAGCACCGTATTAACAGTCGTCTCAGGTTCGCTCGCTAGGAAGCAGGCATCCAGATAAGCGATGCAACCCGTATGTAGGAGGCTAGTGATGGCAGTCAACGCAGCGCCGTCCGGGGAAGCGCCGGCCGGTCGGTTGGCAGGCCGGTGGGTGCCATGGTTGGTGATTGGCTTGTGGCTGGTGCTGGCGGCGGGCATGGTGCCGCTGAGCGGAAAGTTGAGCTCGGTCACCACCGACAGCGCCGTAGACACCCTGCCGGCCAGTGCCGAGTCCACCAAGGTGGCGGTGCTGGACGACAGTCTCCCCGGCGGTGACAACAACACGTTCGTCTTCGTGTACCACCGCGCCGGCGGCATGACCGACGCCGACCGCGCGACGGTCGAGCGCCACTACAACACCCTTGCCAAGCGGTACCCGCCGAAGGCGACGGCGGCGGCCGGCGAGGACGACGAGGGCTCACCGACGAGCCCCTCCACCGACCGCAAGGCGATGATGTTCACCCTCGAGGTGAGCACGGCCTACGGCGCACCGGAGGACATCGTCGGCCCGTTGCGTGACGCCGCGAAGGACCGCCCCTCCGGCCTGGAACTCGACGTGACCGGCCCGGGCGCGATCGACGGCGACATGGATGCCGTCTTCGACGGCATCGACGTGCAGGTCCTCCTCACCACCATCATCGTCGTCACGCTCCTGCTCATCCTCACCTACCGCAGCCCGGTGTTGTGGATCATCCCGCTGGTGGCCGTTGGCGCGGCCGCACTGACCTCGATGGGGACCGTCTACCTGCTCGTCAAGGGCTTCGGCATCGTGGTCAACGACCAGAACTCGGCGCTGCTGACGATCCTGGTATTCGGCGTCGGCACGGACTACGCGCTGTTGCTCATCGCTCGATATCGGGAGGCACTGCACCACCATGAGAACGTCCGGGTCGCGATGGTCCACGCGCTCCGCGGCGCGGCGCCGGCCATCGTCGCGTCCGCGGCCACCGTGGTCGCCGGCCTGCTCTGCCTGCTCGTCGCGGACCTGAACAGCACCAGCGGGTTGGGTCCGATCGGTGCGGCCGGCATCCTGTGCGCGCTGGTGGCCATGCTGACGCTGTTCCCGGCGGTGCTGGTGGTGCTCGGCAGGCGGATCTTCTGGCCGGCCATCCCGCGGTTCAGCACGGCCGTGGAGGAGAAGCCGGGGCTGTGGGGACGGCTCGGCACCGCCATCAGCCGCCGCCGGTGGGTGGCGACGCTCGGCTCGCTCGGAGTCCTCGGCGTGCTCGCCCTCGGGCTGGCGGGCAACACCGGCGCCCTGCGGGAGCAGGACCAGTTCCTGTCCGCGCCGGAGTCGGTCACCGGCTTCACCGTTCTCCGCCAGCACTTCCCGGAGCTCGGCGGCCAGCCGATGACGATCTTCACGCGGCCGGCGCACCAGGAGCGGGTGCTCGACATCGTCAAAGACACTCGCGGTGTGGCCCTGGCCATCCCGGAGCAGACCAGCGGTGGCTGGGCCAACATCTCCGTGTTCCCGAAGGACGGGCCGGACACCGTCGCAGAGTACGACACGATCAAGCGGGTGCGCACCGCCGTGCACGCGGTGAGCGGGGCGGAGGCGATCGTCGGCGGGCCGAGCGCGGAGAACCTCGACACCGAGGTGACCACCAAGCGCGACGAGAAGCTGGTGATCCCGCTGGTGCTCGCCGTCGTCTTGATCGTCCTCGGGCTGCTGCTGCGCGCGATCCTGGCCCCGCTGGTCCTGATGGCCACCGTGATCGTCTCATTCGCCGCAGCCTTCGGCGGCAGCGTGTTCGTCTTCGACACGATCCTCGGGTTCAAGGGGATCGACTATTCGGTGCCGCTGCTGGCATTCCTGTTCCTGGTGGCGCTCGGCGTCGACTACAACATCTTCCTGGCCAGCCGGGCCCGGGAGGAGACCGTGCGTCTCGGCACCAGAGAGGGCATGCTCAAAGCCCTCTCCGCCACCGGTGGCGTCATCACCTCGGCAGGCCTGGTTCTGGCGGCCACGTTCGCGGTCCTCGCCACACTTCCGCTGGTGATGCTGATCGAGGTCGGGTTCCTGGTCGCCTTCGGCGTGCTGCTCGACGCCCTGCTGGTGCGGTCGGTCCTGGTGCCCGCCCTCACCTTGCTGATCGGCCGGCGGATGTGGTGGCCGAGCCGGCTGTCCCGTCCAGCGGCGGAGCTGCCGGACGGTCAACAGTCGCTCGCCGACGACGAGGAGCCCGCGCTGCAACGGTGAGCGCGGCGGCACGGGCGAGATCCGGGCCGGAGCCCCAGGCCCGTCCCGGATTTTTTCATGGGCCCGACGGTCGCCGCCCTTTGGTCCCGTGCCACGCGCCGGGGCCGGGGTCGGCGCATCGCGGTGTCCTGCCCCGACGGTGAGCCGCGCGGGGCCATGCCCGAGGGCCGCCGTCCCTTCTCCTGCGCCGCTCCGCCGGGGCGGGTCAGC
>NZ_JBFALC010000104.1:0-21226 GCF_040656035.1 Streptomyces sp. NPDC050211
GAGACTCGAAAGCACCCCCCAGCCCCGCAGGACAGCCCCCTGGGGGCCCGTGACCAATTGGGCCCCCCCCCCCAACGGAGCTCGGTCGGCCGGACGGCGGGTTACCGGCGCCCGGCAGGGGCCGGTGCCGTGTGCGGCACTCCCCGGCTCAGCCGAAGTTCACGTCGCTGCACCACATGTAGGCCTGGTCGAGGTGCGAGGCCTGCCAGATCACGAACAGGATGTGGTGTCCGGTGTAGCCGGAGGTCTGGACGGGGAACGTAATGTTCTGCGCCGGGGCGAAGCGGCCGGTCTGCGTGATGAAGTCGAGGTTGCTCCAGCCCAGGGTCTGGGTCGTGGGGTTGAAGCCCTGCTTGCTCACGTAGACCTTGAAGTAGTCGGCACCGTGGGACGCCTGGTCGTACAGGTGGACCGAGAAGTTGTTGCCGACGGTGGTGGTCTTCCACTGCCCGGGCTTGTTCAGGCTGTCGTTCCTCGAGAGGTTGTTGCTGCAGAGCGTCCCGTCGGGGGTCCGCGCCTCGAACTGGCCACCGAGGCCGTCGCGGAGCGCGCTCATCCAGTTCCACATAGTGTCGGGGTTGGCCTGGAAGGCCTGCCAACACATGGGGTCTTCGGTCTGCATGGCCGGGTTCGTGTGGTTGCTGCCCCACGTCTTCCAGCACTGGTACGCGCGGGAGGCGGGGTCGACGACGGTGCCGTGAGCCTGGGCGGGGGCCGACCAGGTGAGTGCGCCGACAACCACGGCGAACAGCATGACGAGCGCCTGGAGAGGCCGGCGGAGGGATGACCGCGAACGCCCGGCTAACGGACTCTGTTTGCGCATGTGGGGGGACTCCTTCCAGTTGCAAGGCTGTCATGGGAGCGCTCCCAACGGTAGGTATTCTGAGTGAGATGTCAATGAAACAAACGGAGTTGATTACAGGGGTGGGCGGCGAGCAGGGAATCTGCCGTGAGTCGGGAGTCAGAACCGTTCCCGGGACCGGAAAGCGAGGGTGCGCCCTGGACTGGCGTGCGGGGCGATGCGAGGGAGGGGCGTTCGTAGCACGGCAACGGGACCTGGTTCTGGCGTGAGGGCTGTTCAGTTTGAGGTTCCCCCGGCGTGCGGGAGGTGCTGATCAGCTGGTCAGGGCGGGGTGACGGGGTTTCAGGTTCGTTGGTTCGGCCGTTGCCGGGTCGGCGTAGTGCTTCTCTTCGAATCCGATCGGGCTGAGGGGCATCAGCTCCAAGGTCCTCACCGAGACTCTGCGCCGGCTGATGCTCAACGGACTGGTCGACCGACAGGCAGACCCCGACGCACCATCACGGGTCGAGTACCAACTCACCGCTCTGGGCCGGACCTTACTGGCGCCCATCGACGCCGTCGGCGCATGGGCCTTCAGGCACGGCGATGAGGTTATGGCGGCCCAGGAAGCAAAATGCACTCCCGACCCGCAGTCCCCTCCTACTCGCTAGACAGGTCGACGGCGTGAGCGCAGACTGCGCCAGCAGATGAGTGCCCATCCCAGGGTGAGAAAGGCTTCGTGGATGTCGTCGCGGATCTCCCAGCGGATCCGCAGGCCGCGGAACCAGTGCAGGTGGGCGAACGCCCGCTCCACAACCCAGCGTTGGGTGCCCAGACCGGAGCCGTGCTCAGTGCCCCGGCGGGCGATCAACAGTTTCACGCCGAGATCCCAGACCATGCGGCGGAACTTGCCATTGTCGTAGCCGCGGTGGCCCAGCACCACGTCCGGCCGACGCCGGGGCCGGCGTCGCTTGCCCCGTACCGGCGGCACCGCTTCGAGCAGCGGAATGAGCTGGGTGACATCGTTGCGGTTGCTGCCAGTCAGCGTGGCCGCAAGCGGGATGCCAGTGGCATCGCTGATCAGATGGTGTTTGCTACCGCTGCCCCGGTCAACAGGACTTCGGCCCGTCTTGGACCCCCCTTTAACGCCCGGATGTGGGAGCCGTCGACGGCCGCCCGGGAGAAGTCCAGAACGTTCGCGCTGCGGAGCTTGCCAAGGAGGACCTCGTGCAACCGGGGCCACACCCCCGCCTCGGTCCACTCGGCAGGCGGCGCCAGACGGCCACCAGCAGCACCCGTTCAGCCAGCGGGAGCCGCCACGGACGCCCCCCATCCGCAACCCTCACCGCCGCGTTCACGGACCGCCTTCAGCAGCCGCCCGAACCGCTCAACCCGCAGCCCGCTGAACCTTCCACCCACACCCGCTCAGCCCTCAACTCCCCGGCCATACCAGAGAAATGCCCTGCTCACGGCCTTCTGCGACACGCTTTAGTCGAGTGTCCGGGGCAGGCCGAAGTACGGCGCCACCGCCGTCTCGAACCGGGTGAGCTCGCAGATCCTGTCGCCGGAGAGCCCGATCACGATGATGCCGACGAGGTGGAGGCCATCGGTGATCTGGTCGCGCACATACTCGCCCCACGCGGGCTGGCCGTTCGCCCGGACGGGCACCATCCGATCGATGCGTCCCATCAGGGTGCGGATCACGCTGAAGAAGCGGTGCACGTCGTCGCTCCCACGGTATTCGAACGGAAGAGGCGGCATCCGTACCCAGATGTCGTCGGTCATGAGCGCGATGAGCGCGTCGACGTCGAGTTGGGTGAAGGCCGTGACGAAGCGGTCGAGCAGCGCACGTTCCTCCGGCCCGCCGGGTGAGGGGGATGGCGGGACGGGGGAGCGAGTCGCGTTCATCGTCGCGCGGGCGCGTTTGAGGGCGCTGGTGACCGCGTCCTCGGTGAGCCCGAGCAACTCGGCGGTCTCGCGGGCGCGGTACCCCAGTACGTCGCGCAGCAGGAGCACGGCGCGTTGGTTCGGGGGCAGGAGCTGGACCGCGGTGACGAAGGCGAGCGAGATCGCCTCGCGGGACTCGTATTGGGCCTCGGGTCCCGGCGTCTGATCGGAGAACTCCTCCAGCAGGGCATCGGGATACGGCTGCAGCCAGAGCACCTCACCCAGGCGGCTCGGCTCCGGCAGTGAAACCGGTGTCGGAGTGGTCACCGGCTGTCGGCCGGCCGAGCGCAGCAGGTTGAGGCACCGGTTCGTGGCGATGCGGTAGAGCCAGGTGCGCAGGGACGAGCGCCCCTCGAACCCCTCGACGCCGAGCCACGCTGCCAGGAGTGTCTCCTGCAGCGCGTCCTCGGCGTCCTGCAGCGAACCGAGCATGCGATAGCAGTGCACCCGCAGTTCACCGCGGTGCGGCTCGATCAGGGCGCTGAACGCGTCATGGTCGCCGGCACGCGCCCGCTGGAGCAGTTCCATCTGCCACCTCCGTCTGGATCCTCCGTCGTACTGACACCGGCGGGCAGCGGAACTGGTCGCTCTCGACGCGCCCAATTTAGGGCGGGCGCTGTGTCTGTCTCAGTGAACGCGTCCGCAGCGGCAGCCGCCGCGCTGGACGATCCGCACGCATCGGGAGAATGGCATGACAATCGCAGACAGGACCGTTCTGGTGACCGGCGCCAACCGCGGCATCGGGCAGGCGCTGGTCGAGGAAGCCTTGCGGCGAGGCGCGAAGCGGGTGTACGCCGCCGCGCGCCGGCCCGTGGCTCATCCGGACGAGCGGGTCACTCCCGTGACCCTGGATGTGACCAACACGGCGCAGGTGCGGGCAGCCGCCCAGAGCGTGGACTTTCTCGACATCCTCATCAACAACGCCGGCGTGGCTCTCCCCGACGACCTCAGCGATCCTTCCGCACTCGAACAGCACCTCGCCGTCAACCTCTTCGGCACCTACGGCGTCACCCAGGCCTTCCTGCCGTTGCTGACTCGTTCTCAGGGAGCCATCGTCAACGTGCTGTCGCTCGCGGCACTCGCCACGGTGCCGATCACTCCGGCGTACGCGATCTCCAAAGCGGCGGCGTTCTCCCTCTCACAGTCGCTGCGCGCCCTGTTGGCACGGCAGGGCGTGACCGTGCACGCCGCCCTGCCCGGCCCGGTGGACACCGACATGATCCGCGACTGGGACATCCCGAAGACATCTCCGCAGGCCGTCGCGCGAGCCATCGTCGACGGCGTCGAGAAGGGTGAGGAGGAAATCTTCCCCGACCTCATGTCGGCGGCGCTGGCGGAGAGTTGGCGCACCGGTGCGGTCAAGGCGCTCGAGCGCCAGAACACGGCACTGCTCGAGGCTGTGCCGACCACCTGATAACCGGGAGTACGACCTGATATCCGGGAGTAATAGTGCTGCTCGAAAAGAAGAACGCGATCGTCTACGGAGCCGGCGGTGCCGTCGGCAGCGCGGTCGCCCAGGCCTTCGCCGCGGAGGAAGCACGGGTCTTCCTCACCGGACGCACCAGCGCCGCGCTGGAGATGACCGCCGACGAGATCCGCGCCTCGGGTGGCGTCGCCGAGGTTGCCACCTTGGACGCGCTGGACGAGGGCGCCGTCGAAGCGCACGCCGATGCGGTGGCGCGGACCGCCGGCTCACTCGACATCTCGTTCAACGCCATCAGCCTGCCCCAGACGGGCATTCAGGGCACCAGAATCATCGATCTGTCGCCCGACGCCTTCGACCTGCCCATCGCCACGTACTCCAGGGCCAACTTCCTGACCGCCAGAGCTGCCGCACGGCGGATGACCGAGCAGGGGGCAGGCGTGATCGTGACGCTCACGGCGAGTCCGTCACGGACGGCCGTCCCACTCATGGGAGGCATGGCACCGGCATGGGCGGCGATCGAAGCTCTGTCCCGGGGGCTGGCCGCCGAACTCGGACCGCACGGCGTCCGAGTCGTCTGCCTGAACGCGGCCGGGATGCCGGAAACACCGCAGCTGTCCGAGGTGTACGGCCTGCACGCCGCTGCCTACGGCATCAGCCGCGACGCGTTCAGCGGCCGCATGGCCGACCTGACGCTGCGCAAACAGCTGCCCACAGTCGCCGAGATCGCCAACGTCGCCGCCTTCATCGCCTCGGACCGCTGCAGCGCGATGACCGGGGCCATCACCAACCTCACCGGCGGTCTGATCACCGATTGACGGTGCGTCCGCACGACTTGAAGGAAACACATGACCGCTGACTTGAAGGCGTATGCCGTTCGGCTCCGCGAACTGCATCACGCCGATGAGATGCTCGTTCTGCCGAACGCGTGGGACGCGGCCACCGCCAGGATCATGGCTGAGACCGGGTTCCCCGCGGTGGCGACCACGAGCGCCGCGATCGCGGAGACGCTCGGTTACCCCGACGGCGAGGGCGCGCCCTGGCAGGAGATGTTCGCCGTGGCCGGCCGGATCGCCCGGGTGGTGGAGATCCCGGTCACCATGGATGCCGAGGCGGGATACGGACTGCGGCCGCGGGAACTGGTGGAGCGGTTGCTGGAGATCGGCGTGGTCGGCTGCAACCTGGAGGACACCGATCACCTCGCGGGCGGACTCGTCGACGCCGGTGCGCATGCCGAGCGGCTGTCGGCCGTCCGAGCCGCCGCGGACGACGCCGGGGTCCCCATCGTCGTCAACGCGCGCGTCGACGCCTTCCTGACGGGAGCCGGGGTGGCCGAGGAGGAACGGGTCGCGGAATCGGTCCGCCGAGGCCGCCGCTACCTGGAGGCGGGGGCTGACTGCGTCTACCCGATCGGCGTCGGCGACGAGCGGGACCTCGCCACCCTGGTCGCCGAGTTGCCCGGGCCGGTCAACGCCAACACCAGGCCGGGCGTGCTGGACCTGGCCAAGCTCAGTGCGCTGGGCGTAGCGCGCGTCTCCTACGGCCCCCGGTTCTTCCGCCAAGCGCTGGCCGACCTGAAGGCTGCGGTGCGTCAGGAACTGCTGGCCTGACGACGAGGCCGACCGGCGCGTGGTCGTCCCTGCGACGCTCGCCGCGCACCATCCGTCGTGGTGCGCGGCGCCGTCCCGGATCACTTGGGCAGCTGTCTGAGGCGTAGGTCATCCGTCAGCGGTCGTGCGGATGCGGGGGAACCAATCCTGTCGGAGACATGACGCCGACATGATGTCCGTCATTAAGTTGGTGAAGCGGCTCGGGGGCGTTTTGCTCGTCAGTACTGTGGTTCTTGGCTATTCGCTGTTGTTATGGCGTGGCCCTTGGTGGTTGGACGGAAGCCATCTGCGCACGCGGGGCCTCGAGCCGGCAGACGGCGTGGTGATCACTGGCTTCCGCACCACGCTGGCTGCTCTGGGGGCCGGTGTCCTAGCAGCGGTCGGCCTGTACTACACGCATCGAACGCTGCAGCACACGCGGGACAAAGACCGAGTGCAAGCCGAGATCGAACGCGAAGGGCAGGTCACCGATCGCTACGTGGAAGCGATCAAACTGCTGGGGTCCGACAACCGTACCGAACGGCTCGGCGGGATCTATGCCCTGCAGCGCATCATGCACGACTCCGCGAAGGACCACACGACGATCGTGAGCGTCCTTGCCGCCTACATACGGAACTACCAGGCCGCGGCAGATGACCAGTTGACGGACTCTGCGAACGCAAGCGCGGATCCTCCGTCGGTGCTCCTGTCCGAGGACGTGAGGGCGGCGTTGTCGGTGATCGCCCGAAGGCCAAAACGAAACCTGTCCGATGAATGGGTCGATTTGCGCAATATGGATTTCCGGGGAGGTGATCTGCGTGAGGCAGATCTGCGAGCTGCGGATTTGAGGGAGGCTAGGTTCGAAGGGGCCAGCCTTCGCGGCGCCGTGTTGAGCATGGCGGACCTTCGCGGGGCAAATCTTCGTTTCGCCGACTTGAAGGGCGCGGATCTGCGTGGCGCGGATCTGAGGGGCGCCGACCTCCAGGTCTCAGACCTGGAGGCGGCTGATCTTCGAGAAGCCAAGCTCAGCGGTGCCGTGCTCCGTGGGGCAAGCTTCCTGTACACGGACCTCAGCGATGCGGACCTTCTGCGCGCGGACTTGAGGGAGGCAGACCTTGCCGTGACCAACGGGCAGTCTCAGCATGGATATCTGGAACCCACTCAAGTCACCAAAGCGCGAATCTACCGGTCCACAAGGCTGCCGGCAGCAGTGGCCGGGAAGGCCGAGGTCTAGAACCGTATCGCGATGTGCGAGGCGGGCAATCGGTGATCGCAGTGCGGTTCTTACTCGGAGATGCTTCGGCCGGTCGGCAGCGACCGAGGCCACCTCAGCGGTTGTCTTCTAGGTTCGTCAGAACGAGCAGGGCGCGCAGGAGGCGGGTGGCGTGGGCTGGGTCGGTGCGGAGCTTGGTGAGCGTCCGCCAGTTCTTGACGTGAGCGAAGCCGTGTTCGACCGGTGCGCGCCCGGTGGCGAGAACTCGGCTGACGTCTTCTGGCCGGGCGTGAGCTTGTGGGTTCGGCCGGCGGTAAAGCCAGTGACGATCACGGGGTGGAGCACGTCGTTGTCCAGGCCGCGTAAGCCGAGGTCCGCCAGCGCCCTGAGGCCGGCGGCGGGCAGTACGGGATGAGGCCCGGAGGGCGGTGCCGGTCGTCCGCCAGTGCGCACGGGGCGTCGGGCAGTTCCGCCGCCGGAACCCTCAGGCTGGTGCACGCCCTCGTCGGGCGACTGGCCATCCTGGTCAGTCGCCCAGCACTGCTGGGGCGTCGACCTCCACGAGCAGTCCCGGCGGAAGCTGCATGTAGACGGTGGTGCGGGCGGGGAAGGGCTCACCGACGGCCGCGGCGTACGCCTGGTTCATCTCGGCCAGGTGGGCGGGACCGGTGAGGTACACGCGGAGCATCACGACGTCCTCCAGGCCCGCGCCGCCCGCCTTGAGCACGGCGGTGACGTTGCGCAGGGTCTGTGTGGTCTGTTCGGCGACCGTGGTGCCGATGACCTCGCCCGTGTCCGGGTCGAGCGGAGCTGCCCGGAGGCCGTCAGGACGGGGGCGTTCTCGGTGGTGATGACGGTTCTGGTCATGGTGCTTCTTGAAGGAGGTGGGCAGGCAAAACGCATACGACGGGGTCAGCTCCAGGCCTGTCGTTCCTGACTGCGAGGGTCGTCGGCCTGGGTCCACTCGGTGTCGATGCGCATGGTGGCCCGGCGCTCGGTGTCATACGGGTCCCAGCCGGGGTTGCCGGCCCTGGCGAACCGGACCCAGGTCTCGTGCATGCGGGCAGCGAGATCCGCGGGGGGCTTGTCAGGGCCGAGCAGGGCGCCGGCGTCCTGCAACTGGGGGAGGTGCGCGAGATCGAAGACGAAGGGCAGCTCGACCGCGTGGGTGGCGCCGAGCTCTCCGTCCAGGGCCTGCGATCGCCAGGCGAACTCGTAGGCGTGCGTGGCGGACTCGGGGTGGGCGGCATGTGCGCCGGCCAGTGCCCAGCTGCCCGCGCCGAACAGCGCGTCGCCCATGATGGCGGAGCGCAGCTCGCCGAAGGACGCCTCGGGGCGTGTCTTCCGGTAGGTCTCGACGAGGTGCGCCGGGTCGGGGTGCGAGCGTGCCGCCGCGTCGTCGACGTCTGCGGCAGTCGAGGTGGCGTACTTGTCCACTGGGACCAGGTAGAGGTTTCCTTCCTCGGTATTTGTCCCGATGAGCAGGTCGACGTCGGAGCTGAGCCCGGCGGCGACGGATGCGGCGGGCTGCGTATCGAGGACCAGACTGAAGGGGCTGAGGCCGATCAGCGGATCGCCGTGGGTCTCGGTCTGCAGGTCGATGCCCGCGAGCCGCGAGGCGGCCTCGACCAGGCGGTCGTCGGAGATCTCCGCGAAGGCGTCGACATGGGGCTCGATACCCAGGGCCTCGGCCGCTGCCTTGGTGACGCGCGCGGCCTGTTCGGTGGTGAACGCCCCCAGGCCGCTGCCGCTTTGAACGATCGCCCGGCGGAAGAGGCCCGCGGCCTTGGGGGTAGCGAGGACGCCGCCGACGATGGTGGCCCCGGCCGACTGGCCGAAGAGGGTGACGTTGTGCGGGTCACCGCCGAAGGCGGCGATGTTCTCCCGCACCCAGCGCAGCGCGGCGACGACGTCGAGCAGGCCGCGGTTGGCGGGCGCGCCGGGGATGTCGAGGAACCCGGCGATGCCGAGCCGGTAGTTGAGGGTGACGAGGACGATGCCGTCGCGGGCGAAGGCGGAGCCGTCGTACAGCGCGGACCGCGTCGATCCGGCGACGAATCCGCCGCCGTGGACGAACACCATGACGGGCAGGTCGCCGTCGGCGGCGGGCGTCCAGACGTTGACGGTGCGGTAGTCCTCCCCGCGGCTCCAACCGGTGCCGAAGTAGGGGGACATGTCCACGCTGCCGAGCCTGCGCTCGGACTGGGGCGCGTTGGGGCCCGGCACGGTGGCGTCCCGTATGCCGTCCCACGGCTCGTGCGGCTGGGGCGGCGCGAACCGGCTGGCGCCGCGGGCAGGGGCGGCGTAGGGGATGTTGAGGAAAGCGGCGGTGCCGTCCTTCTGGCGCTGGCCGCGGACGGTCCCCTCCGCCGTGGTCACGATGGGTTCGGGGTGGTGGTTCACAGTGGTGCCTTTCCGCGGGCCTCAGCCCTGATCGGTGTACGGGGCGAAGGGAGCCCAGCCCTTGATGGCGAACTTGCTTCCGTCACGCACGACTTCGGCGGCGCCGTGGCCGCCCAGGTGTGCGGGGATCACGAGTGCGTTGTTGTCGGCCGCCCAGCCCAGCACCTTGCGGCGGGTGGCGCGGGCGACCGCGGGGTCCTCGCAGAAGCAGCTGTTGGTGTCCGGTTCGAGGATCTGCACGGGGTTGTGCAGCATGTCGCCGACGAACACCGCGCGGTCCGTCCCGGAGGTGAGGGTCAGTACGGAGGAGCCGGGGGTGTGTCCCGGGGCCGCGTCCAGGCGCAGGCCGGTGTCGATCTGGTGGCTGTTCTCCCACAGCAGCGTCCGGCCGGCCTGGTGCACCGGGGCCACGCTGTCCTCGAAGACGTTCTGGTTGCCGCGGCCGAGCAGCGGCTTGTGGCCGTTCTCGGGATTCCAGAAGTCGAAGTCGTCCTTGGGCATCAGATAGGTGGCGTTGGGGAAGGTGGGCACCCACTGTCGGCCGTCCAGGTATGTGTTCCAGCCGACGTGATCGATGTGGAGATGCGTGTTGATCACGATGTCCACGTCCTCGGGCTCGACGCCGGCCCGCGCGAGATTGGCCAGGAAGCCTGTTTCGAGGCGGTTCCAGACCGGCGCGTACGGGCGGTCCTTGTGGTTGCCCACACCGGTGTCGACGAGGATGGTTCTGTCCTCGCTGCGCAGCAGCCAGGTCTGGATCGCGGAATTCACGATATTGGTCTCGGAATCGAGGAAATGCGGGGTCAGCCATGAGTCGCCGTCGTCCCACAGTTCCTTCGGGCTTTCCGGGAAGAAGGTGTCGGGCGTCATTTCGACGGAGCCGAAATATTCCCATACCCGGGTGATGGTGACGTTGCCCAGCTTGATTTGTTCCATGAGGCGTCCTTGGGAATTCGGGGCTTTCCCGGAACCGTACAAGCGGCCTCGGCGCACCCGGTATCCGTAACGTGACTGCACCTGTGCGCACCGCCCGGGTACCGGCGGTCGGCGGCTTGTAGCCTGGCTGCTCGGGGCGGGCGACTCCCGTTCGAAGAGCCACAATTCCTGGAGACTCCGTGGACGAGCACACAGGTGACCGCGGTGCGAGGCAGGAGGCGGATCCGGGGGAGCCGATCGTCGGCCGGGACGTGGAACTGGCACGCCTCTTTCGTGCGGTGGACTCGGCATCGGCCGACCCCGTTGTGATGCTGGTCGGTGACATAGGCACGGGGAAGAGCGCGCTGCTGGACGGTGCGGTGCGTCGGGCTGAAACCGGCGGTGCTCGCGTACTGCGGGCCGAGGGCAGCGAGTCGGAGGCGAGCCTGGCGTTCTCCGCCCTGCATCAGTTGCTGCGGCCGGTGCCGGCCGCGCTGGACGGGCTCCCGGAGAGGCAGCGCGCTGCGATACAGGACGCCTTCGGTGCGGCGCCGGCCACGCCCGGGCATTCGAGCGCACCTGATCTCATGCTGATCGGGGTCGCCGTCCTGAGTCTGCTGTCAGCCCTGGGCGACCAGCGTCCCGTGCTCGTCGTGCTGGACGATGCGCAGTGGTTCGACCGTGCTTCCCTGGACGTGCTGTCCTTCGTCGCCCGACGGTTGGACGGGGAACCGGTCACGATGCTGATCGCAGTCCGTGGCGGCGATCACCTCCCGGGATTCGACTATCACTTGCCGACGCTGACGCTGGGACCGCTCGACAGCGCTGCGGCCCATCGGCTCCTCGACCTGCAGCCGAAGAGCCCCGCCGGCCGCGCCAGGACGCACATCCTCGACCAGGCCGGCGGCAACCCGTTGGCACTGGTGGAACTGACGAGGGCAGCCACCGCACACGACGCGGCTACGGGGATGCCGTCCGCAGGTCCGCTCCCGCTCACCGATCACCTGGAACGGATCTTCGCCGCCCGCCTGAACGGCCTCCCCGCCGCCACGACACAGGCCCTGCTGCTTTTGGCCGCCATGGACAGCGTCGACACCGCTATCGCCGTCTCGGCCGGGCTTCCGAAAGCCGAGGACGAGGCCTGGCTGCCCGCCGAGCAGGCCGTACTGGTCCGGCGGACCGGCCGAGACGTCCGGTTCCGCCACCCGCTGGTCCGCTCCGCCGTGTATCACGCCGCGTCCTGGGGCGCCCGGCGCGAGGCTCACCTCGCGCTCGCGGAGATGCTGCGGGACGAACCGGACCGGCGTGCCTGGCATCTGGCCGCCGCCTGCCCGGGCCCGGACGCGGCCGTGTCGGCGGAGCTGGAGCGGACCGCCTCCCGGGCCCGTCGGCGCGGCGGCCATGCGGCGGCGGCCCAGGCCCTGCAGCGTGCCGCGGAACTCGCACCGCGGCGTGAGGACAGCGCCCGGCTGCTGGTCGAAGCCGCTTCAGCGGCCGTCTTCACCGGTGACCTCGCCTGGGTCGAGGAACTGGCCGCCGCGGCACGCACGCGCACGGATGACGCGTCGCTGCTGGCTTCCGCCGCGGTACAGGCAGGACGGCTGGCGATCCTGACCGTGCGCCACACCACGGTTTTCTCCCGACTGACCGACGCCGCCGAGGAGTTGGCGGTCTCCCAGCCCGCCGCCGCGCTGGACCTCCTGGCCGGTGCCGCCGTGGTCCGCTTCTACTCCGGAGAGGACACCCAGCGCCACCGCATCCAGAACATCCTGGGGCGCCTTCCCGAGGACGCCGCACCCGCAGGCTTGCGCACCTGGGTGAGTACCGTGACGGACCCCTTCGACGGCCGGACCCAACTCATCTCACTGCTCCCGCAGTTGGCCGCCGAGGCGGAAGCCAGGCCGGAGCAGCTCACCACCGTCGGGATCATGGCATGGCTCCTGGACGAGACCCCGCGGGCCGTCCGCGCCTTCGACGAGGCCTTCGACCGCTGGGAGCTGCGGGGACCGCTGCCGGAGGGGCTGGGCGGCGCGGTCGCGTGGGCCTATGTGGAACGAGGACGGTGGGACCAGGCCCGTGAGGCCTGCGCCCGCACCACCGCGGTCGGCCGGGCCGCAGGCCTCGACCACGCCGTGGCCTGCGCGGCCGCTGTGGATGCAACCGTGCTGGCCTACCAGGGTGACGCGACGACAGCCCGCGCCCGGGCCGATGAGGCGCTCGCCCTGGTCGATCCGCTGGAGAGCCGCTCAGTCTCGGTCTATGCCCGTCGTGCGCTAGGCGCCGCAGCAACGGCGGAAGGCGCGTACGAGACGGCCTACGACCAACTCCGCATGGTCTTCACGGCAGACGGCACGCCCGCGCATTACCACGCCTCCTACCCGGCCGTCGCGGATCTGGCCGCCGCCGCCGTGCGCTGCGGCCGCCGCGAGGAGGCCGCTGCGATCGTCGAGCGTTCCGCACGCACACTGGGGGCGGGCGCCTCACCGCGCCTGCGCGCGCTGATCAGCCGCGCGCGTGGCCTGCTGGCAGACCCCGAGGATGCCGAGCCGCACTTCCGGGCGGGCCTGGCCGACCCGGTCCTTGAGCACTGGCCCTTCGAACGTGCCCAGACCCTGCTCGACCTCGCCGAGTGGCTGCGGCGCCGTCGCCGCATCGCAGAAGCGCGTGGGCCACTCACCACAGCCCTGGAGACCTTCCGGCGCCTCGGCGCTCACCCGTGGATCGAGCGCGCCCGGGCCGAATCGCGGGCCGCCGGCCTCGACGTCACAGACTCCACCCCCGACGCGCTCGCCGAACTCTCCCCGCAACAGCAGCAGATCATCAGACTCGCCGCCCGGGGGCTGACCAACCGCGAGATCGGCGAGAAACTCTTCCTCTCCCCGCGCACGGTCAGCTCGCATCTCTACCGCAGCTTCCCCAAGCTGGGCATCACCGCCCGCTCCCAGCTGCGCGACCTCATCGAGGGCACCCTCGCGACAGGTGGCCGCCAGGGATGAGGCGATGTCTTGATTGGTGAACTGGAGGATGTGGGTTGGCCCCTACGGGTCCTGGTCGGGCGCCGTGATCCCAAGGTCGACACGCATGACGTGGCGCATTCTCCACAAGGGATCCCACAGCTTGTCCATGCTCTCCCGGGCGGCTTCCAGGTCCTCTCCCCGCTGCGCAGTACCGCCATCGAGTCGCGTCAGCAGGCCATAGAGATCGCCAAGACGACCGTTCGCCGTGCCGGCCGCCTCCGCCACCGTGTCGGGCAGCACCATCTGGGCCTCGGCGTGACGCAAGCGGTGCTCACGGCGCGCCCGGTCCAGATCTGACCGCAGCTTCTCGGTCACCTCGCCTCTTTCCAGGGCGTGGAGAACCTTCGTCATCACGTTGGCCAAGTCGCGAGTGCCGGCGCTGAGAGTGGCGTAGCACGTGCGCTGCGCCTCAAGCTGAGCCAGACGCGTGGCGTACTCGCGTTCATCTTGTTGGAGTTGTCTTGTGTGTTCCAGCTCGCGGGCTCTGGCGTGGTCTGCACCGCGCTGTGTGATCACGGCGGCTGCGAGCGTGCCGCCGATGCCCAGAACCGCGATCACGATCTGGCTGATTGAGCTGTTCAAGCTGCCCCCCCCGGCACTGATCGACTCGCCGGGACCGTACCCGCTGCTGGACGTTCCTCCTCAGCGGACGGTGCGGCGGTAGCAGATGAGGGCGCCGGCAGGGACCGCTGCTGCGAATGCCGGCCCGCTCCGCCCCACGCGAGCGGGGTGTGTTCATCGCCCACAACCGGGCCGTCGTGGACGACGCCGCCCCCAAGTTCCCCTCGAACGTGCGGTGCCTGACCGGGCACGGCCTGGCCATGCGGCAGATCGGTGCCGCTCCGCCGACACCCGGATGCTGGCCCAACACGTGCCCAAGCTGCGCGGCCTGTCCGATGCGTACCACCCCGACCTGGCGCGACTCGTCCTGCCCTATGCACAACGTGCCGGGAGTGACCTGCAGAACCCGCACGGAGGCGCGGTCCGCTTCGAGCCGGACCACTACCTGGAGATCTGGGCCCTGACCGAACCGGTGATCCGGGCCGACTTCCTGCTCCTGGAGGAAGGCCAGGACACCAACCACGTGCTGGAGAAGGTCTTCACCGCCCAGCGCGACCACGCCCAGCTGATCATGGTGGGCGACTCGGCACAGGCGATCTACGGCTGGCGCGGCGCCTACGATGTCATGACCGACTTCGACGGCGTCCAGCTGACCCTCACGCAGTCCTTCCGGTTCGGCCGGGCCGTCGCCGACGAGGCCAACCGCCGGCTGACCATCCTCGCCGCGCCGCTGCGCCCGAAGGGTGCTCCCGCCCCGCACAGCACCGTCGGGCCCGTCGACCACCCCAACGCCGTTCTGTGCCGCTCCAACTCCGGCGCCATTTGCGAAGTCCTACGCCTGCTGCGGAACAACAAGCGCGTTGCCATGGCCGGCGGCGAGGCCCTGGTGAAGCTCACGGTCGCCGCCGGCCAGCTCAAGGCGAGCCGCCGCACCAGCCACCCCGAACTCTGCCTTTCCACCTCGTGGGAGGAGCTACACGAGTACGCCACATCCGACCCCGCTGGCGGCGACCTGCTGCCGCTCGTCGACATCGTCGACGAGTACGGCCCTGACCTTGTCGTCGCCGTCGTGCGAAACCTGCATCCCGAGCACGCAGCCGACGTTGTCGTATCCACCGGCCACAAGGCCAAAGGCCGCGAATGGCCCACCGCCACGATCGGCACCGACTTCGAGCCCCGGCCCGGCAGCAAGAACAACTCCGGTGACAGCAACGGCCAGCCGGACCTCGACCCAGCCGAAGCACGTCTCGCCTACGTCACCGTCACCCGGGCTCGCGAACGCCTCGATCTCGGCGGCCTGTCCTGGATCAATCACCGCTTCAGCGCTCCTGGCACCACGGACGGGCCTGTGATCCCCCCGGACGCGAGCCCGTCACCGTGGGACCGTCTCGGCCCGCTGTCGGCGGACCGGCGATCGGACCGCGAAGGCCGGCGACCGGGGGTCGTGTCCCCGTTCAGGAGGAGGCGTCGGCGGTCAGGGCCATGATGTTCCCTCGGTGCTCGACGAAGAGGTAGTTCCCTTCTGCGGCCACGGGATCCGGTCCCGGGTCGCTCATCTCGAACAGCGGCGTGTCCGCCGGCCGGAGCGTCCGGGGATCGAGCCAGGACAGCCGCCAGGAGGTCTCCTGGCCGTTGCGGTCCTCCTCGAACGTCTCGAGCCGGTAGGCGGCGGCGTCGTCGGCACTGCCGTGCCATCCGAGGAGATGGAGGTTGCCGTCCCTCGTCTCGGGGGTGTCGTCGGTCCAGGTCTGCAGCACTTCGCCGCTGTCGGCGTCCAGCATGGCGTACTCGTCCTTGCGGCTGATGGGGCGGGCAAGCAGGCGGCCCCCGAACGTACCCCGCAGTGGCAGTTCGACCAGCGACAAGGTATCCGGGTACGGATCCGTCCTGCGCCAGCGCACCTGCCCGGCCGCGGTGTCGACGGAGACGATGTCCCCACCGCCCAAGAGGTCCCGCTGCACGACCGCCGTGCCGTCGGACCCCAGCAGGGCCGCGTGGACGGGGCAGTGGGTGCCGCCCGCGAACAGCGGGATGGTGTCGGCCGGGGCGACCCGCGCGCCGGAGCGGTCAAGCGCGGTCAGCGCGGTCTCGTCGCAGCTTCCGGACGTCAGCAGCGCGGCCTCGTCCCCCGCGTCGGCGGTCAGCCAGGTGTAGCCGGCGTCCCTGGCGGGCACGCGGCGCAGCTCGCGCACGTGGCCGGTCGTGAAGTCCAGCGCCGCGGCGGCCTGGACACCCTTCTCCGGCTCCCCTTCCATCAGCAGGTAGCCCGGCGCGCGCACCAGCGGCCACTCGAACCCCATCGGGTGGCCCCCGATGACGCGCCAGCCGTGCGCGGTCAGGGGCAGCTCGTAGGTCGCGGTGATGTCTCCGGTGGCGAGGTCGAGCCGGACGGCGACGTCGCCGGTGAGCAGGGCGATGGCGTTCCGTTCGCCATCGACGACGAAGCCGCAGCCGGCGTCCGGTGATCCGATGAAGGTGGACCAGTGCTCCTCGCCGGTGTCCAGGTCCACGGCGCTCAGCCGCGTTCCGGACGGGAGATGCTCATTCGGCTCATCCGACGGTTCGATGGCGCACAGCACCGCGAGGCCGACGTCGGGGAGCGGCACGGCCCACTGCGCCCGCGCGGTCCAGGCCAGGCCGAACCCGGTCGGCGCGGAGGCGTCGAATTGCGGCCCGTCGCGCTCGGCCGGCTCCAGGTCGGCGGGGGCACCGGCCGGTCCTTCGGCACGGTCGAAGGCGGTCTCGGTGGTCCGTTCGCGCACGTGGTCCGTGGCAGCCCCGCCCACGGCCAGGGACACGCCGCCCAGGACAGTGGCGCTCACGGCCCCGACGACGGCGTACGCCCCGGACCGCCACCCCCTCGCCGGCGCGGGCCCGTTGGCTCGCAACGCGAAGGCGACGGCAAGCAGCGAGGCCGTCACGACCAACACCCCGGCCGCGAAGTCACCGGCCTCCGGCAGCCCGATGCCGAGCAGTTGGTCGTCCAACGTCTCGGGCACGGGCGCGAACCAGGCCGCGAGCAGTACGACGGCCCCGGTGCCGGAGAGCACGACGGCGGCGAGCAGGTGTGCCCACCGCCGCCGGACCAGCGGCAACGCGAAACCGACGAGCGCCAGGGCGAGGAACGTCTTGGGCAGGTTGCCGAGCACCAGCAGCATGCCCACCCCCACCGCGAGCGCGACGAACGCGCCGATGCTCCGCCACAAGAGCCGGTCACCTGCTCGGCAGCCGTTACCCGTCATGCTGCCGAGTCTGCGGTCGAAGCCCGGGACCCCTCCCGGAAGCAAACGGGGCGGCGGAGTTGTCCGAACCCGGTCACTCACCTCTGCCTGTTCCAGCACCGCCAGTACGCCCCAGGAGGGCGTCACAGGCGGTCGACGGTACGAGCGGGTCGTCTCCGGACACTGGCGGCTTCTCTGCACTTCACTCGCATGGGTGGGGCGGGCTATGGCGCAGGGGGATGTTCCTTTCCTGAGGGGGCTGGCCCCGGAGGAAGTCGCTGGCAGCCGCCAGGGGTTGCACCGCGCCGGTTTGGCTCTGAATGAGTGCGGTGGGAGCGGGCAAGCGCCGGAGTAAGTCGTCTGGACAGGCTGCCGATCGACGGCAGCGTTGGAGGCGCCCGCGGTCTGACCGTCGCGCAGGAGGACAGCAGCTCCGCGGGACGCGCCCTAGCAGCGCGTGATGATGATGTCCGGTTCGGGGTGGCCTGATGCAGGTGCTTTCTGCGGAAAGCGCAGGACCCAGGTCTTGCCGTGATCGCCTCGGCGACCGGACACGGCCCGGGCGTGGTGCTCGTCGCGAAGAGAGGGCAGAGGGCCCAAGATGATCGTTTGCAGGCCGCCGCCCTCCACATTGAGACCGCTGTCGAGTTCGATGTCTTGGCCTCGAAGCTGCACGCTGGTCACGGTAACGGCTCCCCGACGGCCGGCGCCGGCGAAGACCCTGGAGGCACGGTCGATATTGTCCGCGGTCAGCAGCTCGTGCCCGATGCCCGCCCCATGCAGCCGTGCGGAGAAGGTCACGGCGTTCGGCGTGGCCGCCGCCCCGATCAGTACGGGGAAGCCGCGGGCCTCTTCGACAAGCTCCTCGGCGAAGTCACATGCCTGATCCACCGTGTCGAAATCCGCGTCGTAATCTTCGACGATCCGCGGGTGGTTCGGCCGGATCCGGACCACATTCTTGCCGAGTTCCGCGAACTGGATCCGGCTTGGCTCGTCGCCGAGCGCGCCGGTTGATCCGGTCCACCACGAGTCGCCGATCAGCTCCATGGCAGTCAGGGCGTCGATCGTCCGGCCCCGCCGACGCTCCTCGCCAGTCTCCTCGATCAGCAGCGTTCGCTGATTCGCCCGGTCGATGAGCGTGAGGTCGACCTCCGGGAATACCCACCCATCGGGCTGGCGGTAGCCGTGTAGGCCACCGTTGCGGGTGTTCAGCTTGGCAATGTCGAAGGCGAGCTTCGAGCCGATCACGACCGTGGAGGTCGCGAAAATGCGTGCCATGGCCTGTGGGTACATCGCTTCGCGGAGGTGGCCAACCTCCATCTCGTAGCGCCCGAGCAGGACTTCGGCGTGGCGAGCGGAGACGTCGGCTTGCTCCTCGTCGGGGTAGGCCACGTAGACCCGTTCGCAGTCGACTATCGCCGACACGCCTGCCGCGATGATGTCGACGAGCAGAGTGTCGATGCCGACGGCCAGCCGCTCGACGACAGCATGGTCGCGGGCCATCGCCATGACCGCGATCTTCTGGCCGTCGGTGAGTCCCTCGCCGAGTTCGTGTCCGGTGATCATCGGTCCCACCGTCCGGCAACGACCCGCAGGGTCCGAGGTCGTCTCCACTTCCACATCACTGACAACCTACCGGCGCCCGACGGGACCGGAACCTCACCTCGCTGAGGTGGGGCCAATCGACTCGTTCATGGCAGGCCCCAAAGATCGCAAATAGGGGGCCACAGGACTCGTTCCTCTGGGGCCAGACGACTCGCTCAGAGCCACCGAGTTGCTGGCCGACCGGCCGCTCGACATCGCCGCGCGCGGCAACGCCAGTCCCGCATGGGAGGAAGACGAGGGCGTCGATCTCAAGGGACTCGCCCAATCCGGCATGACTTGGCGGCTGGAGTCACTGATCCACTTCGACCCGCCGGAAGTCGCGTTGGCGGTCGTTGACGCCGGACCGCCTCGCCTGTGAGCGGATCGGAATGGGTGCTGGTGGCGGTGGAGCGGGTGATGCTGATGCCCTTGGGGAGTTGGCAGAGTGGATCCGCTGGAGGGTGACCGACGTAGAGTCCGGCGCCAGTTCCGTACGGGACTGAGCGCGCGTTGTATTGGACACTGCTGAAGCGGAGTAGCCCTGGCCGCTTCCGGTTCCGGCGCAGTGCAGTCTTGCGGTGCTCCCAGACCAGCCCCTCCAGCGAGTCCGTTGTTCCCACCACGCGCCGAGGAGTAATGACCGCAGCGGTGACAGTCACTTCGGCACCCGGTCGGCCCAGCACAGCCAGCCGATCGGCAGGTAGGGGAATTCCTTCGTGAACGGCGGGCGGCCGATCAGCTCGCCCGTGGTGTAGCGGACCGTGCAGATCTGCACCGCCATCCCCAGCCGGTGCGCGTCCGTACGCCGCAGCGCGATCAGATCCCGGTCGTCGTCATCGGGGAAGAAGAACCGCTCCAGCTCCGGGTGCGTGGGCACCTCGGCGAACGTCCCGACGCCTCGGCCTGCTCATCAGTCAGAAACTCCACCGGCACGAGGCGGACCGTAGCCAGCGCCCCCGCAGGACGAACCGGGGCATTGGCGGTCGCCTTCGCGGCAGCAGCAGTCACACGCTTCTGCGTGGTGCCCGCGACGTCCTACGGAATCCTGAAGCGCCTGAAGGCGGCATTCAACAGACGCCTTCGAGACGCGCAGCAGGCCACGTCGGATCTACTGGCAGACGACGGAGGTGGCATCCGCACACTCGAACGTCTCGACCGGCTGCATACCTCCGCTCTGCTGCTTCAGGAATTCCTGTACGAGGCTCCCGTCGGGCTGCTCCGCGACACGACGGCTGAGCTGGAGCGGACGGCACGTGCGGACGCTGCCGCGCAGCGCCTCGGAGTGCTCGCGATCCGTGCGTCGAAGGATGCGACGGCGCCACAGCCTTCAGGCCCGTGGCGGCATACGACGCGGCAGGCGTTCCAGGTGACCGTCGCGGCCGCGCTCGCGGTACTCGGCGGGCATCTGATCTCCCCGCACCCGCGGGCCGTCGCCACGGCATGGGTCGTTTTCATCAATGCCGAGCACACCGGGGACATCCTGCTGCAGAGCGGCCGGCGGCTGATCGGCACCGTCGCCGGGGTGCCGTTCGGATACGGCCTGGCCGTACTGGCCGCCGGGCACAGACCCGTGGCCCTGACCTTTCTCCTCGCCTGCATCTTCCGGGTCGCCCCCGTACCGCGGTCACTGCTGGCCACGGCCGAGGTGCTTCTCGTGCAGGGTGGTGTTCGCCTCGAAGCCGTCGGCGGCAATGATCACCGAGTCGGTCAGGAGGCTGCCTTGGGCGCCGTACGGAGCGGTCCGTCCGTGGTCTGGGATGATGGCCGCGGACGTGGCTGCGGGGAGGTGGGGCCGGATGGCGGTTGCGGCCGACTCCGCCTACAGCCTGTGCCGGCTGCTCGGCATTGTGCGCTCCGGCACGGCCGTCACCCGGCCGGAGCTGATCGCGCGGTCCGGTCTTGGGCGGAAGCTGGTGACGCAGCGGCTGGGCGAGTTGCTGGCGTGTGGCCTGCTGGCCGAGGACGGGCTGGCGCCGTCGACCGGGGGGCGGGCCCCGCGGCGGCTGCGGTTCGGGGCCGATGCCGGCAGGGTGCTTGTGGCGGAACTCGGCGGGGACAGCGTGGCCGTGGGGCTTGCCGACCTGTCCGGGCGGTTGCTCGCCCAGCGCGATGAGCGTGCCGACGTGATGGCCGGCCCGGAGGGGCTGTTGCGGCGCGTCGAGGAGCTTTTCGATGCCCTGCTGGCGGACCGGGATCCTGGTTCCCCGCCGGTGTGGGGCGTCGGCATCGGCGTGCTCGGCCCGGTCGACGCGCGCAGCGGCTCCCCGCTGCCGCTGCCGCCGATGCCCGCCTGGGCGGACTACCCGATCCGCAAGCGGTTCGAGGGACGGTACGACGTGCCGGTCTGGGTGGACAACGAGGTCAACCTGATGGCCCTCGGCGAGCACCGCGGCGGCCTCGGCCAGGGCGTCGACGACCTCGTCTTCGTCAAGGTCGGGACCGGCATCGGCGCCGGGGTCATCACCGGCGGGCGGCTGTGCCGGGGAGCGCGCGGCAGCGCCGGCGAGGTCGGGCACCTGCATGTCACGGACGACGACTCGATCGTCTGCTGGTGCGGCCGCGCGGGCTGCCT
>NZ_JBFALC010000105.1:0-21087 GCF_040656035.1 Streptomyces sp. NPDC050211
GACGCCTCGGTGAACTGGACGGTGCCGTCGAGGACTTCGGAGACGGCGGCGGCCACGTCGTGGACCCCGCCGCCGCGCAGTACGAGTTCGGCGAGTCGGTCGTGGACGTCGGAGGCACGCTCGATGACGCCGCTGCGGTCCTGGATGATCTCGTTGGCCTTCTCCAGGCCAGCCAGGGCCGAGCGGGTCTCGGCGAGCAGGTTGGCGGCGTCGATGGCGGCCGCGGCGAGCGCGGCGAAGGAGCCGAGCAGCGCGATCTGCTCCCGCTCGAAGACCCGGGCACGCCGGTCGGCCGCGAACAGGACACCGATCACATGGTGCCCCAGCATGAGCGGCACGCCGAGGATGGCGACCAGGCCCTCGTCACGCACGGCCGCGTCGATGGTGAGGGTGTGCTGGAAGCGGTCGTCCTTGAAGTAGTCGTCGGTGACGTACGGCCGGGCCGTCTGGGCGACGAGGCCGCCGAGCCCCTCCCCCATCCCGAGCCGCAGCTGCTGGAAACGGGCGGCGACCGAGCCCTCCGTCACCCGCATATAGGTGTCGTTCCGCGCCGGGTCGTTCAGGCTCAGATAGGCGACGTCCGTGCCGAGCAGGGAGCGGGCGCGCTGCACGATCGCCTGGAGGACGGCGTCCAGGTCGCGCAGGCCCGCCAGGTCGTGGGCCGTCTCGAACAGCGCGGACAGCTCCGCCTCGCGTCGGCGCCGTCCCTCCAGCTCCGCGCGTACCCGCAGCGCGGTCTCCTTGGCCCGCTCGAGCGCGGCGATCCACTCGGCGGGGCGGCCCTCGGCGCGGGCGAGGAGCATCGGCTGCTCGTAGGCCTCGGCCGAGGCACCGCGGGCCAGCAGCTCGAGGAAGGGTGCCTCGGCGCTGCCGACGGTCGCTCCGGCACCGGTGGCGGAGCGTTCGGCGGACTGCACGTGATCGCGGGACATGGTCACAGGATTCCTCATCGCACCGTCGCCCCGTCAGGCCTGTGGACAACCGGGCGGGCCCGCGGCACCGGCCCGCTCAGTGGGCGGTCCAGCCGCCGTCGAGGACGAGGGAGGTGCCCGTGACAAAGGAGGCCTGCGGGCCGCACAGATACGCCACGGCCTCGGCGACCTCCTCCGGTTCGATCAGCCGTTTCACTGCGCTGTCCTGCAGCAGCACCTCGGACAGGACGCGTTCCTCGGGAATGCCGTGCGCCCGGGACTGATCGGCGAGCTGCTGCTCGACCAGTGGGGTGCGCACATATGCGGGGCAGACACAGTTAGAGGTGACTCCATGTGCCGCCCCTTCGAGGGCCGCGGTCTTGGACAGGCCTTCCAGTCCATGTTTGGCGGCCACATAGGCCGACTTGAAAGCCGAGGCGCGCAGCCCATGGACGGAGGACACATTCACGATGCGGCCCCAGCCCTGTCCATACATATGAGGCAGGGCGCCGCGGATGAGCCGGAACGGTGCCTCCAGCATCACGGTGAGTACCGTGTGGAAGACGTCCGGCGGGAACTCCTCGATGGGTCGGACCAGTTGCAGCCCGGCGTTGTTGACGAGGACGTCCGTGCCCGCCGCGGCGAGTTCGGCGGCGTCCAGGTCGGTGAGGTCGAGGACATGCGGCTCGACCGTGCCCGCCAGGTCCCGGGCTCCTTCGGCGAGCGCCTCAAGGCCCTCGGCGTCCCGGTCGACCGCTCTCACCTTGGCCCCGGCTTGCGCCAGCCGCAGCGCGCAGGCGCGGCCGATGCCGCCGGCGGCACCGGTGACGAGGGCGGTACGGCCGCCGAGGTCGAGCGAGGGAGCGTGGGGTCCCGTTAGGGCGCTGCTAGCCGTCATGCCACGACCCTAGGCAGCACCGACACCTCGCCACATGTGCTCAGCACCCATACTTCAGCTGGAGCTCATAGGGTCGAACCATGTGGGTGCGTCCGACAGCGCCTGCTTGATCCGCAGCAGTCCGAACTCGTTCAGCTGGGGCAGGGCGTCCACGTCGAACCAGCCCACCTCCAGCGACTCGTCGTCGTTGACCCGCGCCTCACCGCCGACGGCCCGGCAGCGGAAGGTGATGTCCATGTACTGGCAGATGTCGCCGTTGCCATAGGTGACGGGATCCAATGCCTGAACGAGAACGACCCGCTCGGCGACGCACCGCACGGCGGTCTCCTCATAGACCTCCCGCACCGCGCAGGCAGCGGGCTGCTCCCCCGGATCCGGGATGCCGCCGATCACCGACCACGTGCCGGTGTCGGTACGACGGCCCAGCAGCACTCTGCCCTCGTCGTCGAAGACGATGGCGGTGACTCCGGGGAGCCACAGCAGTTGTTGGCCGGCCGAGGCGCGGATCGCGCTGATGAAGTCAGGAGTAGCCATGCGACCGACCCTAACGGGCCCGGTCGCTCGCCCCGGGGGCGTTACGACGGCGTACGACTACACGTCACGAGCGCGTCGCCCGCGCACACCGGTCCCGATGGCCCAGCCGAGCCCGCCCGCGGCGAGCAGGACCAGGGCGATCTCCGGGAGGATGCCCAGCTTCGTGGCGGGCGTCTCGGAGGAGCGCAGCGGCACCTTCTGGACCAGCGAGTCGGCGACGAACATGCCCGTCCTCTGAGTGATCTTCCCGTCCGGCATGATGATCGCGCTCACCCCGCTGGTCACCGGCACGGTGACGGTCCGGCTGTGCTCGACGGCCCGGACGCGGGACATGGCGAGTTGCTGGTAGGTCATCTCGCTGCGGTCGAAGGTCGCGTTGTTGCTCGGTACGGAGATCATCTGCGCGCCGTCGGTGACCTCGGAGCGTACGGCCCAGTCGAAGGCGGCCTCGTAACAGGTGACCAGGCCGACCTTGGCGCCGTCCATGGTGAACACGCCGGGCTCGCTGCCCCGGCTGAAGTCCTGGCGGACCATGCTCGTCCAGTCGCTGTTGATGGCCCCGATGAGCGAGCGCAGCGGCAGGTACTCGCCGAACGGCTGGATCTGCCGCTTGTCGTAGGTGTCGATGGGTCCCTTGACCGGGTCCCACAGGATCTGCTCGTTGAGGAGCTTGCCGTCCCGTTCGACGACGCCGCCGACCGAGATGGGCACGCCGATCGCCTTGGCCGCCCGGTCGATGACGGCTCGGGCGTCGGTGTTGGCGAACGGGTCGATGTCCGAGGAGTTCTCGGGCCACAGCACGAAGTCGGGCTGGGCGATCTTGCCCGCCCTGACCTCGGCGGCCAGCCGCTCCGTCTCGCGCGCGTGGTAGTCGAGCACGGCCCGCCGCTGGGCGTTGAACTCCAGCCCGGCCCGTGGCACGTTGCCCTGGATGACGGCGACGGTCGCGGTGCCGTCCTCGGCCGTGTCGCTGACCAGCGGCCGGGCGGCCAGGGCCCCGAGCACCGGGACGGCGAGGCTCAGCACCGCGAAGGCCGCGGCGCCACGCCGGACGGAACGGGTACGTCGACTTTCCAGGGACAGGCGTACGACCTCGTACAGACCGAAGCCGCTCAGTACGACCGCGAAGCCGAGCACCGGGGTGCCGCCGACCGCGGCGAGCGGCAGGAAGACGCCGTCGGCCTGGCCGAACGCGATCTTGCCCCAGGGGAAGCCCTCGAACGGCGCACGCGCGCGTGCCGCCTCCGAGGCGATCCACACGGCGGCCGCCCACACCGGCCAGGCGGGCAGCTTGGACACCGCGGCGATGCCCGCGCCGGCCAGCGCCACGAAGAGCGCTTCGATGGCGACCAGCGCGAGCCAGGGCCCGGGGCCGACCTCCACGCCGGTCCACACGAGCAGTGGCAGCAGGAAGCCGAGGCCGAACAGGTAGCCGAGGCCCAGGCCCGCCTTCCAGCTGCGGCCGCGCAGCACCCAGCCGAAGACCGCGAAGGCCGGCAGGGCGAGCCACCATAGGGTGCGTGGCGGGAAACTGACGTACAGCAGCACTCCGGAGAGCGCCGCGACGGCGGCCGGAACGAGGCGCGCGAGGCGGGCTCGGCGTGAGGCGGGCGCGTGCTGCGGCTGCAGCTGGTCCGACTCGTCCACGGAGGTTGCGGTGACGGTCACTCCGGGAGTGTACGGCGGGTGACCTTGCCGCCGACAGCGCGGTCCACGGGACGGTACGGGCGTTCTCCCAGCTCGGGCGCCGCATCGTTCCCACACAACTCGGCGCAACTCATCCACAAAACGTTCATCAGCCGTTACGGTGTGCCGGAGCCTCTGTCGTGCGACCGCTCAGGTCGGGACGGCCGGGGTACGTCACAGGTCGGGGGACCGGGTTCGGGGGGCGGGGTGGGTTCTGCGGGGATGACGTCTGCGGCCGGTCCGGAGGAGGTCGGCGACAGACGAAACGTTTCGGACGCGGCGGGTGTCGCGGTGCTCGGGGCCTGCGCTGTCTGGTCGCTGATCACGGCGACGGTGCATGGCGGCCGTCCCGAGGGTGTGCTGCTCGCCATCCTGGCGGTGGCGGCCGGCTATGCCGCGGGGCGGATCTGCGGGGCGCTCCTGCCGGTCGCCGCCCCCTGTGCCGCGGCGCTGGCCGGACTGGTCCTGACGGTGGCCGTTCCGCATCTGGCGCCCGGGCCCGAGATCGTCGCGCCGCTCGGCCATGCCGGCGCCACCGCCGCGGTACTGATCCTGTCCGCCGGCTCCGCGTGCTGTGCGGCGTGGGCCGCGTCGGCTCCGCCGCTGCGGCTCGCCCTGCGCGGGCTGGCCGCCGGGATCGCGGTGACCGCGGCCGCCCTCGGCTCGACCACCGGTTTCGTCCTCTGCGTGGCGGTGCTGCTGTGTTCGCTCGCCGCGGGCCGGATGCACCGCCGCGGCTGGGGCATCGCAGGGCTGGCCCTGGTGACGGGGCTGGTGACGGGGCTGCCATGGGCGGTGGCCGGGAACGCGGTGCCGGACGGGTTCGCCTCATATGTGGAGGGTCAGCTGACCCGGCACCGGATCGAGCTGTGGCACGACGCCCTGCACATGGTCCGCGAGGACGCCGCTGTGGGCGTCGGCCCGGGGCGTTTCGGTGAGCTCAGCACGACGGCCACCCAGACACTGCTGTCCGACGGCAAACCGCACTCCGCCCCGCTGCAGCAGGCGGCCGAACAGGGTGTCGTCGGCGTGATCCTGCTGGCGGCGGTCTTCTGCTGGGTGCTGTACGCCCTGTGGCGCACTCCCCGCTCCACACCGGTCGCGCTCACTGCGGGCGCCGCACTCACCGCCCTGGCGGCGATCGCCGCGGTCGGCAACGCGTTGAGTTTCACCGCCGTGTCCGTGGGCGCCGGGCTGCTGGCCGGCCTGGCCACGGCACGCCCGCTCACCGACGAGCCATCTCAGCGGACCTGGGACACCCGCCCGCGCGGTGACCGCCTGACGCCGTGAAGCCGAAGAACGGTGGGCGCGCGTGAGGTCAGTGCACCGGTCCGGGCGCGTTCGGCCGCAGCCGGGCGCGAATGGCTCGTACGGCGGCCTCCGCGTCGTCCACCGTGATGGTGAACGTATGACCGTCCCACAGCCGCAGCACCACGCCCTCGCCGCGCCGTACGACGACCGCGGTGCCCTTCTCGGGCCGCCAGCGGTAGCCCCAGCCGCCCCAGTGCCGCGGGGTGATCTGCGGGTCGAAGTCGGCGCCCGCGACATGGGTCAGTGGGATGCGGCGACGGGGCACGCCCATGTGCCCGCAGCGGACCTCGACGCACTCCTTGTCGAGCTTCAGGTCGACGTGGACGAACGCCAGGGTGCCGAAGAGAACCAGCAGTCCCGCGGCGATGCAGCCAACGACAGCCATGACGAGCGGAGCGATACCGGATGTCCATGCCGAGTCGACGGCGAGCTCGATACCGAGCGCCATGCAGCCCGCTCCGACGAGCGCCAGCAGCCACTGAATCCGGTTCGTGGCACGTCCGGTCCAGACGTCGGGGTGGTGCGGGGTGTGCGCATCACGGGGGTGGTCCCTCATGGCTACGAGGTTACTCAGGTTTCGCTCCGCGGGTACCGCGTTGCACAGGGTGACTGCGCCAGGCGGACGTCTCCTGGGGTACCGGCGTCCGTTTTGTGCCGGTCGGTCACCGGGCGGGGCTGATCTCCTGGAGCTGCCGGCCCTCCTCGTAGGCCAGGGCGGGCGTGGGCAGCGTGCCCTCGCGTCCGCTCAGCAGCACCGTCAGGGTGCCGTCCGCGGCGGCCTCCGGGGCGGGCAGCTCACCGATCCGGCGCAGCGCCTGGGCGGCGACCGCTCCGGCGGAACCGTGCAGGACGAGCGGCGGGCGGCCGGGGCGCTGCACGGCGGCGCGGATGCGTTCGGCGACCAGTTCGTAATGGGTGCAGCCCAGGACGACGGTCGTTACATCGTCGGGGGTCAGCGCGGCGGCCGCGGCGACGGCGGCGGTGATGGCGGCCTCGTCCGCGTGTTCCACGGCCTCGGCCAGGCCGGGGCAGGGCACCTCGGTGACCGTCACACCGTCGGCGAAGTCCCGGATCAGACCACGCTGGTAGGGGCTGCCGGTGGTGGCCGGCGTCGCCCAGATCGCGAAGGGGCCGCCACCGGCCGCGGCCGGCTTGATCGCCGGGACGGTGCCGATGACCGGAATGCCCGGCTCGAGAAGCGCGCGCAGGGTGGTCAGCGCGTGGACGGTCGCGGTGTTGCAGCCGACGATCAGGGCGTCGGGCCGGTGGGCGGCGGCCGCCTCGGCGACGGCGACGGCGCGCTCCGTGAGGTCCTCGGTGGTCCTGGGTCCCCAGGGCATGCCGTCGGGGTCGAGGGAGAGGACGAGATCTGCGTCGGGTCGCAGGCGCCGTACCGCGGCGGTGGCCGCCAGCAGACCGATTCCGGAGTCCATGAGCGCGATCTTCACCCGGCCACGATAGACGATGGGCCGTATGGCACCGGAGCGGTGGGGCAGACTGCGCGGGTGAGTGCCATCGCGTGGACCGCCGCCGCATCACTGGTCGCCTGGCTGTGGCTGCTGCTGGGCCAGGGCTTCTTCTGGCGTACGGACGTACGCCTGCCGTCGCGTCGGGAACCGGGCACCTGGCCCGCTGTCTGTGTCGTCGTCCCGGCCCGGGACGAGGCCGCCGTACTGCCCGGGAGTCTGCCGTCGCTGCTCGCCCAGGACTATCCGGGGCGGGCGGAGGTGTTCCTGATCGACGACGGCAGCACGGACGGCACCGGGGAGTTGGCCCAGTCGCTGTCCCGGCGGCACGGCGGGCTGCCGCTGACCGTTTCCTCGCCGGGTGAGCCGCCCCCGGGCTGGACCGGCAAGCTGTGGGCGGTACGCCACGGCATCGGCCTGGCACGCGCGCGTGCCCCCGAGTATCTGCTGCTGACGGACGCCGATATCGCCCATGCCCCGGACAGCCTGCGGGAGTTGGTCGCCGCGGCGCACGCCGGAGGTTTCGACGTGGTCTCGCAGATGGCCCGGCTGCGGGTGGCGAGTGTGTGGGAGCGGCTCGTCGTGCCCGCCTTCGTGTACTTCTTCGCCCAGTTGTATCCCTTCCGCCGGATCGGCAAGAAGGGGTGGCGGACGGCGGCCGCGGCGGGCGGCTGCGTGCTGCTGCGGGCCGAGGTGGCCGAGCGGGCGCGGATCCCGGACGCCATCCGGCACGCCGTCATCGACGATGTGGCACTCGCGCGTGCCGTCAAGGACGGCGGAGGCCACATCTGGCTGGGGCTGGCGGAGCGGGTGGACAGCGTGCGCCCGTATCCACGGCTGCACGACCTGTGGCGGATGGTCTCGCGTAGCGCGTACGCGCAGTTGAGGCACAATCCGCTGCTGCTCGCCGGTACGGTCGCGGGGCTCGCGCTGGTCTATCTGGTGCCGCCCGCAGTCCTGATCGGGGGCCTGGCCGCGGGCGATTCGGGCGCCGCGGTCGCCGGTGCCCTCGCGTGGCTGCTGATGACGGGGACGTATGTCCCGATGCTCCGCTACTACCGGCAGCCCCTGTGGCTCGCTCCGCTGCTGCCGTTCACCGCGTTCCTGTATCTGCTCATGACGGTCGATTCCGCCATCCAGCACTACCGGGGGCGCGGCGCGGCCTGGAAGGGGCGCACCTACGCGCGTCCGGGCGCCGTCCCCGACGAGGGCTGAAGCCCGGTCACTTCCTTCCGGGCGTCCAGTTCATGCCCCATCCGTAGGCGTAGTCGACGGTCCGCTGCGGACTGACCCCGCGCTCCGGCACCAGGTAGCGGGCCTCGCGCTGGACGACCAGGTCGCTGCCGGTGTTCGTGATGAGGACGAGCGCGCACACCGTCGAGGGGACGGTGCACTCGTCGAGCGAGAAGTCGATCGGGGCGCCGTGCTGCGGAGTGAGGGTGACCGTGGCGTGCAGGTCGGCGAAGGAGCGCGCGCCCTCGTAGACGGTCACGAAGATGAGGATGCGCCGAAAGGCCTGTTTGTGGTCGAGGTTGACGGTGAGGTTCTCGCCGCTCGCCATGGCGCCGGTGCGGTCGTCGGCGTCGAGGTGGATGAACGGGGGCTGGTGCAGCGCGCCGAAGGCGTTTCCCAAGGCCTGGACGACTCCCTTGCTGCCATCGGTGAGTTCGTACAGCGCGCACAGGTCGAGGTCGAGGTCGGAGTGCATGGCGACGGCACGGCCCAGCTTGCTGGCCCAGCCGGAGAACTGCTTGCGCACCTCCCAGTTGAGGTTCACGCGCATCGCGCCCGAGGTGCCGCCCTGCTTGGTCAGCGACACCGAGGGCGACGCCTTGGTCAGCGTCACCTTGCTGAGGCTGACCGGTGCCGCGGAGGGCGCCGCAGAAGGGGGTGGCGGCGTCACCGGGGCCGCGACGGGCGCCGGCGGAGTGGGGGCGGCCTGCTGCGGCTCGTCGACCGTGATGCCGAAGTCCGTGGCGAGGCCCTCGAGCCCGCTGCCGTACCCCTGGCCGACGGCGCGGAACTTCCAGGCGCCCTGGCGGCGGTAGAACTCACCGAGCACGTAAGCGGTTTCTACCGTCGCGCCCGTGCTGTCGAAGCGGGCGACCACGGTGTTCTGGGCGGCATCGCGGACCTCGATGTAGAGGTCCGGCACCTGTCCGAACGTACCGCCGTCCACGGATGCGGCCAGGACCACCGTCTCGATCGCGGGCTCCACGCGCGCGAGGTCGACCACGAGACTGTCGACCACCACGCCGTCGGCGTCCCGCTTGCCCTCGTGGCGCACCGCGCCCGAGGAGTGCGCCGGCTGGTTGTAGAAGACGAAGTCGGCGTCGGACCGGACCTTTCCGCCGACCAGCAGCAGTGCCGACGCGTCCGCGTCGGGCACTCCCGGGCCGGAACGCCGGCCCAATTCGACCCGCAGTGCTGCCGTCGGCACCGGAGCATTCGATCCTTTAGGCATTGACATGTCCGCCCCCATCACGAGTCACCGTGCCAGGTCGTCATGCCCCGGCAGCCCATTGGGTTCTGTCCCACTCGACCAACCTATTCTCCAGCACGGCGAACTCCCATGAGGAGCCCAGGAAGATCGCTGTCCAACCGCCGGTAACCTGCGCGGAACTCGGCCTTTACGGGATCCGAGCCCCCACCACCGCCCCTTTTTGCCAAGTTCATTCGCATTGGGGATCCCGCGTCACGGCGGACACGGAAAACAACCCTCTTATCGGTCTCCCCAACCAGCACATCGTGGGCTTAACTTATGTGCCATGACCTCCCCCCGCTCCACTTATGGCGGCGGCTACTACTCCGCCTCCTTCCCGGACACTCCGATCTACGACAAGCTCGTCGCCGAGCGGGGTACCCCGCAGATCGCGCCGATCCGGGTCCCCGCGGCGTACGACATGCCGGGCAGCCACCTGCCCGCGCTGCCGTCGGCGCTGCCGGCTCTCCCGGCCGCACCGTCCCAGCCCTCCTACGGCTACCCGCAGGCGCAGCAGCCCGCTCCCCTGCAGCAGGCACCCGCGGCCTACATCCCGCAGCAGGCCGGCGTGCCCCGCGGCTATCCCGGTCCGCAACAACAGCAGCAGCCGCGCCCGATGGCGCCCGGCACGGGCTACGAGGCGATGCGCCCCGCGGCTCCCCGGCCCACCCCGGCTCCGTACCAGGACCCGTACAACAACCAGCAGTACCGCGGCTACTGATCCTCCACCGGAGCTGTCGGTGCCGGCTGGCACGATGGCTCCATGGGGCACGCGCAGCTGCAGTCGATTCATGTTCATCCGGTCAAGTCGGTCCGGGGCCAGTCACCCCGGGAGGCTGTCGTGGAGCCCTGGGGCCTGGCCGGAGACCGACGCTGGGCGCTGATCGACGACGGGGGAAAGGTCGTCACGCAACGCCGGCAGCCACGCCTGTCGATGGCCGCCGCCGAGCTGGTGCCCGGCGGCGGCGTTCGGCTGTCCGCACCCGGAATGGATCCGTTGACGGTTTCCGTCCCCGAGCCCATCGGCGCGGTGACGATGGAGATCTTCCGTGACAAGGTCGACGCGTTCCCGGCCGCCGACGCGGCGGCGCACGCCTGGTGCAGTGACTATCTCGGCGCCGAGGTGCGCCTCGTGCACATGGACGCCCCGGCCACGCGTCGGCCCGTCGACCCCGAGTACGCACTGCCGGGCGAGACCGTCACCTTCGCCGACGGCTATCCGCTGCTGCTCACCTCGGCCGCCTCGCTCGACGCCCTCAACTCCCTGATCGCCCAGGGCGATCACCCTCAGGAGGGCCCCCTGCCCATGAACCGCTTCCGGCCGAACGTGGTGGTGTCGGGCACCCCCGCCTGGGCCGAGGACGACTGGTCTCGCCTGGCCATCGGCGAGGTCGTCTTCCGGGTCGCCAAGAAGTGCGGGCGCTGCGTCGTGACCACCACCGACCAGGACACCGCCGGACGCGGCAGCGAGCCCCTCCACACCCTCGGCCGGCACCGCCACCTCGGCGGCAAGCTGGTTTTCGGTCAGAACCTGGTGCCCCAGTCCCGCGGCACGATCCGGGTCGGCGACCCGGTCAGGATCCTGGACCGAGACTGATCCGCTGCCCCCGGCGGGCGGGAACTCGGCTCGGGGGGCGGCACGTTGGGATGGTGGGATTTCGTGAGAAGTTCATGAGAGGCCCGATCGGGGGTGATTTCGCTCTCTCTTTGACCGGGCCCCCGCGTGAACGGCTCCGCCGGGGGTTATCACGGAGCGGGAAGGGGGTGCGGGACCGTGCGAACCATCAGCGGACTCTGGCGCTGGCGGCACAACCCGCTGCGCCGCACGACCGATCTGGCCGAAGCCTGGGCCGCCCTGGTGGCCCTGCTGCTCATCCTGGTCGCCGCGCCCGTGGCGGGATGCGTGATCGGCGGTGTCGCTCAGGACGCGCTCCAGCAGTCCGTCCGCGACCAGCGCGAGTCGCGTCATCCGGTGACGGCGACCGTGATGCGCAAGCTGAACGGCTCCACGCTGGACGCCGACCCCGAGACCTCGCCCGCGCGCGACACCCGCAGTCGCGTCCTCGCCGACTGGACCGCCCCGGACGGCACCGCGCAGCACGGGCCGGTCACGGCCCATCTCGAAGACCCGCAAGCCGGCGACCGCTTCATGCTCTGGACGGACGCCCACGGCCGCATCATGGCCCGCCCCCTGGACTCCGCCACGGCGACGACGCACGCGGTCCTCGCCGGATTCGGCGCCACCCTGCTCACCGCCGGGCTGGTCGACGGCTCCAGGCGGCTGATCGTCTGGCGCATGGTCCGCCGCCGGTACGCCCGTTGGGACCAGGCCTGGGACCGGGCGGGCCCCGACTGGGGCCGGACCGGCACCGGCAGTTGACGGCCTTCCGGCTCTGGTCAACCCACTGCCTGCGCGCACGCTACGGTGGACCGGCCGAACTCTCTTCAACATCAACCCGCGCGCGAGCGAGCCGCAGGGGCGGCTGAAGCGCCCCGAAGGCGAACGAGCCATCAGTACGACCGAGGTGGGGGCACAGCAACGCCATGGCACAGGGCACGGTCCAGGTGACGCACACCGGCACATCGCGGTGGCGCCGCCGCACGGGTGAGTACGCATCGCTCGCCGCCGCCCTGGAGGCCGCGGCCGACGGCGATGTCCTCACCGTCGCTCCAGGCACCTACCGGGAGAACCTCGTGGTGCAGCGGGCGGTGACCTTGCGTGGCCCTGAGGGCTCGCCCGGCTCCGTCCGCATCGCGCCCGTGGACGGTGTGCCGTTGACCGTGCGTGCCTCCGCAGTCGTACAGGACCTGCATGTGGAGGGCCAGGACGCGGCCGCGCCCGCACTGCTCGTCGAGGAGGGCGCACCCGAGCTGTCGGACGTGCGGATCGTCACACGGTCCGCGGCCGGCATCGAGGTACGCGGCGGCGCCCGGCCGACGGTCCGGCGCTGCACCGTCGACAACCCGGCCGGCATCGGCATCGCCGTACTCGACGGCGGGGGCGGGGTGTTCGAGGAGTGCGAGGTCGTCTCGGCCGGCCAGTCCGGGGTCGCGGTGCGCGGGGGTGCCCATCCGCGCCTGGAGCGCTGCCGCGTCCACCACACGTCGGGCGCGGGCCTGACGGCGACCGGGGAGAACTCGGCGCTGGAGGCCGTGGGCTGCGAGGTGTACGAGGTCCGGGGCAGCGGCGTGCAGATCACCGGCCGGGCCACGGCACATCTCACCGACTGCGATGTGCACCGCACCACCGCCGACGGGGTCACCCTCGACACCGACGCCGTGCTCACCCTGGCCGACTGCCGCATCCATGACATCCCGGAGAACGCGGTCGACCTGCGCTCGCGCTCCGTGCTGACGCTGACCCGCACGACGGTGCGTCAGTTCGGCCGCAACGGCCTGTCGGTGTGGGATCCGGGCACCCGCGTGGACGCCAACCAGTGCGAGATCTTCGACAGCACCGGCGACTATCCCGCGGTCTGGGTCAGCGACGGCGCCACCGCGGTCCTCGACTCCTGCCGGGTGCACGACGTACCGGACGCGCTGTTCGTCCTGGACCGCGGTTCCCGCGCGGACGTCGTGGACAGTGACATCTCCCAGGTGCGCAACACGGCCGTGTCGGTAAGTGACGGCGCCACCGCGCAGCTCGACGACTGCCGTATCCGGGACGCGGCCACGGGCGCCTGGTTCCGCGACCACGGCAGCGGCGGCACCCTCAACGGCTGCACGCTGGACGGCATGCAGACCGGCGTGATCGTCACCAAGGGCGCCGACCCCACCATCGAGCGGTGCACGGTCGACTCCCCCGCGGAAGCCGGTTTCTATGTGTCGGCGGGCGGCCGTGGCAGCTTCCTGAACTGCCGGGTGACGGGCAGCGGCGGCTACGGCTTCCATGTGATCGACGGCTGCCGTACGACGCTGAAGAAGTGCCGTACGGAGCGGTGTGCGCGCGGCGGGTACGAGTTCGCCGACGGCGGCCCGGATGCGGCTGGTACCGGTCCGGTCGTGGAGGACTGCAGCAGCGACGAGAGCGGGGGCTTCAAGCCGCCCGCGGCGCGCGAGACGGTGGTGCAGACGGTCAGTCAGTCGCCGGGCCTGCTGGGCGCGATCCCGGGGCAGCGCTCCACCGAGCAGGAGCCGCTGCTCGCCGCCACCCAGCCCGAGAAGCCGACGCGGACCTCGAAGGCCGTCCTCGGTGAACTCGACGCGCTGGTCGGCCTGGACAGCGTCAAGCGCGAGGTGCGGGCGCTCACCGACATGATCGAGGTGGGCCGGCGCCGCCAGCAGGCGGGCCTCAAGGCGGCATCCGTCAAGCGCCACTTGGTCTTCACCGGCTCCCCCGGCACCGGCAAGACGACGGTGGCCCGTCTGTACGGCGAGATCCTGGCCTCGCTCGGCGTCCTGGAGAAGGGCCATCTCGTCGAGGTGTCCCGCGTCGACCTGGTCGGCGAGCACATCGGCTCCACGGCGATCCGCACCCAGGAGGCCTTCGACAAGGCGCGCGGCGGTGTGCTGTTCATCGACGAGGCGTACGCGCTGTCGCCGGAGGACTCGGGCCGGGACTTCGGCAAGGAGGCCATCGACACGCTGGTGAAGCTGATGGAGGACCACCGGGACGCGGTCGTGGTGATCGTCGCGGGCTACACGGCAGAGATGGAGCGCTTCCTGTCCGTCAACCCGGGCGTCGCCTCCCGCTTCTCGCGGACCATCACGTTCAGCGACTACAACCCGGAAGAACTCCTGCGCATCGTGGAGCAGCAGGCCGAGGAGCACGAGTACCGGCTGGCACCCGGCGCCTCGGAGGCCCTGCTGAAGTACTTCACGGCGATCCCCAAGGGCCCCGCGTTCGGCAACGGCCGTACCGCCCGCCAGACCTTCGAGGCGATGGTGGAGCGGCACGCGAGCCGGGTCGCGCAGTTCGAGGAGCCGAGCACGGACGATCTGACGCTGCTCTACGCCGAGGATCTGCCCGACTCACCCTGACCCCGCCTCCCCCTCCCGGCGCGGTCCGGGCAGCTCCGGCCGCAGCCGGGCCAGCAGCCGCTCGCGTTCCTCCGCGAACGCCGGGTCGGCCTGGTAGTCGGAGTGGCCGAGGATGGGGGCGGGCAGCGGATGCGTGTCCGTGCGGCCGTAGGCGAGGGGGTCCTCCAGGGCGTCGCGGTCCACCTCGGGGCCGCAGTCGCCGGCGAGGCGCACCGGGCCGCCAATGGGATCGGTGAGGCGGTAGAGGTTGCGCCAGCAGTCGACGTCGTGGTGCAGGGAGCTGAGGGCGGCCGGGCCGAAGTGGGCCGGGAACCAGCGGCCGTAGAGGCGCTCGAGCGGAGAGCCGTACGTCAGCAGGGCGACCCGCTTGCGTGCGGACGGGGTGAGCTGCCAGGCCGCGGCGGCGGCGAGCACGCTGCCCTGGGAGTGGCCGGAGATGACCAGGCGTCCGCTGGTGGCACGGGTCCAGGTCGCCATGCGCCAGGTCAGGTCGGGCACGGCCCGCTCGGCGTAGCAGGGCGGGGCGAAGGGATGGGCGGCGCGCGGCCAGAAGGTGCCGACGTCCCACAGGATGCCGATGGTGCGCCGGGCGGAGGCGTCCTTGTAGGCGCGTCGGCCCCAGGTGACGAACAGTATGAAGCCGAGGCTGATCAGCCAGGAGCCCAGTGCCTGGGCCGTTTCGGCGGCGCCGTGGAGGAAGGGGTGCGTCGACCCGGTGGCCTCGCTCGGCACCTTGTCGGACACCATGGCGCCCACGAGTGCCCCGGCGCCCAGGAGCAGCGTCGTGGTGGAGATGACGGCCACGAGGAGCGGGGCGCGGTCGGTGAGTGTGGCCATGGCGCGGGTGTTCGCGATACGGCGGGTGCGGGTGGGGTCCTGCGGGTCGCCCGGCTGGTCGGGGCGCACGGCACCCAGTTCGGCGCGGCACAGCCGCCAGGTCCGCCACGCCAGCGCGCCGCAGAACACCAGCAGGACGACGAGCAGCGGCGGGATCACGGACGACTGCCAGGTCAGCAGGACCGGCGGACCGGGGATGGACGCGCGCGTGCCGTCCAGCCAGTCGGCCACCCGCTGCGCGAGGCCGCCGGACATCACCCCGCCCAGTGCGCAGGCCAGCGTCGCGACGGCGGGTCCACCGAAGCCGCGCATCGCGGCGCGGGGGTCCGGGTGGGTGCGGTACAGGAGGTGGGCGACCACGGCCAGGACGATGACGAGCAGGCCCTGGAGCAGGGCGATGCCGCCGAAGGTCGCGTCGCCCGGCAGCCGGCCGTCCGACTCCCAGCCCTGGCGTTCCCACCCGGCGTACACCATGGCGAGCACGAGCAGGACGAGCGAGGCGAGCGGCAGCCGTCGTACGAGGTGCTCGTCGAGCTCCTGGTCGAGGCGGTTCTCGCTGCGGCCCCGGCGGCAGATCACCCACAGGACGGCGATGACGCCCGCGCCGAGCGCCCCGAGCAGGAGCCATCCCAGGGTGTCGAGCAGTGCGGGGCCGCCGGGCCCGCGGTCGAAGCGGGCCGACGACGTGCCGACCGCGGCGGCGACCGTCAGCAGGCCCGCCGCGGTGTGCGCGGCCCGCAGCCGGGCCACCAGGCGCCGCCCGTACCAGAAGCCGGGCCGGCCCAGGGCGGTGCGGCTGGTGTCCTCGTCGTGCTCGACGGGGCGGGCCATCGGCTGCTGGGACTCGTACGCGCTCCAGGTACGGCGGGAGAGGTACCACAGCAGGCCGGTGAGCGCGGCGGGCACCAGGGCGGCAAGCGCGAGCCGGCGGCCCGGCAGGCTCCACCAGCCGCCGGCTTCCGGTGACAGGAAGCCCAGCCAGGAGTGCCGTTCGGCGCACGCGGGCCTGCCCGCGCACTGCCAAGCTGTCAGGTCGAGGGCGACCTCGCACGCGGCCGCGACGAGCAGCACCGTCAGCGTGAGTCCGGCGAGCCGCACCAGCAGCCCGTACAGCCGCACGGTGCGGTCGCGGCCCCGGGCCCTGGGCCGCATCCAGTGGGCGAGGTTGACCACCATGAACGGCAGTAACAGCAGCCACAGGGCACGGGCGCTGTTGCCGGAGGTGAGGTTGCACCAGACGTAGGCCTCGGGCACCGGTTCGTCGCGGTGGTCGCGAGGGCTGGTCTCGGCGTCGGCGTCGTCGGCGCGGCGGAAAACGGCCGCCGTGTCGTCGCCGGTGATCCGCACCGTCCGCGGATCGTCCAGCATCTTCTCGGGCGTGGCACCACCGACGCCGTGGACCAGCAGTTCCAGGGCGATGCCAGGTTCCCCGGGCTTCTGGGCGGGTCCGTCCGCCCCCTCGGACAAGACACGTTCCACTGTTCTCGCACTTCCCCCGTGACGCGCCGTCGGCTTCTGTCCGTGCGGGCGTAAGGATCTCCGCTCCGCAGGGGCCGCACACCTCTTGTCACCGAATCTCCCCGATCCGGGTGACAGAAGGACAACGGATGGGACACAAGTGGCATGCGCGCGACGGGACAGCCGGTGACACGCCGACGCCGAGCCGTGAAAGGATGGGTCGTCCACGCACTGGACCGGGGAGAATGTGCTTGTCGGGCGTGTCGGACGACCCTTGGACGAAAGGAACCGAAGCGTACGTGAGTGAGAATCAGAACCTCCTCGCGGAGCAGCGGCGCGCCCTGATCCTGGACGAGGTGCGGCGTCGCGGCGGCGTCCGGGTGAACGAGCTGACCCGCAAGCTCGGCGTGTCGGACATGACCGTGCGCCGTGACCTGGACGCGCTCGCACGGCAGGGCGTGCTGGAGAAGGTGCACGGCGGCGCGGTCCCGGTGGTCGAGGCGAGCACGCACGAGCCGGGCTTCGAGGCCAAGTCGGGCCTGGAGCTGACGGCCAAGGAGGACATCGCGCGGACCGCGGCACAGCTGGTGGCGCCGGGCAGCGCGATCGCCCTGTCGGGCGGGACGACGACGTACGCACTGGCGCACCATCTGATCGATGTGCCGGACCTGACGGTGGTCACCAACTCGGTGCGGGTGGCCGATGTCTTCCACGCCGCGCAGCGCACCTCGGGCCCGCGGCAGGGCGCGGCGACGGTCGTGCTGACCGGAGGGGTGCGCACGCCGTCGGACTCGCTCGTGGGCCCGGTGGCCGACCAGGCGATCGCGGCGCTCCACTTCGACGTCCTGTTCCTCGGGGTGCACGGGATATCGGTGGAGGCCGGCCTCTCGACGCCGAACCTCGCGGAGGCCGAGACCAACCGGCGGCTCGTGCAGTCGGCGCGACGCGTCGTGGTGGTCGCGGACCACACCAAGTGGGGCACGGTGGGCCTGAGTTCGTTCGCCGCGCTGGAGCAGGTCGACACGCTGGTCACGGACGCCGGACTGCCCGCGGAGGCGCGCGACGAGGTGGCGGAGCATCTGCGCCGGCTGGTGGTGGCGGGTGAGCCCGAGGAGGGCGTGGAGGACTGACGGGCGTCGACCCTGGGCGAGGCAGACACCTGACGGTACGTCAGCTATGGTGAGGCTGCCCGGTCAACGCCCGCCTCGCTGAAGGAGGTTGTCGTCCATGGCTCGCCGTCTGCGCCCGGTGGGGCTCGACTTCGTCGGCTCCGCGCCGGTACGTCTGGTCTTCGCGCGGGAGATCTCCGCGCCGCCCGAGGCGGTCTTCGCCGCGCTCGCCGAGGATGTGCCGGGCTGGGTGGACTGGTTCTCGGCGGTGACGCTGGCCCGGCCCACCGGCGACGGCGCCGGGCGCGAGATCCGGCTCAGGGGCGGCACACGGTTCCAGGAGACGATCCTCGCCGCGAAGGCGCCGGAAATATACGCCTATCGCGTCGACGAGACCAACGCGCCGGGTGCACGTGCGCTGGTCGAGGAGTGGCGGCTGACGTCGGCCGGGACGGGCACGCGCGTGCAGTGGACGTTCGCCGCCGACGGGCCCGCTCCGTTCCGCGTGATGCTGAAGCTCGCCCGCACGGGCCTTGGCCGGGCGTTCCGGGACGCGGTCACCGCGCTGGATCGGCGGCTGGCGGTGCGCTGACGCAAGGCGGCACCGGAACCGGCGTCCGGAAGCGCGCCGACGCAAGGCGGCGCCGGATCATCCGGCTGGGTGGCGCCGGATCGCCCCGCTGGGTGGCGCCGGCTCAGGACGGCCAGATCCCCGTCTCCAGCAGCGACTCGATCGCCTCCGTGTACGGCACGATGTTCAGGCCCTGCCCGGCCAGCCATACGTCCGAGTAGTACTTGTCGAGATAGCGGTCGCCCGGGTCGCAGAGCAGCGTGACCACGCTCCCCCGCCGCCCCTCGGCCACCATCTCGGCGACGATCTTCAGCGCGCTCCACAGCCCGGTCCCGGTCGAGCCGCCCGCCTTGCGGCCGATGGCCTGCTCCAGGGCGCGGACGGCCGCCACGCTCGCCGCGTCGGGCACCTTCATCATCCGGTCGATGGCGCCGGGCACAAAGCTCGGTTCGATGCGCGGCCTGCCGATGCCCTCGATACGGGAGCCCCGGTCACAGGTGACGTCCGGATCGCCGGTGGTCCAGCCCTCGAAGAAACATGAGTTCTCCGGGTCGGCGACACAGATACGGGTGTCGTACTGCATGTAGTGCACATAGCGCGCGAGGGTCGCGGAGGTGCCGCCGGTGCCGGCCGTGGCGACGATCCACGCGGGCTCCGGGAACCGCTCCAACTGGAGCTGCCGGAAGATCGATTCGGCGATGTTGTTGTTGCCGCGCCAGTCCGTGGCCCGTTCGGCGTAGGTGAACTGATCCATATAGTGGCCGCCGGTCTCCACCGCGAGGCGCGCGGACTCCTCGTACATCTTGCGCGAGTCGTCCACGAAGTGGCACTGCCCGCCGTGGAACTCGATGAGGCGGCACTTCTCGGCGCTGGTCGTGCGCGGCATGACGGCGATGAAGGGCACGCCGATGAGCCCCGCGAAGTACGCCTCGGAGACGGCCGTGGAACCGCTGGACGCCTCGATCACCGGACGGCCCGGCCGGATCCAGCCGTTGCACAGACCGTAGAGAAACAGCGAGCGGGCGAGCCTGTGCTTGAGACTGCCGGTCGGGTGGGTGGACTCGTCCTTGAGATACAGGTCGATGCCCCACTTCTCCGGCAGCGGGAAGCGGAGCAAGTGCGTGTCGGCCGAGCGGTTGGCGTCGGCCTGGACCTTGCGGACGGCCTCTTTCAGCCAGCCGCGGTAGGCGGCGTCACTGTGGTCGACGTCGAGGGTCACGCCGGTCGGGGTCTGTGCGGAGGTCTTCACGGCGCTACTCCTCAGGGCTGTCGTCCGCGGCGGTTCGCGCGGCCGTCGCACCGATCATAAGCAGGTTCCGCACGCTTCTCACCTGCATAAACGCAGCTTTGAACACCTCAAAGGCCACGCTGGGGGTGGCATGGGGGGCGCATTCGCGCAAGTGCTGCGGGCGCCTACGCCGACCGTGACGTGCGCACTGGTGCTCCGCCTCGGGTGCGGGCAGACTGCACCGGACGGGAGGCGAGCCCAGGCAGGACGCGGTCCGGAACGGGACTCGGGCCCCGTACGAGGACGCACACTGGATCGACGCACACTGGATCACGAAACGAGCCGGCCACGGGCCATGCGGGAGCGCGGCCGGCACCGACGCGCACGAGGGGGCGGGACGGCATGGCGGAGCCGGAGTTCACGGCCACGGGCGTGCGGATCGGGAAGCGGCTGCGCTCGCTCACCCGGGCCGGACAGGTCCGGATCAGCGGCGGCAGGCTGGAGCTGCTGACCAGTTACGGCAGCGAGATCGACAGCGCGCCGGTCCAGGCGGTGCGCGCGTCCCGGCCCTGGTTCGCCCCGGAGGACCGGGCGCTGGCGGACCTCAACGGCAAGCGGTACCTGCTGACCCTCGGCGACCACGACCCCGCGCCGGGCGAGCCGGGTCCGCCCGCGGCACGCCGGTTCATCGAAGCGGTGCGCAGGGCTGCGGGGCGTAATCGCTGAGCTACGAAGAGTTGCGGTACGGCGTCCCTTGCGTCACGCTGGTCTCACGTCACTCTGGGTTTACCGGCGATAACGCTGCGAACCAGCCCCGCCGGCCATGACAGCAGGCGGCAGTCTCACGCACGCATCCTGCTGGATCCGTACGTTCGTGTTCTTCCCACCTCACGTCGGGGAGTCGCAGCCGTGATCAGTCACCCAAGCAGACACTGCACGGTGGAGCTCCAAGCCCTGCCGTCGCGGATCGGACAGGTCCGCAGAATCGTATCGGCACAGTTGCGCTACTGGCATCTGGACACCCTGATCGACCGGGCCGCGCTCGGTGTGACCGAGTTGCTGACCAACGTCCACCAGCATGCGCAGCCCGACAAGATGTGCACCGTGGAGATCGAGCTGCTGCTCGACCGGCTCATGGTCTCGGTGCACGACCACGACCCGCGGCTTCCCGAGGTCGGCGACGCCGACACGCTCGCGACCTGTGGGCGGGGGCTGGCGATGGTGGCTGCCGTCAGCGAGAGCTGGGGCGTCAGGCCGGACGGGGAGTCGGGCAAGGTCGTGTGGTTCACGCTGCCGACGCCGGCGGGGGTGCGGGCGGAAGTGGGGGCGGGGACGGGGGCGGCTTGTCCGCCGCGGCGGGTGGTGCGGGAGACGGGTCGGGGTGTTCTTGCGGAGGTTGAGCGGACGGTTGACGCGGGGGTTTGAACTGCTTGGCCCTTGGAGGGGGCTCTGTCCCTTGGCTCTGTGCCGTTACAGGGGCGGCGATTCGGCTGTGACCGTCGCGCGGCTGTGTTGGATGGCTCGGTCGCCTTCGGGGGCGCTGAATGCCGGTGTCGAGACGGCGATCGTGCTCGACGCTTCGCGCCTCCGCGCGGTCGCCGGCGCGGCACCGGCGC
>NZ_JBFALC010000106.1:0-20518 GCF_040656035.1 Streptomyces sp. NPDC050211
GGGGCCCCCCCATCTGGGTCCCCCCCCCCCCCGGCGTATTTCGGCCCCCCCGCCCCCGCTCCTGTGGGCCGCCACGCCGGAGGGCCCCCCGCGGTCTCGCTGCGGGCCCTCCGGCGCATCCGTACCTCTTGTCGCCTTATCGCTTTATGCCTCGTCGTCCCGGCGCAGCGACGGCTTGAGGTCCTTCAGACGGCCGAGCAGGCCGTTGACGAACGAGGGCGACTCGTCCGTGGAGAACTCCTTCGCCAGCTGCACCATCTCGTCGAGCACGACGGCGTCCGGGGTCGCGTCGACCCAGATCAGCTCGTACGCACCGAGGCGCAGGATGTTGCGGTCCACGACCGGCATCCGGTCGAGCGTCCAGCCGACCGAGTACTGCGCGAGCAGCTCGTCGATCCGCTTCGCGCGCTGCGCATAGCCCTCGACCAGCTGCATCGTGTACTCGCTCACCGGCGGCTGCCGGGTGTCGTCCCGGGAGAGCCGGATCCAGTCCGCGAGGACCGTGAGGACGTCGGCGCCGCGCTGGTCGCCCTCGAAGAGGATCTGGAAGGCGCGCTTGCGGGCCGTGTTGCGGGCAGCCAATTTAGCTGTTCACCCGGCCGAGGTAGTCGCTCGTGCGGGTGTCGACCTTGATCTTCTCGCCGGTGGTGATGAACAGCGGCACGTTGATCTGGTGGCCGGTCTCCAGGATGGCGGGCTTGGTGCCACCGGTGGACCGGTCGCCCTGGACGCCCGGCTCGGTCTCCTGGATGGTCAGCTCGACGGCGGCCGGCAGCTCGACGAAGAGCACCTCGCCCTCGTGCTGGGCGACGGTGGCCATGAAGCCCTCGACGAGGAAGTTGGCGGCGTCGCCGACGGCCTTGCGGTCGACCATGAGCTGGTCGTAGGTCTCCATGTCCATGAAGACGAAGTAGTCGCCGTCCATGTAGGAGAACTGCATGTCCCGCTTGTCGACGGTGGCCGTCTCGACCTTCACGCCGGCGTTGAAGGTCTTGTCGACGACCTTCCCGGAGAGCACGTTCTTGAGCTTGGTGCGCACGAAGGCCGGGCCCTTGCCGGGCTTGACGTGCTGGAACTCGACGACGGACCAGAGCTGGCCGCCTTCGAGCTTGAGCACCATGCCGTTCTTGAGGTCGTTCGTGGAAGCCACGGTTGCGGAATCTCCTGGACTGACGTGGACGACCCCGGCGCAGGCGCACAGCTCAATCGCTAGAGCGCGAGCAGCTCCTTGGTCGTGATGGTGAGTAGCTCGGGTCCGCCGTCCGCCTCGGGGCGTACGACGAGCGTGTCATCGATCCGGACACCGCCCCGGCCCGGGAAGTGGACCCCCGGTTCGACGGTGACCGGCACGCAAGCGTCCAGTTTACCCATGGCCGCGGGGGCCAGCTGCGGGTCCTCGTCGATTTCGAGCCCGACGCCGTGCCCGGTGAGCGGAGCGAGCCCCTCCGTACAGCCCGCGGAGCCCAGCACGTGGCGTGCGGCGCGGTCCACGTCACGATAGGCGGCGCCGGGTACGAGGGCCTCCCTTCCGGCGCGCTGAGCGGCGAAGACGAGGTCGTACAGCTCGATCTGCCAGTCCGCGGGAGAGGTGCCGATCACGAAGGTGCGGCCGATCTCGCAGCGATATCCGCGGTACGTCGCTCCCAGGCACACGGAGAGGAAATCGCCCTCTTCCACACGGCGGTCCGTCGGCCGGTGGGCCCGGCGTCCCGAGTTCGGGCCGGTGGCGACGGAGGTGGCGAAGGCGGGACCGTCGGCGCCGTGGTCGATGAGCCGTCGCTCCAGTTCGAGGGCGAGATGACGTTCGGTGCGGCCGACGAGGATGGACTCCAGGAGTTCGCCGAGGGCCTGGTCGGCGATCTCGGCGCCGATGCGGAGGCAGGAGATCTCCTCCTCGTCCTTCACCACCCTGAGCTGCTCCACGGCTCCGCCAAGGTCGGTGAGGCGGAGGCGGGGGGCGACCGAGCGGATGGCCCGGTGACGAGCCACGGTCAGGTGATGTTCCTCCACGGCGAGGGAGTCCCCGCCCTGCGCTTCCGCGAGGCCGGCCGCGGCGACGGCGGCGTCGCCTCCGGCGCCGGGGAGGGGGTGGATCCGCAGCGCCTCGTCGAGGTGGCCCTCGGTGGGGCGGCGGTCGGGTGGGTCGGCGCACACGAGCAGGTCTTCGGTCTTGCCGAGGAGCAGCACGGCGCCGTGGGGGTCGGCGCCCGCGAGGTAGCGGACGTTGGCGGGGCGCGAGATCAGCGCGGATTGGCTGCCGCCGGCTTGGCAGTGGTCCCTGAGGCGGGTTCGGCGGGCTGCGTACACCTCTGACATGACACGAGCGTAGGAGGGTCGTCTGGTTTGTGCCGGTTGGGAGGGAGCCGTTCGGAGGAGGGGGTGGCGCGCGGGGTCGTATGCCGTGTGCGGGTGGGTGGGGGCTTGTCGCGCAGTTCCCCGCGCCCCTTTAGGTCGGCTACCACTGGGGTGGGCTGGCAATGGAACGTGCCAGTACGTCGTCCAGTACTCGGGCTGTCTGGGGGACGTCCATCTGGGAGTTGTCGATGATGGGGAGGCCGGAGCCGTACCAGCCGGCCATGCGGCCGTGGATGCGGGCGACCTCTTCGTCGGTGAGGCGGCGGTTGCCTGTGCGGTGGGCGTTGCGTTCCAGGACGATGTCGAGGCCCGGGAGGAGGACGACGGGGAGGAGGCCGGGGCCGACGTGGCGCTTCCAGCCGCCGAGGCCGACGACGGGGCGGTCGGGGAAGACGGCGTCGTCGAGGATGCAGGAGATGCCGTTGGCGAGGAAGTTGCGGGCGGCGAAGCCACAGGTGCGGCGGGCCAGGCGGTACTGGGCCTCCGAGTGGTCGTTCCACCCGGACTGCGGGTCGGCGAAGCCGGAGCGGACCCATTCGCGTACGTCGTCGAGGCTGATGTGGGCCGTGGGGACCCGTCGGTGGTCCGCCCAGTACTTGGCGACGCTGGTCTTGCCGGCGCCCGCCGGGCCGATGAGCAGCACCGCGAGGGTGGTGTTCGTGGGGTCGGGGGCCGCGGTGGCGGGCGGGGTGGTCGGCACGGCGACCGGGCCGCCGGGGGGCAGGGGCACATGGCCCGTGGTCTCCGGCGTGGGTGGAGCCGACGTGTGCTGCGGGACGGTGTGGTGGGGCGCGGAACCCGGCGGGGGCGGGGCGGTGAAGCCCGGTGCGGGAGCCGGCGGGGACGCGGGGGCGGGTCCTGGAGCCGGAGGCGGCGGGGACACCGGGGCGGGCCCTTGGTGCGGGCCCGGCTGATGCGCGGCCGGCGACCAGCCGTCGGCCGGTCCGTGCCCCGGCTGGTGGGGCGGCGGCAGCGGAGAACCCACTGCGTGCTGCATCCGGTGCCACTCCATCTCGTACAGGCAATTGGCGCTGGCAGCGGGGCCCGAACCCCACTCCCTACCGAACGGTACCGTCCCCGGCCGCCGTTTGGTGAACGGCCGGTGGCGGTCCGAAGTGCCCATGCCCACAGGCAAATCGGGCGTACGACGCCCGGGAGGACTTACTCCCCCACTTCGCCGTAGGCGGCGAGCAGGACGGCGGGGTCCGGGCCCTCCAGGACGGTCGGCTTGGCCAGTCCGTCGAGGACGATGAAGCGGAGCACGTCACCGCGGGACTTCTTGTCGACCTTCATGGTCTCCAGCAGCTTGGGCCACTGGTCGTAGCGGTAGTGCAGCGGGAGGCCGACGGATTCCAGGACGGTGCGGTGGCGGTCCGCCGTCGCGTCGTCCAACCGGCCCGCCAGACGGCCCAGTTCGGCGGCGAAGTGCATTCCCACGGCCACCGCGGCGCCGTGCCGCCACTTGTAGCGCTCGTTCTTCTCGATGGCGTGCGCGAGCGTATGGCCGTAATTGAGGATCTCCCGCAGGCCCGACTCCTTCAGGTCGGACGAGACGACCTCGGCCTTGACCTTGATGGAGCGTTCGATGAGCTCGGCGGTGTGCGGGCCGGCCGGGGTGCGCGCGGCCTCGGGGTCGGCCTCGATGAGTTCCAGGATCACCGGGTCGGCGATGAAGCCGGCCTTGATGATCTCGGCGAGTCCGGAGACATAGTCGTTGACCGGGAGGGAGTCGAGTGCGGCCAGGTCGCAGAGGACCCCGGCGGGCGGGTGGAAGGCGCCGACGAGGTTCTTGCCCTCGGCGGTGTTGATGCCCGTCTTGCCGCCGACGGCCGCGTCCACCATGGCCAGCACCGTGGTGGGGACGGCGATCCAGCGGACCCCGCGCAGCCAGGTCGCCGCGACGAAACCGGCCAGGTCGGTGCTAGCGCCGCCGCCGACGCCGACGATGACATCGGTGCGGGTGAACCCGGACTGGCCCAGCGCCTTCCAGCAGTAGGCGGCGACCTCGGCGGTCTTGGCCTCCTCCGCGTTCGGCACCTGGATGGCGACGGCCTCGTAGCCCTGCTCGCCGAGGTCGGCGCAGAGTGCCTCACCGGTCTCCGCGAGCGCCTCGGGGTGGATGACGCCGACCCGCTTGACCCTGTCGCCGATCAACCCGCCGAGCTCGCCGAGGAGTTGACGGCCCACCAGAACCTCGTACGGATCGCTGCCCGCCGTACCGCCGACCTGGATCCGGGTCACTGCCTCACTCATGCTTCCTTCATCTCCAGTGCGTCCAGGACGGCTTGGGTCACTTCTTCGGGTGTACGGCCATCGGTCGCCACGACCGCCGCGGCGACCTCCGCGTACAGGTGCCGGCGTGCCTCCATCAACTCCCGCCACTGCTTGCGCGGGTTGATGGCGAGCAGGGGGCGGGCCGCGTTCAGGCCGGTGCGCTTGACCGCCTCCTCGACGTCCATCGAGAGGTAGACGACCCGCTGCCCGGACAGCAGGTCACGCGTGTCCGGGTCCAGGATCGCGCCGCCGCCGAGGGCGAGGATGCCGTCGTGCTCGGCCAGCGCGCGCTGCACCGCCCGCTTCTCGATCCCCCGGAAGACCGGCTCGCCCTCGTCGACGAAGATCTCCGCGATGGTGCGGCCCTCGGCGGCCACGATGTCGTCGTCGGTGTCCCGGTAGCCGACGCCGAGCCGCTCGGCGAGCAGCTGACCGACCGTCGACTTGCCGACACCCATCGGCCCGACCAGCACGATCGCAGGCACTGCGCTCACCGGATCGCCAGGTTGTCGAGGTACGACGTGACATTGCGGCGCGTTTCGACCACGTTGTCGCCGCCGAACTTCTCCGCCACCGCATCCGCCAGCACCAGAGCGACCATCGCCTCCGCAACGATGCCGGCCGCCGGGACCGCGGAGACGTCGGAGCGCTGATGGTGGGCCTGGGTGGCCTCACCGGTGGTCACGTCCACCGTCTGCAGGGCGCGCGGCACGGTCGCGATCGGCTTCATCGCCGCCCGCACCCGCAGCAGCTCACCCGTGGTCAGACCGCCCTCGGTGCCGCCGGAACGGCCGGAGACCCGCCGGATGCCCTCCGGCGTGTTCACGATCTCGTCATGCGCCTTCGAGCCCGGCACCCGGGCCAGCTCGAAACCGTCACCGAGCTCCACACCCTTGATCGCCTGGATGCCCATCAGCGCACCGGCCAGCCGGGCATCCAGCTTGCGGTCCCAGTGCACATGCGAGCCCAGGCCCACCGGCACCCCGTACGCCAGGATCTCCACCACGCCACCGAGGGTGTCGCCGTCCTTGTGGGCCTGATCGACCTCGGCGACCATCGCCTTCGACGTGTCCGCGTCCAGGCAGCGCAGCGGGTCCGCGTCCAGCTTCTCCACGTCGGCCGGCGTGGGGTACACACCCTGCGGCGCCTTCACCGAGCACAGCTCGACGACATGGCTGACGATCTCGATCCCGGCCGTCTCCTTCAGGTACGACCGGGCCACCGCGCCCAGCGCCACACGGGCCGCGGTCTCCCGGGCGGAGGCCCGCTCCAGGATCGGGCGGGCCTCGTCGAAGCCGTACTTCTGCATGCCCGCGAGGTCGGCGTGGCCGGGGCGCGGCCGGGTCAGCGGGGCGTTGCGCGCCAGACCGGCCAGGATCTCGGGGTCGATGGGGTCGGCCGCCATGACCTGCTCCCACTTGGGCCACTCGGTGTTGCCCACCATGATCGCGACCGGGGAACCGAGGGTCAGGCCGTGCCGGACGCCGCCGAGGAAGGTGACCTGGTCCTGCTCGAACTTCATCCGGGCACCGCGTCCATAGCCGAGCCGCCGTCGCGCCAGGTGGTCCGCCACCATCTCCGTGGTGATCGGCACGCCGGCGGGAAGGCCCTCCAGCGTCGCGACGAGTGCGGGGCCGTGCGACTCCCCCGCGGTCAGCCAGCGCAACCTGCTCAACGGTGCTCCTCGATGCTCGCGCCCTCGTACTGCCCTGCGTACGCGCGTCCTCGTACGGCAACGGCGTGACCAAGTGCGCGGCCCTGGCCCGCCACCTCCGATCCTCCCACGTCCGGGGCGCTGATCAGGCCGCTGGTCCATCAGGCGGACGGGAAGTGGCCAAGAGCGCGTCACGCGGAGCCGTTCCCCTGACGCTGCTGCGGGGCGTACGCACCCAGGAAATCGGCACCGCTCTCCTGCCGACCGGCACCGCCGGCCGGCGGTGCCTGCTGCGGCGCGTACGCCCCCAGGTAGTCCGCTCCGCGCCCCTGCCCGTATTGCGCCGCCACATGCACCGGCACCCCCTGCCGTACTGCACGCCGGTAAGCGAGCTTGCGCTTCAGTTTGATGACCCAGGACGCGACGACGGCCAGCACGACGAGTGCGAGCACGGTGATCTGCACCCAGTCCGGCAAGAAGTGCAGCACGGCTTCGAAGATCTCGCCCTTCACTGACGCCAGCGGCATGCCTGTGGCCATGGATGTCTCCCCCTCCGGTGGTCCGCCCCCTGCGGAACCGGAAGGGATCTTAGCGGGCGTCGAGCATGTGTTCGCCCGCTTTTCGCATGGCGTCCAGCGGCGCCGGGGCCAGTCCCGTCATCTGCTCCACCTGGAGCACCGCCTGGTGCAGCAGCAGGTCGAGTCCACTGACGACGGCCCCGCCGTACGCCGACCAGCGCGCCGCCAGTGCGGTCGGCCACGGGTCGTAGAGGACGTCGAACAGGGTGGCGGGCCGTTCCGGTACGGAGGAGGCGAGGGCGTCGGTCGTACCGGCCGGGGTGGTGGCGATGACCAGCGGGCGGCGCAATGCCTCGGCGGCATCCGACCAGTCCGCCGTCACCACCTCAATGTCGAGCCGCGCACCCCACTGCCGCATCTCGGCGGCACGTTCCTCGCTGCGGACGTAGGCGACGACCTCGCCGGTGCAGATCCGGGCCAGCGCCGCCAGCGCGGAAGAGGCGGTCGCACCGGCGCCGAGGATCGCGGCGGAGTCGACCTGCTCGATCCCGCGCTCGCGCAGGGCGCCGATCATGCCGGGGATGTCGGTGTTGTCGCCGACCCGGCGGCCGTCCTCGGTGAACACCACCGTATTGACCGCCTCGACCGAAGCAGCCGTCTCGCTGATCTCGTCGAGCAGCGGAATCACGGCCCGCTTCAGCGGCATGGTCAGCGACAGTCCCGCCCACTCCGGCCCGAGCCCCTTGAGGAACCCGGGCAGCGTCGACTCGTCGACCTCGAACCGGTCGTACGACCAGCCGGTCAGCCCCAGTGCCTCATAGGCGGCGCGGTGCAGCACCGGGGACAGGGAGTGGGCGATGGGCGAACCGAGCACCGCGGCCCGGCGGGCGTCAGTTGCCCGAGCTGTCATTGAGTTCAGTCTCCGCTCCTCGACGCGTTGAACTGGTCGACCAGCTTCTCGTGCTCCGCGAGCGTCTTGGTGAACTTGCTGGTCTTGCCGTCCAGCGAGATGAAGTAGTACCAGCCCTCGTCCGTCGGATTGAGGGCACCCTTGAGCGCTTCCGCGCCGGGGTTGTCGATGGGGCCGGGGGGCAGCCCCTTGACGTAGTACGTGTTGTACGGGTTGTTGTACTGCCTCAGCTCGGCGATCGACAGGTCGATCTTGCTCTGGTTCTTGATGTAGTTGTACGTGGAGTCGAACTCCAGAGAGCCGTAGGTCTCGGGGTTCCCGGGCTTGAGGCGGTTGTAGACGACCTCGGCCATCTTGCGGAAGTCGTCATGGCTCGTGCCCTCGGCCTGCGCCAGGCTCGCCACGGTGAGCAACTGCCAGGGGCCGTCGAGACCCAGGCTCTTGGCCTTCTTCTCCAGGCCGAGCTCTTCGTACGTGTCGCTGGCCCGGGCGACCATCTCCTTCAGGATGGTCTCCGGCTTCTGCCCCTTGCTGACCCCGTAACTGGAGGGGTAGAGGAATCCTTCCAGCGGGTCCTTCACCTTCGGCTGGTCCAACGCCCAGTCGGGCAGCCCGAGGTCCTTGTACTTCGCCTTCGCGGCCTTCGCCGTGGTGCCCGCCGACAGTTCGAGGCGCTTGTCGATCTCCTTATAGACCGAAGTGTTCCGCTCGCCCTCGCGGACGATCAGATTGTTCTGGCTCTTGGGGTCGAGCATCAGCTCGACAGCGCTGGCGGCGGACATCTCCTTCTTCATGAGATAGACGCCGGCCTGGATCTTCTTGCCGTCGGGATTCTGCGACTGGGCGGCCACGAACGCGTCGACGCTCTTGACGACGCCCAGCTTCTTCAGCTCCTGACCGATGGCGTAGCCGCCGGCGCCCTTGGGGATGGTGACGCTCACCGACTCGCTCGTACCATCACCCGCGTAGTCCGGCGCCGCGCCGAAACGGTCCTGGTAGAACTGGTAGCCGAAGTACCCGACACCGCCCAGGCCGCCGCCGAAGACAAGGACGACCACCAGGCAGGCGCACCCGCTGCGGCGCTTCTTGGGTTTGCCGCCCCTGCTCCGCCGGTCGCCGCGCCCGCCGCCGTCCCCGGGTTCGTCGGAGTCGTCGTCATCGTCCCCGCCCGCGAAGAAGGCGTGTTCGCCCTGGTCGGGGCCGGGGTCCCAGTCGGTCCGCGGTTCCGGCTCCTCGCGCCGTCGGCTCGGTGGCTCCGGCGGTGGGTAGGCGTCCGGTGTGCCGTAGTAGTCGGGCTGCTGTCCGTCGTAGCCCACGGCCTGCTGGCCGTACGGGTCCGCGGGGTCGGGGTACGGGGTCTGCGCGTGCGTGCCGGTGGGCCAGCCGTTCTCGTCGTACTGCTGGTGGCCCTGGCCGCCGTACTGCTGAGGGTCGTACTGCTGCTGGTACTGCTGTTGCGACTGGTCGTATCCGGACTGCTCGCCGGTGCCCCAGTCGCCGTACTGGGGCTGCTGCGGCTGCTGCGGGTAGTGCTGCGGCTGGCCGCCGTAGGCAGGCTGCTGAGCCGCGTGGCCCTGCTGCTGCCCTTCCCATCCGCCGTCCCCGAACAACGGGTCCTCCGGATGCCACGGTTCGGAGCCTTGGCCCCGGCCATACTCAGTCATCGATCCCCTAGAGCCGCGAGGCGGCGGTCGCGCGGCTTTCGGCTCGGCTTCCGTCCCGCCTCTCTTTGTGCGGTGGCTGTTCGAACACCGCCGCATCGCGCGGAACGTTACCGTATCGCGATCAGATGACCACTTCGACGCCCTCGCCCGGGGCTTTACCTGACACCCGTTCGGATTCGAGCGCCTGCTGCAAGATGATCACAGCGGCTACCTGGTCGATGACGGACCGGCCCTTCTTCGACGTCACGCCCGAGGTGCGCAGTCCCTGACTGGCCGTCACCGTGGTCATGCGTTCGTCCACGAGTCTGACAGACACCGGCGCGATGCCTTTGGCCAGCTCCTGGGCGAAGGCGCGGACCTTGACCGCGGCCGGGCCCTCGCCCCCCTTGAGGGAGCGAGGAAGACCGACGACGACTTCGATCGGCTCGTACTCCTCGACGAGTTGCCTCAGCCGGCGGTAGGCGGCCGGGATGTCACGTCCCGGGACCGTCTCCACCGGTGTGGCGAGGATCCCGTCGGGGTCGCACGAGGCGACCCCGATGCGGGCGTCCCCGACGTCGATCGCGAGGCGACGGCCGCGGCGCATGACGTGTTCGGCTCCGCTCACTTGGCCGTTTCCGCCACGAGGCGCTCGACGGCGTCGACGGCCTCTCCGACGGCGGTCGGGTTCTGGCCGCCACCCTGGGCGAAGTCCGGCTTGCCGCCACCGCCGCCGCCGAGGGTCTTGGCGGCGGCACGGACCAGGTCGCCGGCCTTCAGACCGCGCTCGCGGGCGGCCTCGTTGGTGGCGATGACCGTCAGCGGCTTGCCGCCCGCCACGGTGAACAGGGCGACCACGGCGGCCCGTCCGCCCTGGATACGGCCGCGCACATCGAGGACCAGCTTGCGCAGGTCGTCGGCGGTGGTGCCGTCCGGGACCTGGCCGGTGACGAGAGCGACGCCGCGTACGTCCTTGGCGGACTCGACGAGACCGGCGGCGGCCTGCAGCACCTTCTCGGCGCGGAACTTCTCGATCTCCTTCTCGGCGTCCTTCAGCTTGCCGAGCATGGCGGAGACCTTCTCCGGGAGCTCCTCCGGACGGCCCTTGATCAGCTCCTGGAGCTGGGCGACGACCGTGTGCTCGCGGGCGAGGAAGCTGTAGGCGTCCACGCCGACCAGAGCCTCGATACGGCGGACACCCGAGCCGATGGACGACTCGCCGAGCAGCTTCACCAGGCCCAGCTGGGCGGTGTTGTGCACGTGCGTGCCGCCGCACAGCTCCTTGGAGAAGTCGCCGATGGTGACGACACGGACCCGGTCGCCGTACTTCTCGCCGAACTCGGCGATGGCGCCCTGCTTCTTGGCCTCGTCGATGCCCATGACATCGGCGCGGACGTCCAGGTCACGGGCGAGCACCTCGTTGATCTTCTGCTCGACGTCGGTCATCACGGCCGTGGGAACGGCGGACGGGGAACCGAAGTCGAAGCGGAAGCGGCCGGGCTGGTTCTCGGAACCGGCCTGGGCGGCCGTCGGGCCGAGGGCGTCGCGCAGGGCCTGGTGGGTGAGGTGCGTGGCCGAGTGGGCGCGGGCGATGGCCTTGCGGCGCCGGTCGTCGATGGCGGCGTGGGCCTTGGCGCCGACGGTGACCTCGCCGACCTGGACGACGCCCTTGTGGACGTACACACCCGGGACCGGCTTCTGGCAGTCGCGGATCTCGATGACGGCGCCGGTGTCGACCTTGATGCGGCCGGTGTCGCCGATCTGGCCGCCGCCCTCGGCGTAGAACGGCGTGCGGTCGAGGACGATCTCGACCTCGTCGCCCTCGGTGGCGGCCGGCGAGGAGGCGCCGTCGACGAGGATGCCGACGATCGTGGACTCGCCCTCGGTGTCGGAGTAGCCGATGAACTCGGTCTCACCGGCGGTGTCGGCGATCTCACGGTAGGCGCCGGTGCCGGCGTGGCCGGTCTTCTTGGCCTGGGCGTCGGCCTTGGCGCGCTCCCGCTGCTCCTTCATCAGGCGGCGGAAGCCGTCCTCGTCCACGGAGAGGCCCTGTTCGGCGGCCATCTCCAGGGTGAGGTCGATCGGGAAGCCCCAGGTGTCGTGGAGCAGGAAGGCCTTGTCGCCGGCGAGGACGGTGCCACCGGACTGCTTGGTCTCGGAGACGGCCGTGTCGAGGATGTTGGTGCCGGCCTTGAGCGTCTTGAGGAAGGCGTTCTCCTCGGCGAGGGCGACCTTCTCGATGCGCTCCCGGTCGGTGATGAGCTCGGGGTACTGCTGGCCCATCATCTCGATGACCGTGTCGATCAGTTCCTTGACGACCGGACCGGTGGCGCCGAGCAGGCGCATGTTGCGGATGGCGCGGCGCATGATGCGGCGCAGAACGTAGCCACGGCCTTCGTTGCCGGGGGTGACGCCGTCGCCGATGAGCATCACGGACGTCCGCATGTGGTCAGTGACGACGCGGAGGGACACGTCCGACTCGTGGGCGGCGCCGTAGTGCACGCCCGTCAGCTCGGTGGCCTTCTTGATGACGGCCATGGATGTGTCGATCTCGTACATGTTCTGCACGCCCTGCAGAATCATGGCGAGGCGCTCCATGCCGAGGCCCGTGTCGATGTTCTTGCTCGGCAGGTCGCCCAGGATCTCGAAGTTGTCCTTGCCGATGCCCTCGCCGCGCTCGTACTGCATGAAGACGAGGTTCCAGATCTCCACGTACCGCTCGTCGTTGACGGCGGGGCCGCCCTCGACGCCGAACTCGGGGCCGCGGTCGTAGTTGATCTCGGAACAGGGGCCGCACGGGCCGGGGACGCCCATGGACCAGTAGTTGTCCTTCATGCCGAGGCGCTGGATGCGCTCCTTGGGCACGCCGACGATCTCGTGCCAGATGCGCTCGGCCTCATCGTCGTCCTTGTAGACGGTGATCCACAGACGCTCGGGCTCCAGGCCGTAACCACCCTTGTCCTGAGGGCTGGTGAGCAGCTCCCAGGCGTACTTGATGGCGCCTTCCTTGAAGTAGTCGCCGAAGGAGAAGTTGCCGCACATCTGGAAGAACGTGCCGTGCCGGGTGGTCTTGCCGACCTCTTCGATGTCCGGCGTGCGCACGCACTTCTGGACGCTGGTGGCGCGGGCGTAGGGCGGCTTGACCTCGCCCAGGAAGTAGGGCTTGAAGGGCACCATGCCGGCCGGGACGAGGAGCAGAGTCGGGTCGTCCGCGATGAGCGACGCCGAAGGGACGACGGTGTGCCCGCGCTCCTCGAAGAAGCTCAGCCAGCGGCGGCGGATCTCAGCCGACTCCATCAGTGGTCCTCATTCCGGTTGTACGAATACGTCGTCCTGTCGCTGTCGACGGACTTCGGGATGTTGCGGTTCTCGATGGCGGCGAAGCGCCGGGGGGCGGGGAGTTCGGGGTTCTCGTTGATCCCCAGCGCCTCCCCCAGCTCGGCCTCCCGCTGGGCCATGCCGTCGCGGACGTCGAGCGCGAAGCCCACCGCACGGTCCTTGAGCCGGTGACCGGCCTCGAGCGCCTTGTTGGCCGCGGTCGCGGCGAGGTTCTCGGGGGTCAGCTGCTTCAGCTTGCGGTTGACCTTGGTGGTGGCCCACACACCGGCGGCGACGCCCGTGGTGAACCAGAACGTACGGCGGAACATCGGTTCGCTCAGTCCTTCTTCCGCTTCGCCCGCCGTGCGGCCGGGACGGTGCGGCCCACGATCACGGTACGTCGGGACGCCTTCGCGGGCACGTCCTCCTTGCGGCCGCCGATGGCGCGGCGCACGCCGTAACCGAAGGCCGCGACCTTGACCAGGGGCCCGCCGAAGGTGGAGGCGACGGTGGTCGAGAGCGCGGACGCGTTCGACGTGACCTCCTGGACGTCCGACGCGATCGAGTCGACCCGGTCGATCTGGGTCTGCGCGGAACGCACCGCCGCGGAGGCGTCTGCCAGGAGCGGGACGGCCTGGTCGGTCACGTCCGCGACGAGCTTGGTGGTCGCCTTGAGCGTCTGGGCCAGCCTCACGAGAGCCACCGCGAGGAAGGAGACCAGGATCGCCCAGAAGACGGCCACCAGGATCCCGGCCACCTCTCCACCGGACACTGTGTGCACCCGCTCCCTGAAACGTGCCTCTACATCGAAAAAGTCGTGGGTCGAGCCTATCGCGCCGGGCATGCCGCTCCGTACCGGATTACGGCCCGCGCACACATGAGTTGTCGTACGGGAAGGCGCCCGGCTCGGCCGGGTGGCGGCGGTGGACCGGGCGCTTCGGCTGTCCCCCGACCGGAATCTGCCCGCGATGCCGGCACCGTGCGGACATGCGCGAGCCCGCCGCCTCGCCCGCCCGGAAGGGCGGGGAGACGGCGGGCTGAGGTGCTACGGCCTGCCTGCGATCAGCGGGCGTAGTACTCGACGACGAGTTGCTCGTCGCAGATCACCGGGATCTCCTTGCGGTTCGGCTCGCGGTCCAGGCGGAAGGCCAGGGCGCGGAGGTTCACCTGGAGGTAGCGCGGGGTCTCGCCGTCGGGGGCGAAGCCGCCCTCACGGGCGATGGAGAAAAGGGTCTTCTCACGGCTGCGCTCACGGACCATCACGACGTCGTCGGGCTTGACGCGGAAGGACGGCTTGTCGACCTTCTGGCCGTTGACCTCGATGTGGCCGTGGACGACCATCTGGCGGGCCTGGTAGATCGTGCGGGCGATGCCCGAACGCAGGACCAGCGCGTCGAGACGACGCTCCAGCTCGATGATCAGGGCCTCACCGGTCTTGCCCTGAACCTTGGAGGCACGCTCGTAGGCGCGGACGAGCTGACGCTCGGACACGTCGTACTGCGCGCGCAGACGCTGCTTCTCCAGCAGACGGACCTTGTAGTCCGAGTTCTGCTTGCGGCCACGGCCGTGCTCACCCGGCGGGTAGGGACGGGCCTCGAAGTACTTGACGGCCTTCGGGGTCAGCGCGATGCCGAGGGCACGCGACTTCTTGACCTTGGGGCGGGGCTGGTTCGCCACTGCTTCTTCTTTCCTGGTTATCGGCTTGTCAGGGTTGAGGGAGGTCGCATCCGCAGCCGGGGAGACCCGGCGGGTCCGGTCGGTCGGACCCGCTGGGCAGCCGCTCCCTGGTCTGGGCACATACGTGCAGCACGCGAGTGGCCCACCGACCGGTCCCGTCGTACGACGAGTGGTGGTGGGCTGCCCGCGACACCATTCGAACGGTGCGCGACGCTCCTGGAGCCGGTCCGTGAGGACCGGGTCTCCGGCTGACCGTCCTGTTCTGACTGCACAGGACACAGCACTTCGAACGATTCTACAGGGTGCTCAGGACCGCTTGCGACCGAGGTGCTTGCGGGTCCACTCCACCGCGTCCGCGTACCGCGCCTCGGCGCCGTGCCGCGTCGGCGTGTAGTACTCCCGGTCCTTGAGGGCGTCCGGGGCGTACTGCTGCTCGGCGATGCCTTCGGCAAGGTCGTGCGGATACACGTACCCCTGCGCGTGACCGAGCTTGGCCGCGCCCTTGTAGTGCCCGTCGCGCAGGTGCGGGGGGACCGAGCCCGCCAGGCCCTTGCGTACGTCCTCCATGGCGGCGCCGATGGCGGTCGTCGCGGAGTTGGACTTGGGGGCGAGGGCCAGGGCGATGGTGGCGTGGCTGAGGGTGAGGGCGGCCTCGGGGAAGCCGATCATGGCGACGGCCTGGGCGGCGGCCACGGCTATCGGCAGCGCGTTCGGGTCGGCGAGGCCGATGTCCTCGCTGGCGGAGATCATCAGGCGGCGGGCGATGAAGCGGGGGTCCTCGCCGGCCTCGATCATGCGGGCCAGGTAGTGCAAGGCCGCGTCGACGTCGGAGCCGCGGATGGACTTGATGAGGGCGCTGGCCACGTCGTAGTGCTGGTCGCCGTCGCGGTCGTACTTCACCGCCGCCCGGTTGACCGTCTCCTCCAGAGTGGTGAGGCCGATCTCCGTCTCGCCCTTGTCGAGCGCGGCCCCGGCGGCGGCCTCCAGGGCGGTCAGGGCGCGGCGGGCGTCGCCGCCGGCGATGCGCAGGAGGTGGGCCTCGGTGTCTGCGGGGAGGGTGACCGCTTCCTTGAGGCCGCGCTCGTCGGACAGAGCCCGCTTGATGAGGCTCCTGATGTCGTCGTCCGTGAGGGGTTCGAGGGTGAGGAGGAGGGAGCGGGAGAGCAGGGGGGAGATCACGGAGAAGTACGGGTTCTCCGTCGTCGCCGCGATCAGGGTCACCCAGCGGTTCTCGACGGCCGGGAGCAGGGAGTCCTGCTGGGCCTTGCTGAAGCGGTGGATCTCGTCGAGGAAGAGGACGGTCTCCTTGCCGTAGCCGCCGGTGGCACGGCGGGCGCCGTCGATGACCGCGCGGACCTCCTTGACGCCCGCGGTGATCGCCGACAGCTCCACGAAGCGTTTGTTGGTGGCCTTCGACACGACGTACGCCAGGGTCGTCTTGCCGGTGCCGGGCGGGCCCCAGAGGATCACCGAGGAGGGGCCGGCGGGGCCTGAGGCGCCCTCGCCGACCAGTCTGCGCAGGGGTGAGCCCGGCTTCAGCAGGTGCTGCTGGCCCACGACCTCGTCGAGGGTGCGCGGGCGCATCCGAACGGCCAGGGGGCTGCTGGACGGGTCCTTCTCCTGGCGTTCTTCTGCTGCGGCGGTGAACAGGTCGGGCTCCACGCTGAAAACCCTAGTTCACCGCACTGACAATGCCGGACGGCCCCGGAATTCCGGGGCCGTCCGGCATTGCTCGGGCCGGTCCGTCAGCTGGTCCAGAAGTCCCACCAGCGGGTCAGGATGAGCATGCCGATGATGCCGATGTGCAGGACGGGCAGGACCCAGGTGAACTCGCCGAAGAAGCCCTTGAGCCAGTTCGGCGCGGGCAGGAAGCCCTTGCGGATGTTGAACGAGGTCACGTACCAGAACATGATGATCGTCGCGACCCAGGCCAGGCAGCACCACAGGCACAGCGCGTTGATCCGGTACAGGGACTGGAACGTCAGCCATGCGCAGAAGCCGACGCCGAACAGCGTGCCGGCGTTGAAGGTCAGCCAGTACCAGCGCGGGAAGCGGGCACCGGCGAGCAGGCTCATACCGACGCAGATGACGATGCCGTAGGTCACGAGGCCGAGCATCGGATTGGGGAACCCGAAGGCCGACGCCTGGTCGCTCTCCATGACGCTGCCGCAGGAGACGACGGGGTTCAGGCTGCAGCCGGGAGTGAAGGTCTTGCCCTCGACCTTGGCCTCGAGCAGCTTGAACTTGTCGAGCGTGATGACCCACGCGGCGAGCAGTCCGGCCGCACCGGTGATCACCAGCAGCAGGGCGAGTGCACGACTGCCACCCTCCGTGCGCGGCGAGGGCGCGGCGCGCTCCGGCTCGTGGTCGGTGGAGACCTCGTTGACTGTCGTCTTGCTCATTCCGCCGATTCCGTCGCTTGAGAACTGGACCTTCTTCCGGCAGGGCCATTGTGCCGCACGCGTCCGTGTATCCACCGTTCGATGGACATAAGGCGGTACGCATGGTCGTCCCGGACCGTTCGGTTCCGGACGACGCTCGTTCCCATGACCACACACGCGAACGGACTCGCGGTGGACGTACGGGGGCTGCGCAAGCAGTACGGGGACGTGACCGCGGTAGACGGCATCGACCTGGGCATTCGCCAGGGCGAGGTGTTCGGCCTGCTGGGGCCCAACGGGGCGGGCAAGAGCACCACGGTGGAGATTCTTCAGGGCAATCGCACCCGGGACGCGGGCGAGGTCCAGGTGCTCGGAGCGGATCCGGCGACGGGCACGCGCGCGTGGCGCTCGCGTGTCGGAATCGTCTGGCAGGACGAATCGGCGCCCGCCGAGTTGACGGTCCGCGAGACCGTACGGCATTTCGCGCGCTACTACCCGAGGCCCCGGGACCCCGAGGAGGTCATCGGCCTGGTGGGGCTTGAGGCCAAGGCGGGCAGCCGGATCAAGGCGCTGTCGGGCGGGCAGCGGCGGCGGCTGGACGTGGCGCTCGGGGTCATCGGCGGGCCCGAGCTGCTGCTTCTGGACGAGCCGACGACCGGGTTCGACCCGGCGGCCCGGCGGCAGTTCTGGGAGCTGATCCGCAAGCTGGCGGACGAGGGCACGACGATCCTGCTGACCACGCACTATCTGGAGGAGGCGGAGGCGCTCGCGCACCGGCTGGCGATCATCTCGCAGGGCCGGGTGGTCGCCGAGGGCGAGCCCGGTGTGCTGCGGGAGCGCCACGGCACCGAGGCCACCGTCGCGTGGACGGAGGCCGACGGCACCCCGCGCACCACGCGGACGGTCACGCCCACCAAGACCGTCGCCGAGCTCATGCACCGCTTCGACGGTGAGATCCCGGGGCTGCGGGTGAGCCGCCCCACGCTGGAGGACGTCTATCTCCGGCTGACCGGACAGGAGGACGCGCGATGACCACGACCGCCGTACGAGCCGGGGCCGGAACGCGTCCGCAGCGGCTGCCCGGCGCCTGGGGGCTCGGTCTGCAGCGGGGCGGGCTGGAGATCAAGCAGTTCTTCCGGCAGCGCGACCAGGTGGTGTTCACCTTCGCCTTCCCGGTGGTGTTCCTCTTCCTGTTCGCGTCGATCTTCAAGGACGACGTCGAAGGCGCGGGCGTCACCGCCTCCCAGCTGTACGTCCCGGCGATGATGGCCGCCGGGATCATGTCGACGAGCTTCCAGTCGCTCGGCATCTCGATCGCCATCGAGCGGGACGAGAAGGTGCTGCGCCGGCTGCGCGGCACGCCGATGCCGCCGGCCGCGTACTTCCTCGGCAAGATCTGGCTGGTTCTCGTCACCGGTCTCATGGAGACAGCGATTCTGCTGCTCGTCGGGACGACCTTGTACGACGTCGACCTGCCGTCGGACGTGCGCACGTGGTTCGACTTCGCGTGGATCTTCGTGCTGGGTCTCACGGCGTGCGCGCTGCTCGGCATCGCGATCAGCTCGGTCCCCAAGTCCGGCAAGAGCGCGACCTCCGTGGTCGTCCTCCCCTTCCTGGTGCTGCAGTTCATCTCCGGGGTGTACATCGCCATAGACACCATCCCGGACTGGATGCTGAACATCGGGGCGCTGTTCCCGCTGAAGTGGATGTGCCAGGGGCTGCGCGGGGTGTTCCTGCCGGAGTCGGCGCAGGTGCTGGAGCAGGCCGGGAGCTGGGAACTGGGCAAGGTCGCGCTGGTGCTCGGGGCGTGGTGCGTCGGAGGATTGGTGCTGTGCCTGCTGACCTTCCGGTGGAAGAACCGGCGCGACGGATGAACGGTCCGGTGGGACCCGGGGGCGCGTACACCTGGGCCCGCTCGTTCCGGCTCTGGGACACGTACTTCGCGCTGATCTGGCTGGCCGCCCTGGTCTACGTGCTCAGCACGGGGTTCCCGGGGTGGCCGGTCCGTGCCGCTGCGGCCACGCTGCTCGTACCGCTGGTTCCCCTGTACGTGTGGATGGGGCGCCCCGTTCTGTGCGGCGACCCGCCCGACGAGCGGCAGGGGGTGCGCTTTCTGGCGGTGGCGCTGGCGCTGTTCCTGCCGTCCGCGGTGCTGGTCGGCGAGACGCGGGTACTGACCTTCGCGCTCGTGCCTCCGTGCTTCATGGCGTTGCGGATGCGGTGGGCGCTGACGGCCGTGGCGGTCATCAACCTCGTGCCCGTGGCGGGCTGGGCGCTGCTGTGGCGGCCCGGCGCCCAGGACGTCTTCTTCAACGCGGTGTTCGCCGTGGTCACCTTGGTCTTCTCGGTGGCGCTCGGCAGTTGGATCATCCGCATCATCGAGCAGAGCCAGGAGCGGGCCGAACTGATCGCGGAGCTGGACGCCAGCCGGCATGAGGTCTCCCGGCTCTCGTCGGCGCACGGCGCGCTCGCGGAGCGGGAGCGGATGGCCCGGGAGATCCACGACACCCTCGCCCAGGGCTTCACCAGCCTGCTGATGCTGATCCAGGCCGTCGAGGCCGAGCTCGACCACGACCCGGCACAGGCTCGCCGTCATCTGGCCCTCATGGACGAGACGGCCCGGCAGAACCTCGCCGAGGCCCGCGCCCTGGTCGCCGGGGGCACCCCCGCCGACCTCGACGGCGCCTCGCTCCCGGACGCGGTCGGCAGACTCGCGGCCCGCCATGACGCGAAACTGGAGGTGACGGGTCCGGTGCGCGCGCTGCCCGCCGGTCCCGAGGTGGTCGCCCTCCGCTCCTGCCAGGAGGCACTGGCCAACGCCCGCAAGCACGCCGGGAGTTCTGTCACCGTGGGCATCACGCTGGCGTACTCCGACGAGACGCTCACCGTGTCCGTACGGGACGACGGCCGCGGCTTTGACCCCGGTGCCGTCCATTACGGGTACGGTCTGGCGGGGCTGCGTGCACGGGCCGCCGAAGTGGGGGGAACCGCGCAGGTCGGCAGCGTGCCGGGCGAGGGCACCACGGTGACCGTCCGGCTGCCCGTACCCGCCGTGAGGAGTGAGGTGCCGTGATCCGGATCATCCTGGCCGACGACCATCCCGTCGTACGGGAGGGGTTGCGGGCGATGCTCAGCGCGGAGCCGGACCTTGAGGTGGTCGCCGACGCGTCCAGCGGACCGCAGGCGGAGGCGCTGGCGGCCGAGTTGCGGCCCGACATCGTGCTGATGGATCTGCGGATGCCGGACGGCGGGGGTGTCGACTCGATCGTGCGGATGGTGGAGGCGGGGCTGGGTTGCCGGGTCATCGTCCTCACGACGTATGAGACGGACCGGGACATCCTGAGGGCGGTGGAGGCGGGGGCGGCGGGGTACCTCCTCAAGGATCTCCCGCGAGGTGAACTCGCCGAGGCGGTACGGGCCGCGGCGCGCGGCGAGACGGTGCTGGCGCCCTCGGTGGCGGCGCGGCTCGTGGACCAACTCCGGACGAAGCCGGAACGGCCGCGGTTGTCGGAGCGGGAGACGGCGGTGCTGAGGCTCGTGGCCGAGGGCTGTACCAACGCCGAGATCGGGCGCCGCTTGTTCATCGGCGAGTCGACCGTGAAGACCCATCTGCTGCGCGCCTTCGGCAAGTTGGGCGTGGACGACCGGACGGCGGCGGTGACGAGCGCGATGCGGCACGGGTTGCTGGACTGAGGGTTCCACGCCCCCGCCGCCCCTACCCGTCCCATCCCCAAGGGGCTCCGCCCCTTCAACCCCGCCAGGGGGCTCCGCCCCCTGGACCCCCGCTC
>NZ_JBFALC010000107.1:0-7324 GCF_040656035.1 Streptomyces sp. NPDC050211
GCCTGGGGCGGCACGGGTGGGCGCAGGCGGCGCCCCGTCAGCGCCGGGCCGCGCGTCCCACCCCCGGCCCCCTAGACGCAGGGCACGACACAAATGTGCGGGACATAACACCCCACCCTCACCTCACCCCCAGAACCGCACCCTTGCCCCCTTTACGCCCCATATGCCCACCACTCAAATCCCCCATACGACCCCCACCACCCCACCCCAACCCCGCCTCCGCATACCGAAGTTGGCGTAGACCGCGAAGTAATATGCCAACGCCGCACCAAATGCGCACTAACGTGCGGTGCCGCAAGCAGGAGGCACCATGCGACCCCGACCCCGCCCCCCGATCAACGGCCGAGGCATCTTCACCGGCACCGGCCTGATCATCACCGGCCTGGCAGCGACCCTCGCCGCACTGATCTTCCCGATCTGGTCGTACACCGACCGATCGGGAACCGGCGTTGACGTCCTCAACGCCGAGACGGTGTCGACGAGGTTCGGACCGCTGTCGGGACTGGACCGCGACTTCGTCACGAAGGTCCGGCTCGCGGGCCTGTGGGAGCTGCCGGCGGGCCGCCAGGCCCAGCAGAAGGGCACCACCCCGGCCGTACGCACAGCGGGCCGGCACCTCATCGAGGGCCACGCCTTCCTGGACGAACGGGCGCGCGACGTCGCCTCCCGGCTCGACCTCGCCCTGCCCAACGAGCCCACCGACCAGCAGAAGGAATGGCTCGCCACCCTCAACGCGGCGCAGGGAGTGACGTACGACCGCGAGTTCGCGAACATCCTGCGCCTGGCGCACGGCAAGGTCTTCTCCGTAGTCGCCCAGGTCCGCGCGAGCACCCGCAACTCCCTGGTCCGCGCGCTCGCCGACGACGCGAACACCACCGTGCTGGACCACATCAAGGTCCTGGAGGCCACGGGTTACGTCGACTTCGACGCCCTCGCCCGCGACATGGCCGCCGCCGGCACTCCCCCACTCACCCCCTCCCCGGCCCCGCCCGGTCCCACCACCGACCCGGGCCCGGTCATCCCACTGACCCCACCGCCGTCACCGACGTACTCGCTCCCACCGGCGGCCACCAGCCCACCGCCGGGCATTCCCGGCGATCCCTGATGAAACGCCCCAAAACCGCAACCACTAATTGAGGAACCCCCACGGCGAGCAACCAAGTCCGCGAAAGCGGCGGCGGTTTAGCCGCAAAATGGTGCCATGTTCTGGGTGCTGCTTCTGCTGCTCGCCTGGGCCGCCGCCGGCACATCGTGCACACGGTTGTGCCTGGCCGCCGTATGCACGGCCGCCGCGGACGCCCATGCCGCCGCAGGCCGCAGACACGACCTGACGCTGTACGAGGCGGCGTTCCTGTCCGGCGGCCCCCGCCGGGTCGCCGATCTGACGCTGGTGTCGATGGCCCGCCAGCACCGGCTGCTCCTCGCGCACACGGGCTGGGCCACGGTCGTCGACCCGCGCGGGCGGGACGAGATGGAGCGCTCGGTGATCGGGGCCATCGGACCGGAGGGGCAGTCGCCGATCGCTCCGGTGCGGGACGCCGCCGCTGCCGCCGACGCGGTCGGCAGCCTCGCCGACCGGCTGGTCAGCGCGGGCCTCGCCGTGCCCCTCGGCTCCCGTACGTCCGTCGGGGCCGCGGTCCGTCAGGTGCGGCTCGCCGCGGTGGCCGTCCTCGTGCTGGGCGCCGCCGCGCTGCTGACGCCCGCTCCGTCGGAGCTGCCGCGCAATCTGGTCGCCCTCTGGTTCGCGCTCCCTCTCACCCTCACCCTGAGCTGCCTGGCGATCGCGCGGATCGAAGTGCACCCGTACTCGCACTGGGCCTCCCCGGCCGGGCAGCGCCTGCTGGGCGCCCTGGCCCTGCACGCGGGCTCCGCTGACGACCGTACGTACCTCACTTCCGTCGCCGTACGCGGGGTTCGCGCGATCGGCGAACCGGACCTGCGCGCGGCCTTCGGGCGCCGTGATCCTTACTGGCGTCACTGACACGTCAGGGGGCGCATAGGGCGCAATGGCGCCGACACCGGCGGGCGGTGCTTGCCTTCGCCGACGGCCGACCGAAACATCCCTTCTGTCGCTGCCGTGCACCGAAGGGATACCTGATGAGAGCCCCCGCCCTCTACTCGGCCGCCGGGTCCTTGCTCCTGACAGCCCTTGCCGGTGTCACCGCCCCGTCGGCCGGCGGCACCGAGGCCGCCGCGGGCATGAGCGAGCTGCACGGCACCGCGGTCGCCGCCGCGCGCGCCGAGGCGGCCGGGATCGACTTCGGCAAGTGCGCCCTGGGACAGGACATGCCGGGCCGCATGCAGTGCGGCACGGTGACCGTCCCCCTCGACTACGCGCAGCCGAACGGCAAGCAGATCAAGCTCACCGTCAGCCGCGTGCGGGCGACCCGCAAGGACCCGCACAACAGCAAGCGCGAGGTGCCCCGGCAGGGCGCCCTGGTCTACAACCCGGGCGGGCCGGGCGCCTCGGGCATGTACTTCCCGCTGGTCGGCCTGCTCCCCGAGTGGAAGCGCATCGCCGGGGCGTACGACCTCGTCGGCTACGCCCCGCGCGGCGTCGGCCGCTCCGCGCCGCTGTCCTGCCAGGACCCCAAGCAGTTCTTCAAGGCACCCTCGCAGTCGCCGACGTACCCCTCTGAGGCCTACAAGAAGGAGCGCATCGCGCAGGCCAAGGAGTATGCGCGCGGCTGCGCCAAGCGGTCGGGGAGCGCCCTGAAGCACTACCACTCCCTCAACAACGCCCGTGACCTGGATGTCCTGCGGGCCGCGCTGGGCGAGGAGAAGCTGACGTTCATGGGCGCCTCGTACGGGACCTACTTCGGGGCGCTGTACGCGACGCTGTTCCCCACGCATGTGCGGCGGATGGTGTTCGACGGGCCGGTGAACCCGGACCCGAAGCAGATCTGGTACGGCAACAACCTCGCCCAGTCGGCCGCGTTCGAGGGGCGCTGGGCGGATCTGCGGAAGTGGATCGCCAAGCACGACCGCGTGTACGCCCTCGGCGACACCCCGCAGCAGGTGCTGCGCAACTACGAGAAGGCGCGGGCGCGGCTGGCCGACAAGCCGGCGGGCGGCAAGGTCGGGCCGGGGCAGCTGCAGGACGCGTTTCTCACGGCCGGGTACTACGACGACTACTGGCCGGGTCGCGCGCACGCCCTGTCGGCGTATCTGAAGGGCGATCCGCAGCCGCTGATCGACATCGCCGGACCGCAGACCGAGGCGGCGGCCGAGGAGGAGAACTCGGGCGCCGTCTACACGGCCGTCGAGTGCAACGACGCACCCTGGCCGACGGACTGGGCGGTGTGGGACCGGGACAACACCCAACTCGCGCGCGTGGCGCCCTTCGAGACCTGGGACAACGTGTGGCTCAACCTGCCGTGCGCCTACTGGCCGGCGCCCCGGCAGCAGCCACTCGACGTGAGCTCGGCGCTGGGCGAGCTGCCGCCGACACTGATCCTGGCCGCCGAGCGGGACGCGGCCACGCCCTATGACGGCGCCCGCGAATTGCAGCGGCGGCTGTCGGGCTCGGTGCTGGTGACCGAGCGGGACTCCGGCACGCACGGCATCGCGGGCGGGCCGAACGCCTGCGTCAACGGGCACCTGGACGCGTATCTGCTGGAGGGCCGTCTGCCGCTGTGGCGCGCGGCGTGCAAGGCACACCCGGAGCCCAAGCCGGAGACGAAGTCCGCCGAGCCGCCCCGGACGGGCGACCGCGCCGACAAGGCGACAGCCGCCCGGCACAAGGGCTGAGGTCGAGCAGGCCCTGATCAGCCCGGCGGATGGCTGATCAGGCGAGCCCTGCGATCAGCTCGCCGATGTCCTTGCGGCGGCCCGTGTAGAACGGCACTTCCTCGCGGACGTGCATCCGGGCCTCCGAGGCGCGGAGGTGACGCATGAGGTCGACGATGCGGTACAGCTCGTCGGCCTCGAAGGCGAGGATCCACTCGTAGTCGCCCAGCGAGAACGAGGCGACCGTGTTGGCGCGGACGTCCGGGTAGCCGCGGGCCATCTTGCCGTGGTCGGCGAGCATGCGACGGCGGTCCTCATCGGGCAGCAGGTACCAGTCGTAGGAGCGCACGAAGGGGTAGACGCTGATGTAGTTGCGCGGCGTCTCGTCGGCGAGGAACGCCGGGATGTGCGAGCGGTTGAACTCGGCGGGGCGGTGCAGCGCCATGTTCGACCAGACCGGCTCGAGCGCGCGGCCCAGCTTGGTGCGGCGGAAGAGGTTGTACGCCTCCTGGAGCTGGTCGCTGGTCTCCGCGTGCCACCAGATCATGAGGTCGGCGTCGGCGCGCAGCCCGGACACGTCGTACGTGCCGCGGATCGTCACGTCCTTCGCGGCGAGCTGGTCGAACAGCTCCTGGACCTCGTCGGCGTAGCCCGCGCGGTCCTCGGGGAGGACGTCCTTCAGCTTGAAGACGGACCACAGCGTGTAGCGGATGACCTCGTTGAGGTCCTTGGCCAGCTTGCCCTTGTTCGGGATCCTGGCGGACTCGGTGGTGGGGGCGTCGTCACTCATGTCCCTCATTCTCCCGCTCCGCCGTGCAGGCTCTGCACCGGGTGGGCGGTGAGGTCCTGCACAGCACGCAGGTCACCGTGGATCTGGTCCACCGCGGCGTACGCGCTCGCGATGCACGCGGGGATGCCGACGCCGTCGTACTGCGCTCCGCACACCGCCAGGCCCGGCAGCTTGGCCACGTGCTCGCGGATGCGGGCCACGCGCGCGTGGTGGCCGACGGGGTACTGGGGCAGGCCGTCGTCCCACCGGGTGACCCGGGTCTCGACGGGGGTCGCGTCGAGGCCGGTCGCCGCCTTGAGGTCGTGCCGGGATACGTCCACCAGCTCGTCGTCCGCCCGCTGGAGGATCTCGGTCTCTCCGTACCGCCCGACGGAGGTGCGCAGCACGACGAGGTCCGGGTTCCGGTCGGCGATCCAGCCCCATTTCTGCGAGGCGAAGGTGGACGCCTTGATGGTGCGCCCGTCGACCGGCGGCACGAGGAACCCGCTGCCTTCGGGGAGCGCGGTCTCGGCGCGGCGGTAGGCGAGGGTGACCAGCGCCATGGAGGCGTACTCGACGGCGGAGAGCTCGGCCGCGGCGGCGGGGGCCTCGGCGCGCAGCAGGTCGGCGGCGGCAGGAGCGGGTACGGCGACGATCACCGCGTCGGCGTGCAGGACATGGTCGCCGGTGACGACCCGCCACGTCCCGGAGGACTCCCGGCGCAGCTCCGTGACGGCCGCCCCGGTGACGATCTCGCCGCCCCGCTCGCGCACCGACTCCGCCACGGCGAGCGGCAGGCTGCCCACTCCGCCCTCGATGCCCATGAAGACGGGTCCGGTCTGCTGGGTGGCGGCTGCCTTCGCCTGGATCTCGCGGACCCCCTCCGTGAGCGAGTGGTGCGTGCGGGCCGCCTGGAAGAGCTGGGGGACCGCGGAGCGCATCGAGATGCGGTAGGCGTCGCCCGCGTAGACGCCACCGAGCAGGGGTTCCACCAGACGGTCGACGACCTCACGGCCCAGCCGCTCGGCCACATACGCCCCGACGGCCACGTCCTCCCCCACCTCGGTGCGCGGCAGGTCGGCGTCGCGCTCGATGCGCCGCAGTCCCTCGTCGGAGAGGACGCCGGTCAGGGCGGTGGCCGTGCCGGGGACGCCCATGAGGTGGCCCTTGGGCATCGGGCGCAGGGCGCCGCGGGTCCAGATCGCGGCGGACGCGGTGGCGGGCGGCTGGAGGCGGTCGGTGAGGCCCACCTCGCGGGCGAGGGCCACCGCCTCGGGGCGGCGCGCGAGCATCGACTCGGCGCCGAAGTCCACGCGCGCGCCCGCGATCTCGCCGGGCAGCAGCTTGCCGCCGACGCGGTCCGACGCCTCCAGGACGGTCACGCGCGCCCCCCGGCGCACCAGCCGGTGGGCGGCGGCCAGCCCGGCGACGCCGCCCCCGATGACGACGACGTGCCCCGCACCCGTACGAGTCTCCGTTTCGCGCATGTCCCCAGCCTCTCAGACCCCACTGACAGTCCGTCCGCGCCCCGGTGTCCGGCACGAGTCCCGACCGTGACCTCTTCGGGACCGTTACCGGCCAACGTCCCGGCTCGCCCGGGCGTCGAAGTGATGTCAGTCGTCACCGACCCTCGGGGGGTAGCCGCACATGCGCACACGACGTTCCGTACGACCAGTTCCGGCGCTGGCCGGCATCCTGCTGGCCGCCGCCCTCGCGCTCACCGGCTGCACCGGCGCGAACGACGAGTCCACCAGCGACAGCGGCGGCGACGCGGCCGCCGCGGCACCGGAAGGGCGCGCGGAGGGCGCCGCGGGCACCGAAAGCGACGCGAGCGGCGCCAAGGCCGACGCACCGCCCAAACTGTCCGCGAGCCACATCATCCGCACGGCCTCACTGACCGTGCAGGTCAAGGACGTCCCGAAGGCCCTGGACGAGGCCCGAACGACCGCCGAGAACGCGGGCGGCTACGTCGGCAACGAGACCACCACCCGCGACGAGAAGGGCAACGAGCGCACCCGCGTGATCCTGCGCGTGCCCGTCGACCAGTACGAGAAGGTCCTGACCGACCTGGAGGGCGCGGGCAAGCTCCTCGACCGCACGGCGAAGGCGCAGGACGTCACCGAGCAGGTCGTCGACGTGGCGAGCCGCATCAAGTCACAGCGCGCCAGCGTCGCCCGGATCCGCGAGCTGATGGACCAGGCGACCAGGCTCAGCGATGTGGTCACCCTGGAGGGCGAGTTGAGCACCCGCCAGGCCGACCTGGAGTCCCTTCTCGCCCAGCAGACGTCCCTGAAGGACCGCACGACTCTGGCCACCATCACGCTCTCCCTCTCGGAGACGCCCGTGAAGAAGGAGGCCGCCGAGGACGACGACCCCGGGTTCGTGGACGCGCTCACCGGCGGCTGGGACGCGTTCGTCTCGGTGCTGCGCTGGATCGGCGTGGTGATCGCGGCGGTGCTGCCGTTCGCCGCGGCGGCGGCCCTGCTCATCCTGCTCTGGCTGCGCCTGATCCGCCCCCGGCTGCCGCGCCGCCCGGCCCCCGCGCCCGCGATGAGCGCGCTGGGCCCGATCCCGACGGCGCACCCGGCACCGGAGCGCCCCCGCGGAGAAGACGAGGACTGAGGAGACGAGGAGGCGGTACGGGCGTGAAATGCCCGGCCCCCGTAGCGTGTTCGCATGAGCATGAGCGCTGCACGGAGTGCACGGGAACGACTGGTCGTGATCGGCGGCGTCGCCCCCCGGAAGTCAGCGGCGAGGGCCGCCCCCCCCCGCAAAAGCCCCGCCGCGCGGGATATCGTGGCCGTGCAACACGGGCCATTAACCACG
>NZ_JBFALC010000107.1:7334-20216 GCF_040656035.1 Streptomyces sp. NPDC050211
CGATTTTGATGGCGGGTTGAGGGGTTGGCGGGGTAGCGGTTGGGGGTTTTGGGGGGCCCCGCGGGGGTTTGGCCCGCGGCGCCCCAGGCCCGCCGCCTCAAAGGCCCGGACGAGCTGGAGATCGTGGCCTTCGAACGCGGCCATTTCACCTCGTACTCGGCGTGCGGCATCCCCTACTGGGTCGGCGGCGACGTCCCCGACCGGGACCAGCTGATCGCCCGCACCCCCGAGGAGCACCGCGCCCGCGGCATCGACCTGCGCCTGCGTACCGAGGTCACGGAGATCGACGTCGGCCGACAGCGCGTACGCGCGCGTGACGTCGATTCCGGCACGGAGTCCTGGACGTCGTACGACAAACTCGTGATCGCCACCGGCGCCCGCCCGATCCGCCCCGACATGCCGGGCGCCGAAGCCCCCGGCGTCCACGGAGTCCAGACCCTCGACGACGGCCAGGCCCTCATCGACACCCTGACACGCACGCGTGGCCGACGTGCCGTGGTCGTCGGCGCGGGCTACATCGGCGTCGAGATGGCCGAGGCCCTCATCAACCGCGGCTACGAGGTGACGGTCGTCAACCGCGGCAGCGAACCCATGTCCACCCTCGACCCGGACATGGGCCGCCTGGTGCACGAGGCCATGGAGGGCCTCGGCATCACCATGGTCAACGACGCGGCGGTCACCAAGATCCTCACCGGCGAGGACGGCCGCGTACGCGCGGTGGCCACGGAGGCCGCCGAATACCCCGCGGACGTGGTCGTCCTGGGCATCGGTGTGCGCCCGGAGACCACCCTCGCCGCCCAGGCAGGCCTCCCCCTCGGCGCGTACGGAGGCCTGGTGACCGACCTTTCGATGCGCGTACGCGGCCACGCCGACATCTGGTCCGGCGGCGACTGCGTCGAAGTCCTCGACCTGGTCTCCGGCCGGCAACGCCACATCGCCCTGGGCACCCACGCCAACAAACACGGCCAGATCATCGGCACCAACATCGGCGGCGGCTACGCCACCTTCCCCGGCGTCGTGGGCACAGCCGTCAGCAAGGTCTGCGACCTGGAAATCGCCCGCACCGGCCTCCGCGAAAAGGACGCCCGCCGAGCAGGCCTCCAATTCACCTCGGTAACCATCGAATCCACCAGCCGCGCCGGCTACTACCCCGGCACCAACCCCATGACAGTGAAAATGCTCGCCGAACGCCGCACCGGCCGCCTCCTGGGCGTCCAGATCGTCGGAAGAGAGGGCGCAGGCAAGAGGGTCGACATCGCAGCAGTAGCCCTCACAGCACGCATGACGGTAGAGCAAATGACAGCCCTGGACCTCGGCTACGCCCCACCCTTCTCCCCCGTCTGGGACCCGGTACTGGTAGCGGCCAGAAAGGCCGCAACGGCGGTACAGCAGCGCCCCTGAAGGGGCGCACCCCGAAAAATCAACCCGTCCCGTTGATCCGGTCAATGGCCTGACGCGCCTGCTCCGCCGGAGGCCTCGCCGGCAACGAAGAAACGGACCCCGTAGCAACCGCGGCCGGCTGCTCCCCGGAGGGCCTCGCATGCGCGGCATTCCTAGCCGACCGCAACCTGTGACTGACGGCCTCGTCCAACGTCACCGGCCGCTGCATCTGCGCCGCCAGCCGCCCCGCCTCCTGGCCGAGTCGGGCAATGTCCTCCCAGGGCAGATGCAGCACCAGGGAAACTTCGGCCTCACCATCGGGCAAGGCATGAATGGGAGGAGTAACTCGGTCGTTCATCGCCTGTTCCTCACGTCATCCCCGCGAAGCGCCATTCCGCGGTCGGTTGAAGAGACATACGCACGCTCCCCCGGCGACGTTCACCGATTCACCGCCCTCATCGGGGGCACTACTTCCTTGTGGTCATCCCCGTCCATGACGTGAACCCGGCGCGCCGCACCCCGTGGGTGACGTACGCGCTGATCGCCACGAACGTGGTCGTCTTCCTGTCCATGCCGGGCATAGCCGGCTCCGTGGCGGGAGAGAGCAGCCTGGCCCAGCTCTGCCACCTCCAGGCCTTCCTCGACCAGTACGCGGCGGTGCCAAGGGAGTTGATCCACCACCAGCTGCCCCAGCTGGTGCCCACCGGTGACGTCGCCGTCGGCCGGCAAGGGCCCGGCTGCGTGGTCGGCCCGCCGTCCTACGACAAGTCGCCGGAACTGAGCGTGCTCACGGCGATGTTCCTGCACGGCAGCTGGCTGCACCTGCTCGGCAACATGCTCTTCCTGCTGATCTTCGGCAACAACATCGAGGACCGCATGGGCCATGTGCGGTTCACGCTCTTCTACGTCGCCTGCGGCTACGCGGCGTCGTACGGCTTCGCGCTCCTCAACGCCGACTCCGCCGAACCGCTGATCGGCGCGTCCGGGGCGATCGCCGGGGTGCTGGGCGCCTATCTGGTGCTGTATCCCAAGGCCCGCGTCTGGGTCCTCGTGCCCTTCCTGATCTTCCTGCCGCTCAGGCTGCCCGCCTGGCTGGTGCTGGGCTTCTGGTTCGCGCTCCAGGCCGTGTACTCGTCCGGCGAGGGCATCTCCGACGCGGGCACGGTGGCGTACGCGGCGCACATCGTCGGCTTCCTCGCCGGCATGCTGCTCGCCTGGCCGCTCAAGCAAGGCACCCCCCCGCCACCGGAGCCGCGCGGCCTGCTGTTCGGCAGGCGGGCACGGCCCCGGCACACGTGGTGAGTCAGCGGGCGGTGTGGGTGTGGACGTACTCCACGAGGCGGGTCAGCGCGTCCGGGTCGGTGTTCGGCATGACGCCGTGGCCGAGGTTGAAGACATGCCCCTCCAGGCCGGCCGCCGCGTCGAGGACCTCGCGGGTCTTGGTCTCGACGGCTTCCGTGGAGGCGAACAGGACGGTGGGGTCGAGGTTGCCCTGGAGCGCCTTGCCGGGGCCGACGCGGCGGGCGGCCTCGTCCAGCGGGACGCGCCAGTCGACGCCCACGACGTCCGCGCCGGCCTCGCCCATCAGGTTCAGCAGCTCGCCGGTGCCGACACCGAAGTGGATGCGCGGCACGCCGTACCCGGCGACCGCCTCGAACACCTTCGCCGAGGCGGGCATGACCGAGCGCCGGTAGTCGGCGGGGGCGAGCGCGCCGACCCAGGAGTCGAAGAGCTGGACCGCCGAGGCGCCCGCCTCGATCTGGACCTTCAGGAAGGCGGCCGTGATGTCCGCGAGGCGGTCGAGCAGGTCGGCCCACAGCTCGGGGTCGCCGTACATCATCGCCTTGGCGTTCTCGTACGTCCGGGACGGGCCGCCCTCGACGAGGTAGCTCGCGAGGGTGAACGGCGCCCCGGCGAAACCGATGAGGGGAGTCGAGCCGAGCTCGCGCGTCAGCAGGCCGATGGCCTCGGTGACGTAACTGACGTCCTCGGGCGTCAGGTCCCGCAGCCGAGCCAGGTCGGCGCGGGTGCGGATCGGCTGCTCGACGACCGGGCCGACGCCGGGCTTGATGTCGAGGTCGAGGCCGATCGCCTTGAGCGGGACGACGATGTCGCTGAAGTAGATCGCCGCGTCCACGTTGTGCCGACGCACCGGCTGGAGCGTGATCTCGGTGACCAGCTCCGGCCGCATGCAGGACTCGAGCATCGGAATGCCCTCACGCACCTTGCGGTACTCCGGCAGCGAGCGCCCGGCCTGCCGCATGAACCACACCGGCGTATGCGGCACACTCTCCCGCCTGCACGCCTTCATGAAGGCGGAGTCATACGTCACCGTCGGCTGCTTGCCCCCAGGGCTGTCATTGACGCTCACGACGGAAAGTCTCGCACGCCGCACTGAGAGCCAAGGCCAGGGGCAGCTGGCCTAGGGGCGCGGGGAACTGCGCGCCCAGCCCCCACAGGCCCGCAGCCGCCCCACAACAGCGATCACCCCTCCCCGTAGGCGACCAAACCACCCCAGGCAAGGGTGTCTACCCTGCACCCGGCCCCCGTTCCGCTTAATCTGCACCGCATGGCTGCGGCTCAGGGACAACTGTCGGAAGGCGCTGACGGAATGGACGACGCGAAGGAGGGCGCTGGGCATGACACCACCGCTCCGCCACCCTTCCGCGCCGCCGTCGACGCACTGCGCACCGCACGGCTGCGGCCGCAGGTCGAGGTCGAGCCGACGCGCGCGCCCCAGCGCCTGGCCCCCTTCGCCCACGCACTGGAGGCCACGGTCGTCGACGGCGACCAGGATCTGGCCGACGGCCGCCTGGTGCTGCTGCACGACCCGGCCGGACACGACGCCTGGCGGGGCACCTTCCGGCTGGTGACGCTGGTGCGCGCGGAACTGGAACAGGAGATGGCCGCCGACCCGCTGCTGCCCGAGGTGTGCTGGTCGTGGCTGACCGGCGCGCTGCAGGCGCGCGGACTGACGTACGGCGAGCCGAGCGGCACCGTCACGCGCGCGAGCTCGCACTACTTCGGCGGCCTGGCCGAGCGCCCGTCGGCCTCGCAGATCGAGATCCGTGCCTCCTGGACGCCGCGTGAGGGCCTGGGCGGCGTCCCGGACGCGGCGGCTCACCTGGCGTCCTGGTGCGATCTGCTCGCTCAGGTCGCGGGCCTGCCGCCGGCCGGTCCTGGCGACGCTTCGGTGGTGACGCTGCCGCAGCGGCGGGGGCCGCAGTCACGCTGACGGCCACCCCAACGGCCGACGCCTATCTCTCGCTTTGTCGATACGGCCACTTTCAGTCATGAACGAGCCCTCGAACGAACCGATTCGTTCATCGAGCGATCGACAGCCTGTCCGAATTGCCCTGATTGTTACTCACTAGATCGTGATCTTTCTCTAAAGAAACAGAGGTTTGGTGCCGAAGACGACTGTGACCTAGAAGTCGTCCCCGCACCCCAGGAGGCCTGGTGTCCGTTCTCCTCGAGCAGCCCGCAAGCCTGGTCGCCTACCGCCCGAACAAGCCGACCGCCATGGTGGTCGTGGCCGATCCCCGCGTCCGCTCCACCGTCACCCGCCACTTGTGGGCGCTCGGTGTGCGCGACGTCATCGAGGCCTCGTCCATCGCGGAGGCTCGTCCCCGCATCGGCAACCCCCGCGACATCTGTGTCGCCGACGTCCACCTGCCCGACGGCTCCGGCCTCACCCTCCTGTCGGAGACCCGCGCCGCGGGCTGGCCCAACGGCCTCGCCCTCTCCGCCGCCGACGACATCGGCGCCGTACGCAATGCCCTCGCCGGCGGCGTCAAGGGCTACGTCGTCACCGGCACCCGTACGACCGTCGGGCTCCCCACCCGACCGGGCGCCGCCCCCATCGGAGCCGCCGCCGCCCGTATGCACCGCCGCCCCCCGGGTGCCCCGAGCCACCCGGGCGGCTACCGAGAGCTGTCCGGCCGTGAGGTCGAGGTGCTGCGACTGGTGGCGGAGGGCCAGTCGAACAAGGCGATCGGCGTCTCGATGGGCCTGTCCGCCCTGACCGTCAAGAGCCACCTCGCCCGTATCGCCCGCAAGCTCGGCACGGGCGACCGTGCCGGCATGGTGGCGGTGGCCCTGCGCACCGGAATCATCCACTGAGCCCGCACCGAGCCGCCGTATTCACCTCCGTGAACTCATGATCGGGACCGGCCGCTGGTCCCGCCTCACCAACCCCATGCGTCGTGAACCGGATCTTTCACCGACCTGACTGGTTTACGACCCTCAAGCGCCCGGGGGCGGGACGGTGCGGCGACGGGGGCGGGGCATACACATAAACACATTTCAATTTTCCGACGCCCCATAGACCTCAGCAGACAGCTCACTGCGAACCACCGGAGGCGCCCCTCCGGACGACGGCGGATCTTCTGTTACGGGGGCGCCGAACCCTGAACCGATCCCTTTGCTCGAACCGCGTGACGGTATTCCGCCGGTCGTCGCCGACGACGCCGCGCTCGCCGAGGTGATCGCCGCCTTCGCCGCCGGCTCCGGCCCCGTCGCCGTTGACGCCGAGCGCGCCTCCGGCTACCGCTACGGACAGCGCGCCTACCTCGTGCAGTTGCGCCGCGAGGGCGCGGGCACCGCGCTGATCGACCCGGTGGACTGTCCCGACCTCTCCGGCCTCGGCGAGGCGCTGTCCGGCGTGGAGTGGGTGCTGCACGCCGCCACACAGGATCTGCCCTGCCTCAGGGAAATAGGCATGGTGCCGACGCGGCTGTTCGACACCGAGCTGGCCGGGCGGCTCGCCGGGTTCCCGCGGGTCGGGCTCGGCGCGATGGTCGAGGGCGTTCTCGGCTTCGTCCTGGAGAAGGGGCACTCGGCGGTCGACTGGTCCACCCGCCCGCTGCCCGAGCCGTGGCTGCGGTACGCCGCGCTGGATGTGGAGCTCCTCGTCGACCTGCGGGACGCCCTGGAGAAGGAGCTGGACCGGCAGGGCAAGCTGGAGTGGGCCCACCAGGAGTTCGCGGCGATCGCTGCGGCGCCGCCCGCCGAGCCGCGCAAGGATCCCTGGCGCCGTACGTCCGGGATGCACAAGGTGCGGCGGCGTCGGCAGCTGGGCGTCGTGCGCGAGCTGTGGCAGGCGCGGGACCGGATCGCGCAGCGGCGGGATGTGTCGCCGGGGAAGGTGCTGAGTGACGCGGCCATCGTGGAGGCCGCGCTCGCTCTTCCGGCCAATGTGCATGCGCTGGCCGCTTTGAACGGGTTCGGGCATCGGATGGGGCGGCGGCAGCTGGAGCAGTGGCAGGCGGCGGTGGATCGTGCGAAGGCGCTGGCCGACGCGCAGTTGCCGCAGCCCGGTCAGGCCGTCACCGGGCCTCCGCCGCCGCGGGCTTGGGCCGACAAGGATCCGGCCGCGGCCGCTCGGTTGTCCGCGGCCCGGGCCGGGGTTTCGGCGTTGGCCGAGGAACTGAACATGCCGCAGGAGAACTTGATCACGCCGGACACGGTGCGGAGGGTCTGCTGGGAGCCGCCGGTTCCGGCTGACGCCGAGGCGGTGGGGACTGCTCTGGCCGGGTTCGGGGCGCGGGCCTGGCAAGTCGAGCTGGTGACTCCGGTGCTTGTGGAGGCTTTGTCCGCCAAGGCGCCGTAAGCGGCGGAGCCGCACATCGATACAGCCAATTCGATGTGACCTTCGCCGCTCCCCCTGCCAGGGGTGTGCAGCTACGTTACCCACAAGTAGCATGGGCCTGAGCGCGCGCTCAGCGCTTGCAACGCAGCAGTGCAGATCCCGCACCTCTGGAGGAGAGCCATCGTGCCTCGTACCGTCAGGGATGTCGTCTTCGTCGACGGCGTCCGCACCCCGTTCGGCAAGGCGGGCCCGAAGGGCATCTACCACGAGACCCGCGCCGACGACCTTGTCGTGAAGGCGATCCGGGAGCTGCTGCGCCGCAACCCCGGTCTCGACCCGAAGAAGATCGACGAGGTCGCCATCGCCGCGACCACGCAGATCGGCGACCAGGGCCTGACCCTCGGCCGGACGGCCGGCATTCTCGCCGGTCTGCCGCAGTCGGTGCCCGGCTACTCGATCGACCGCATGTGCGCCGGTGCGCTGACCGCCGTCACCACCACCGCGGGCTCCATCGCCTTCGGTGCGTACGACGCCGTCATCGCCGGTGGTGTCGAGCACATGGGCCGGCACCCCATGGGCGAGGGCGTGGACCCGAACCCGCGGTTCGTCAGCGAGAAGCTGGTCGACGAGTCCGCCCTGTTCATGGGCATGACCGCCGAGAACCTGCATGACCGCTACCCGACCATCACCAAGCAGCGCGCCGACGAGTACGCCGTGCGCTCGCAGGAGAAGGCCGCGAAGGCGTACGCGAACGGCAAGATCCAGCAGGACCTGGTGCCGATCTCGGTGCGCAACACCAACGCGGAGGTTGGTGAGACCGGCTGGGGTCTCGTCACCGCCGACGAGCCGATGCGCCCGGGTACGACGCTGGAGAACCTGGCCGGTCTGAAGACCCCGTTCCGTGTCCACGGCCGGGTCACCGCGGGTAACGCGGCCGGTCTGAACGACGGCGCCACCGCGTCGATCATCGCGAGCGAGGACTTCGCCCGCGAGCACAACCTGCCGGTCAAGATGCGCCTGGTTTCGTACGCGTTCGCGGGCGTCGAGCCGGAGGTCATGGGCTACGGCCCGATCCCGGCGACCGAGAAGGCGCTGGCCCAGGCCGGTCTGTCGATCGAGGACATCAACCTCTTCGAGATCAACGAGGCCTTCGCCGTCCAGGTTCTGGCCTTCCTCGAGCACTACGGCATCGCGGACGACGACGCGCGCGTCAACCAGTACGGCGGCGCCATCGCATACGGTCACCCGCTCGCCTCCTCCGGCGTCCGCCTGATGACGCAGCTGGCCCGCCAGTTCGAGGAGCAGCCGGAGGTCCGTTACGGCCTCACCACCATGTGCGTCGGCTTCGGCATGGGCGCCACGGTGATCTGGGAGAACCCGCACCACAAGGACGCCGGAGGCAACAAGTGAGCACCGCTGAACTCCTGAAGGGCGCGGCCGAGCTGTTCCCGGACGAGGTCGTCACCCAGGCGCACGTACGCCACCTCGACCTGCCGTACGGCGCCGGGCGCTTCGCGCTGATCACGCTCGACAACGGCTTCGACCACACCAAGCCGACCACCTTCGGCCCGGCCTCGCTGGCGAACCTGAACACCGCCATCGACCAGGTCGAGCAGGAGGCCGCGGCCGGCGAGATCATCGGTGTCGGTGTCACCGGCAAGCCGTTCATCTTCGCCGTCGGCGCCGACCTCAAGGGTGTCGAGCTGCTGAAGAAGCACGACGACGCGCTCGCCATCGGCAAGGGCGGCCACGAGGTCTTCAAGCGCCTCGCGAGCCTCGCCGTCCCCACCTTTGCGTACTACAACGGCGCGGCCATGGGCGGTGGCGTCGAGGTCGGTCTGCACTGCGAGTACCGGACCGTCTCCAAGGCGCTGCCCGCGTTCTCGCTCCCCGAGGTCTTCCTCGGCCTGGTTCCCGGCTGGGGCGGCTGCACGCTGCTGCCGAACCTGATCGGCGCCGACAAGGCCGTCTCGGTGATCATCGAGAACAGCCTCAACCAGAACAAGCAGCTCAAGGGCCAGCAGGTCTACGACCTGGGCATCGCCGACGCCATCTTCGAGGGCGCCGACTTCCTGGAGCAGTCGCTGATCTGGACCGCCCAGGTACTCAAGGGCGACGTCGAGGTCGAGCGTCCGGTGATCGACCGCGGTGAGGCCTGGGACCAGGCTGTCGCCAAGGGCCGCTTCATCGCCGACGGCAAGGTGCACGGGGCCGCTCCGGCCGCCTACCGTGCCCTCGACATCATCGCCGCCGCCAAGAACGGCGACCTCCAGCAGGGTTACGACGCCGAGGACAAGGCGCTCGCCGACCTGATCATGGGTGGCGAACTGCGCGCCGGTATCTACGCGTTCAACCTGGTGCAGAAGCGCGGCAAGCGCCCGGCCGGAGCGCCGGACAAGAACCTGGCACGTCCGGTCACCAAGGTCGGCGTCGTCGGCGCCGGTCTGATGGCCTCTCAGCTCGCGCTGCTGTTCCTGCGTCGCCTGGAGGTGCCGGTCGTGCTGACCGACATCGACCAGGAGCGCGTCGACAAGGGTGTGGGCTACGTCCACGCCGAGATCGAGAAGCTGCTCGGCAAGGGCCGTATCAACCAGGACAAGGCCAACCGCCTCAAGGCGCTGGTCAGCGGTGTCCTGGACAAGGCCGAGGGCTTCTCCGACGCGGACTTCATCATCGAGGCGGTCTTCGAGGAGATCGGCGTCAAGCAGCAGGTGTTCGCGGAGGTCGAGGCGGTCGCCCCGGCGCACGCGATCCTCGCCACCAACACCTCGTCCCTGTCCGTGTCGGAGATGGCGTCGAAGCTGAAGAACCCCGAGCGGGTCGTCGGTTTCCACTTCTTCAACCCGGTCGCGGTGCTGCCGCTGCTTGAGATCGTCCGCGGCGAGCAGACCGACGACGCCTCGCTGGCCACGGCGTTCGCCGTCGCCAAGAAGCTGAAGAAGACGGCGGTTCTGGTGAAGGACGCCCCGGCGTTCGTCGTGAACCGCATCCTCACCCGCTTCATGGGCGAGATCCAGAACGTCATCGACGAGGGCACCCCGGTCGAGGTGGCGGAGAAGGCGGTGGAGCCCCTGGGCCTGCCGATGTCTCCGCTGGTCCTGCTGGAGCTGGTCGGCCCGGCGATCGGTCTGCACGTCTCGGAGACCCTCAACCGGGCCTTCCCGGACCGCTTCACGGTCTCCCCCAACCTCGCGGCCGTCGTCAAGGCGGGCAAGCGCGGCTTCTACGTCTACGACAGCGGCAAGCCCGAGCTCGACCCCGAGGTCGCCGCGCTGCTGAAGCAGAGCGATGTCGTCCTGACCGAGGAGCAGGTGCGGGCGCGCGTCCTGGACGCGGTGGCGCAGGAGATCGGGCTCATGCTCGACGAGGGTGTCGTCGCCGAGGCCCAGGACATCGACCTCTGCCTGATCACCGGCGCCGGCTGGCCCTTCCACCTGGGCGGCATCACGCCGTACCTGGACCGTGAGGGCGTGTCGGAGCGCGTGAACGGGAAGCGGTTCCTGGAGGCGGGCGTGGCCAGCGTCCCCGTATAAACCGCTGGTGATGTACGTCGGTGCCCCGCACGCCAACCGGTGTGCGGGGCACTGGTGTTGTCGTGGCTAGGGCCTGTCCGGCGGATCAGGCCGGCTGCAAGGAACGGTGCCTCATCGGTGCAGATGTGCGTGCCAGACCCCGCGACGCCGGCATGATCCGCCGGACAGGCCCTAGAGGTCTTCCTGCCAGGCGGCGAGCGCTAGGCCGGGCTCGTCCTTCTGGCGGGCGAGGCGCAGGACGCCGTCCGGGGTCATGCTGGCGGCCACGACGCGTCCCTCGGCGTCCTCCGCCAGGGCGACCCGGGTGCCCGCCGCGAGCTGCGGGCCGGACTCCGTCCACCACAGGCCCGCCGACTCCTGTTCGGTCGGGTAGGCGGCGAAGGCGACCCGGCCGGAGGCCGAGCGCTGGGCGAGCAGGGTGCAGTCGTGGCCGTCCAGGACACAGCGGAAGGTGGCCACAGGGCCGGGGCCCACCGCGGCGATGAGCGCGACCGGGTCGCCGCCGCCCGGCCGCCACGCGTACAGCATGCCCTCGGGGTCCGCGAAGAACAGCGTCGTGTGCTCCTTCGACGTCGGCAGCGCGCTGAGCGTGCCCGGCTCGATGCGCACGGGCAGGGGATCGGCCGCGACCGGGCGGGCGCCGGGTTCCTGCTGATGCCAGCTCAGGATCCCGTCGGGGTTGGTGCCGTACACCTCGACGAGGCCCGACTCCCCGGTGACGGCGACGAGTTCCTCGTGCACCCTGGAGCCCCTGAGGTTGTGCCAGCCGTTCCAGCCGCCGCGTTCCTTCTGGTTGATGGTGTGGAGGCCCTTGCTGCGGTTGCGCACGAAGAGGTACGCCCGTCCCTCGGCGTCGACGGCGACGGCGGGGGTGCCGGTCCGCTCGCCGTTCTTCTGGGGATGGCCGATCGGGATCCAGTCCAGGGGCGCGAGCAGGGGCCGGAAGTGTGTGGAGTGCACCAGGCCCGACTCGCCCTGCACCGTGGGCCGCCAGGCGACCAGATGGGCGTAGCCGTCGGCTCCTTGGCCGACCGCGAACCCCGCTTGCACACTCTGCTCGCCGCCCACGCGGCGCGGGGCGTCCCACGGGCCGCCGGGGACGCGCTCCGCCCGGCACAGGACGGCGTCGTCCGACGGCCAGTAGACACCGAGGCGGCCGTCTCGGCCGCGGATGAGCCAGTCGCCGTTCACCGCCTCACTCTAATCGGGGCGGACCACGCTCCGGGGATCGGCCCCCGCCTGGTCACAGCCGTGCGGGCCGACACTTCTCCTGCGCGGCCGGACGGCCTCGTCCGCGTCTTCCGGCGCCGAAACCGGGCAGGCATTCCCCTACGTTGTACAGACGTGGCACTCGCGCACACCCGCGACACAGAAAGTTGACGCAGATGACCGACCAGCTGACCGTGAGCGTCCTGGGCACCGGGATCATGGGGGCCGCGATGGCCCGTAACCTCGCGAAGTCCGGCCTCGCCGTGCGGGCCTGGAACCGCACCCGCGCCAAGGCGGAGCCCCTCGCCGCCGACGGTGCGTACATCGCCGACACGCCCGCCGACGCCGTCCGGGGCGCCGATGTCGTCCTGACCATGCTGTACGACGGTCCCGCCGCGCTGGACGTCATGGACGAGGCCACGCCCGGCCTGCGTTCCGGCGCCGTCTGGGTGCAGTCCACCACCGCTGGTCTCGACTCGATCGCCGATCTGGCGGCCTTCGCCCAGGGGCACGACCTGGTGTTCTACGACGCGCCCGTGCTGGGCACCCGGCAGCCCGCCGAGGCCGGGCAGCTCACCGTGCTCGCTGCCGGGCCGGAGCGGGGGCGGGAGACCGTGACGCCGGTGTTCGACGCGGTCGGTGCGCGCACCGTGTGGACCGGGGAGGACGGGGCGGCGGGTACCGCGACGCGGCTGAAGCTGGTGGCCAACAGCTGGGTGATCGCCGCGACCAACGCCACCGGTGAGGTGCTGGCGCTGGCCAAGGCGCTCGAGGTGGATCCGCAGGGGTTCTTCGACCTCATCGCGGGTGGGCCGCTCGACATGGGGTATCTGCGGGCGAAGGCCGGGCTCCTGCTGGAGGACCGGCTGACGCCTCCTCAGTTCGCGGTGACGACCGCGGCGAAGGATGCGCGGCTGATCGTCGAGGCGGGTGAGCGGCGGGGGGTGCGGCTGGATGTCGCGGCGGCCGGGGCGGAGCGGTTGGAGCGGGCGGTTGTGCAGGGGCATGGGGGCGAGGACATGGTGGCCGCGTATTTCGCCAGCTTTGACGAGAAGTCGGAGGACTGAGGGGCGGGGTGGGGCTGGACGGGGGTGTGTCGCGCAGCCCGGCGCGGGGGCTGAGGCGGGGCGGGTCGCGCAGCCCGGCGCTGACGGGGTGCCGCCTGCGCCC